>JAEWZE010000138.1 GCA_023395465.1 Pseudomonadota bacterium
CGTACGCCGGGCCTGAGGCGCGCTACTGCCCCGCGGCGGTGTACGAGTTCGTCGGCGAAGGCGCGGACACGCGCCTGCAGATCAACTTCGCCAACTGCGTGCACTGCAAGACCTGCGACATCAAGGACCCGACCCAGAACATCGTGTGGGTGGCGCCGCAGGGCGGCGGCGGGCCGAGCTACGCGGGGATGTAGCGGTACTCACGTGCCTGCTCTCCCGCCGTGCGGGAGAAGCGGGTCCTGAAGCGCCGCCCGAAAAGGCGGGCCGGCGACATGGGCACGCGGCGGATGCGCGGGCCGGCTGCCGGCTTCACCGTCGTGAACCTTCCAGCTCGTCGATCAGCCGCTTCATCTCGTCGATCTCGCGCCGCTGCGCCTCGATGATCCCGTCGGCCAGCGCGCGGACGCGCGGATCCCGGATCTGCGCGCGTTCGCTGGTCAGGATGGCGATAGAGTGGTGCGGAATCATCGCGCGCATGTAGGACACGTCGTCCACCGTGCGCTGGCTGCGCACCAGCCACAGCGCGCCGCCGAACACGAGCGCGGCGCCGACGATGATCAACAGGTTCTTCCGGCGGTCCTCGTACATGTGCAGCATGAACAGCAGCATCACCACCGCCATCGACGCGCCCATGATCAGCGCCATGTACGCACGGGTCTCGGAGAAGAACACGTGTCCCGGCGCGTAGGTGTGCAGGTACATCAGCGCGAACATGACCAGGGTCGAGGTGGCGATCATCGCGCCGAAGCGGGCGTACTTGTGCATGGATTTCTCCTGTCGACAGAAGGATTTGCGACGGCGGGCAGGCCCGCCGTGGCCTCCGTATCGCGTCCTGCGCGCAACCACGGCCGGACGCCACTCCATCGATCCGCACGGGACCAGCGTCCGGATCCGGCGGCGCGCCGATCGAATCTAGCGGCGATCGGAGGACCCGGCGTACAGGAAATGTGAAGCCAGCGCGCCTGGTTTGCGCCGCCAGCATGCGGCAAGCACGCGCCTGGAAAAACGCTGTCCTGTCTGCGGCTGCACCGCTGTGAGCGCCGCGCGATGGCCCACGCTCCTGACGCCCTGCGCCGGGTGAGGCGGCGTCAGCCTGGTGCCCGCCGGGGCGTTGCCCACGGCGGTGCGATCAACGCTTCACCGCATACGGCCCGAATGTGTTGCCGATGAAGCCGCCGGCGATGTCGACGGTGAGCAGGCTGGCATCCAGATCCGCGGCCAGCAGCCGCCAGTCGCCGGGCGTCAGTGCGTAGTCGACGTCCAGGCGGGGGGCGTCCAGGCGCAGGCGCAGCGACAGCCGGTCCGGCAACTCGGCCAGCGCGATGCGCGCGAGTTCGCGCCCCTGCAGTGGATCGTCCTGACCGGCACGTCGCAGCAGGACCAGCGAGGCGCCATCCTCCTCGCGCTCGATGGCGGCGACGTAGTGATGGCGTTCGTCCTGCAGCAGCGCCAGCCCGGCCAGTTCGCCCGCGTCGAGCGCGCCGGTGTCGAGCGTGGCGGCGATGGTCGCGCGGTGGTGCTGCAGCCGGCGTCCGATGTACGTGGGTCGTCCGCTTCCGGTGCCGTGGCCGCCGAGCGGCGTCGACGACGGAGTGATGCGCAGGCCGTCCTCGCCGGTCGCGAACCAGGCCTGCTTCGGCGGATCGAGCATCAGCCAGGCATGCGGCAGCGTGTCGGCGCGGAAGGTTTCGGTCCACGCCATCGGCCCGCTGGTGGGCAGCGGCTGCGCGCTGCGCGGCAACGACGGGCGCCCGGCCACCAGCGGCACGCGCGCGCCGCGCGGCAGGATCACGGGCCAGTCGTCGCGCCACTGCACCGGCAGCAAGAAGGTCTCTCGCCCGAGGTTGTACTGGTTGCCGCGATAGGGGCGGGTAGCCAGGAACACCGCCCACCACGTGCCGTCGGCGAGCTGCACGAACTGCGCATGGCCGGCGGACGTGACCGGCGCGTCGCGCGCCGGATCGAGGTCGCGCTGGGTCAGGATCGGATTGCCCGCCCACGCCGCGTACGGACCGGTGACGCTGCGGCTGCGCCAGATCATCTGCGCATGCTGCTCGCCGGTGCCGCCCTCGGCCGCGGTGAGGTAGTACCAGTCGCCGCGCCGGAACACGTGCGGGCCTTCGACGTGTTCGGGATGGCTGGCCGGGTCCACGCCGGCATCCACCAGCTGGATGCGCGGGCCGGTCAGCGACAGCGTGTCGGCGTCGAACTGCTGGATCCAGATCGCGCGGTGTCCTTCGTAGCGCATCGGGCCGTCGGGCATGCCGTTGCTGACCAGCCAGGCGCGGCCGTCGCGATCGAAGAACAGCGACGGATCGATGCCCTCGTTGCCCAGCCAGGCCGGGTCCGACCAGGGACCGGCCGGATCGTCGGCGGTGATGACGAAGTTGCCGATGCCGCGGCCCGGGCAGTAGAAGCAGGTGTTGGCGATGTAGAAACGGCGCCCGTCGTGGCTGAGCGTGGCTGCGAACAGGCCGCGGGTCAGTTCCTCGCCATCGCCGTAGGGCATCTGCCTGGCCCGGTCGATCGCATTGCCGATCTGCCGCCACGACACCAGGTCGGTGCTGTGGAACAGCGGCAGGCCGGGGTAGTAGCCGAAGCTCGAGGTGACCAGGTAGAAGTCGTCGCCGACGCGGATCGTGGACGGGTCGGGATGGAAGCCGGCGACGACCGGATTGCGGTATTGCGCGCCGGTGGGGACGGCGCCGCCGTCGTCGCCGCGATAGTCCACGGAGGTGAAACGCGCCTCGCCCGCGCAGGCCAGTGTGGCCAGCAAACTGGACAGCAGGGCGACCGCGATCCGTGCGATGCGAGCGCGCATGGCCCGTTCCTTCGCGTGCTTCAGACGCTGGCCGCGAGCGGCAGGCGCCGCTCCCAGAGCGCGTGCAGGCCGTGCGCGGCCAGGTCTTCGGAATGGCGCTGCACCGCCACGCCGGAGGCGGCAAGGCCGCGCGCATAGAGATCGACCAGGCGTTCGCTGCCGACCAGGTGCACCAGTCGCGGGCGCACGGCGCCGTCCGCCAGCCCGCCGTGCAGCTCATGCCCCACCAGCAGGCCCGACAGGTAGGAAGACAGGGCCTGGCTGCCGAACCGGCCCGACAGACCGGTGGTGCGCACGCCGAACAGCTGGTGCGCGAGGCCGCCGGCGTCGCCGCTGCGGCGCAGGCCCGCATCGAAGGCGTCGGCGTCGAAGCGGCTGTCGTCGTCGTCCATCAGCGCCCCGAGGATGCTGTGGCCGCGCAGCAGCGCGTAGAGCTCGCCGGTCATGAAGCTGCGGATGCGCTGCACGCGGCGCTCGCCGATGGTCACCCACTTGCTGTGCGTGCCGGGCAGGCAGACGTAGTGCGTGCCCCGCGGCAGCGTGTCGAGCAGGGCCGCCAGCTGGGTCTCCTCGCCGCGCATCACGTCGGGCACCGCGGACACGCCGGCGTCGCGCAGGCCCGGCACGAACCAAAGCTCGCGGTCCGCGAAGTCCGGCGGCTGCACGCGGCGCATGCCGTGGGCGAGATCGTCGATGCCCGCCGGGCAGTCGAGGTAGGGCATCTCGTGCCAGCCGCCGCGCGCGCCGACCATGCCGCACAGCAGGACCGGGCCGTCGTCCCAGCCGGCGAGCTCGTGCCGCAGCACCTCGCCGAAGCGGCCGCGGCTGGCCAGCGTGCCCTGGCCGCTGCGCACGCGCTTGTGCATCGTGCCGTCGGCATCGAGCCGATAGATGCGCAGGTGGGTGGTGCCCCAGTCGACCGCGATCATGCGCCGCGCAGCCGCGCTTCGGGCAGGCCGGCCAGCCCGTCCAGCGACAGCGCGAAAATCCCGCCGGCGGTGGGCGCGGCCGCCAGCGCGGCGGCGTCCATCTCCTCGCGTGCGGTGGTCACGTACAGCGTGTCCAGATTTATTCCACCGATCGCGCAGCACGAGGGCATGCCGGCGGGGATGGCGACGACGCGGTCGACGCGCCCGTCCGGCGCGTAGCGGACCACGCGGCCCGCGCCCCACTGCGCGTTCCACAGGTGCCCATCGGCATCGACGGTGGAACCGTCTGGCGCGCCACCGCCTTCGACCCGCGCGAACACGATCGGCGCGGAGACGCTGGCGGCCTCCGGGTCGTAGTCGCAACGCAGGATCCGCGGCTGCACCGAATCGCAGAAGTACAGGGTGCCGCCGTCGGGCGAGAAGCAGATCGAGTTGGGAATCGCGGCCGGCGGCAGCGGCAACGGCCGCAGGCCATGCGCGATCGAGAACTGGTAGAAGCGGCCCAGCGGTGGATCCGCGCCGGTCTCGTCCTTGGTGCCGAACACGAAGTTGCCGTGGCGGTCGCAGCGGCCGTCGTTGCTGCGCGTGGCCGCGCCTTGCCCGGGCTCCAGCGCGCACAGGGTGTGCAGCACGAGCGGCACGTCAGGCTGCGGCGCACCCGCCAGCCGGATCGACTTGGCCAGCGCCAGCAGCAGGCGGCCGTCTTCGCCCAGGGCCAGGCAGCCCAGCGGTTCGGGCAGCGCCCAGTGGTGCGTGGCGCCGTTGGCCGGTTCGTGCATCCACAGCCGCGACGACAGGATGTCGGTCCAGTACAGCCGCTGCATGCGCCCGTCCCAGACGATGCCTTCGCCGAGCTGGCAGCGGCTGTCGATCGCCAGCGCCGCGGTGGCGGTACTCCCCTGCAACTGGTTCATGTGTTCACCATTCGGCCACGCTGCCGTCGGCGTGACGCCACAGCGGATTGCGCCAGCGCGGCGGTTCGCGGGACACGCGTGCCAGCAGTTCCTCGTCGATCTCCACGCCCAGTCCCGGACCCGGCAGCGCGGCGATGCAGCCGTCCGCGTCGCAGCGGAAATCGTCCTTGTTGCGCACGTAGTCGAGCAGGTCCGCGCCCTGGTTGTAGTGGATGCCGATGCTCTGTTCCTGCAGCATCGCATTCCAGCAGGTGAAGTCCACCTGCAGGCACGCCGCCAGCGCCACCGGCCCCAGCGGGCAGTGCGGCGCCAGGCCGACGTCGTGCGCCTCGGCCATGGCGGCGATCTTCATGCATTCGGTGATGCCGCCGGCGTGGGAGAGGTCGGGCTGCAGCAGCGCCAGTCCGCCCGCAGCCAGCACCGGCTTGAACTCGGCGCGCGAATACATGCGCTCGCCCGCGGCCAGCGGGATCGACGTGGCCTCCGACAGCGGCCGGTAGTACTCCCACTGCTCGGGCAGCACCGGTTCCTCGACGAACAGCGGTTTGAGCGTGGCCAGTTCGCGCAGCAGGATGCGCGCCATCGGCGCGCTGACCCGGCCGTGGAAGTCGATGCCGAAGTCGACCGCCTCGCCGACCGCCTCGCGCACCGCGGCCACCCTGGCCACCGCCGCGTCGATCGCGCGCGGACTGTCGATCAGCTTCAGTTCCTCGGTGCCGTTGAACTTGAACGTGTCGAAGCCCAGGGCGCGGTGGGCCTGGATCTGCGCGACGATGTCGGCGGGCCGGTCGCCGCCGACCCAGCGGTAGGTCTTCATGCGATCGCGCACGCGCCCGCCCAGCAGCTGGTAGACCGGCACCCCGAGCGCCTTGCCCTTGATGTCCCACAGCGCCTGGTCGATGCCGGCGATCGCGCTCATCAGGATCGCACCGCCGCGGTAGAAGCCGCCGCGATACATCACCTGCCACAGGTCGTTGATGTGCGCGGGGTCGCGGCCGACCAGCAGCTCGCCCAGTTCATGCACCGCGGCCTCGACCGTGGCGGCGCGGCCCTCGATCACGGGCTCGCCCCAGCCGCTGATCCCCTCGTCGGTCTCGATCTTGAGGAACAGCCAGCGCGGCGGCGCGTGCCAGGTGGTCAGGCGGGTGATCTTCATCGCGAATGCGCCTGCCATGCCACGAGGAAACGCCGCGCGTTCGCCAGCGTCCGCGCCGGTGCCTGACCCGGGCGATACAGCTCGCCACCGATGGCCGCGCCGCTGCATCCAGCCGCCAGGTAGTCGCCGAGGTTGTCGACGGTGATCCCGCCCACCGCCAGCAGCGGCACCGGCGGCAGCACGCTGCGCAGCGCGCGCGGCAGCGCCGGGCCATACACCGAGGCCGGGAACAGCTTGAGCATCTGTGCCCCGGCCTCCAGCGCATCGAAGGCTTCGCTGGCGGTGGCGACACCGGCCGCGATCGTGAATCCGCGCGCGCGTGCTTCGCGGATCAGCGCGGGGCGCACATTGGGAGTGACCACCAGGCGGCCGCCCGCGGCCTGCAGCGCGTCCAGGTGCGCGGTCTCGAGCACGGTGCCGGCGCCGGCCAGTGCGCGTTCGCCGCAGGCGGCTACCGCAAGGGCGACGCTGCGCGCCCAGTCCGGCGAACCGGTCGGGATCTCGATGGCGTTGACGCCGGCCTCCAGCAGCGCCTCGACGTGGGCGACCACCGCGTCGGGCGTCACGCCGCGCAGGATCGCGACCAGGGGCGGGTGGAAGGGCAGGTGGGGGTCGTCCATGGCGTCGACGATCTGGGGCTCCGGTGCGATGGGCGGACGTGGCCGCCGGGCATAGGCTCGCGTGGCGGGGTATGTACGACAAATGAAATATTCGGCGTACGCTATTCCCTTGCCGAATAGCATCCAGGAGACGACGGCATGGTGCAGGCCGCAATGGGCCGATCGGGGGTCGCCCGCCTGAAGACGCGCCATCTGGCGCTGCTGCTGCAACTGCACGACCACGGCTCGGTGCTGCGCGCGGCCGAGGCCGCCAACATGACCCAGCCGGCCGCCTCCAAGCTGCTGGCCGAGATGGAAGCGTTGCTCGGCGTGCCGCTGTTCGAGCGCCACGCGCGCGGGGTGGCGCCGACCGCCTTCGGCCTGGCCATGGTGCGGCGGGCGCGCTCGGCCCTGGCGGAGATCGAGCGCGGCGGCGAGGAGATCGCCGCGCTGCGCGAAGGCCGGCTGGGCAAGGTGGCGATCGGCACCGTGGTCAATCCGGGCACCACCCTGGTGCCGCAGGCCGTGGCCGCGATGAAACGCGACTACCCCGGCATCCTGGTCGAGGTGGAGATGGACTACAGCCGGCCGCTGGTGGCGCGCCTGCTGGACGGACAGCTGGACATCGTGATCGGCCGCATCATGGACCCGGAAGGCGCGGCCGAGCTCGAATTCGAGCCGCTGGCCGACGAGCCGCATGCGGTGATCGTGCGCGCCGGGCACCCGCTCGCGTCGCGCCGCGAGGTGCGCATCGCGGACCTGCATGACCAGGGCTGGATCATGCCGCCGGCCGCCAGCGTGCTGCGCGCGCGGCTGGACGCGGTGTTCCACCAGCACGGGCTGCATCCGCCGCGGGACCTGGTCGAGACCGCATCGCTGCCGGTGATCATCCACCTGCTGCGGCACAGCGACCTGCTGGCCGCATTGCCGCCCGAATGCGTCGCGCCCTACCTGCAGACCGCGCAGATGCAGGTCCTGCCGATCGAGCTGGACGTGCGCATGGAGTACTTCGGCATCATCCGCCGACGCGACAAGGCGCCGGCGCCGGGCGTGACCCACATGCTCGACACGCTGCGCGACACCGCGCGGCGGATCTATCCGCCGCTGCCGGAGCTGCGGCCAGGCGCCTGACCCCGGCGCGCGAAAGCGCCCGCGGCCCGCGGGCGGGTGTTGGCCGCTCCACGTCGCGAATTCGGCCCCTGGCTTCGCGCAGCGGCGGCAGGTATTCCTGATCCGCCTAGCTCGGACCCAAAAATTCATTGGTAGCGCATGGATGGGCGTTCCATGCTCCGCCACAGCGCCGCTGTCCCCCGCTGTCAGTTCGGGGCGCCGTCGCACCAAGAGCCGCCAAGGCCGCCAGCAGCAACACCGGATCCGCTTGTCATGTGCCCGTGGGAGGGGAACATCATGCCAACGCTCGACCAACGTCGCCCGGGCCGCCGGCCCGCAACACACCCAGCCAACCGTTCGTTCCGCCGCAGCGCCCTCGCGCTGGCGGTGGCCGCCCTGTGCTCGGCGCCGCTGCACGCGCAGCAGGCCGAGCCGGCTGAGCCCGCGCAGGACGAGGCCACCACCCTGGATGCGGTGGTCGTGTCCGGCATCCGCGGCTCGGTCTATCGCGCCCAGGACATCAAGCGCGAGGCCGACACCTTCGTCGATTCGGTCACCGCGCTCGACATCGGCGCGCTGCCCGACCGCAGCGTCACCGAGACGCTTTCGCGTATCCCCGGCGTCACCATCGACCGTTTCCTCTCCGTCGGCGATCCGGAGCACTTCTCCGCGGAAGGCGGCGGCGTGCAGGTGCGCGGCCTCACCCAGGTCCGCTCGGAACTCAACGGCCGCGACAGCTTCTCCGCCTCCGGCGGCCGCGCGCTGAGTTTCCAGGACGTGCCGTCCGAGCTGATGGCCGGCGTGGACGTGTACAAGAACCAGACCGCCGAGATGATCGAGGGCGGGCTCGGCGGCACGGTCGACCTGCGCACCTTCATGCCGCTCGACTTCGAGGAAAGCCGGCTGGGCGTGTCGTTCAGCGCCAACCGCGGCGACTTCGCCGACAAGCTCAAGCCATCCGGATCGATCCTCTACAGCAACCGCTGGGACACCGACGCCGGCGAGTTCGGCATCCTGGTCGACGTCGCGCATTCCGAGCTCGCCACCCGGACCGACGGCATGTTCGTGCGTCCGTTCTTCAACAACGCCAATACCGACCTCGACGGCGACGGCACCAGCGAGAACCTCTGGCTGCCGCGCGGCGCGGACTGGCGCACGCTCGAGTACGAGCGCGAGCGCCAGGGCGCCTACGTCGCCATGCAGTGGCGCCCGAACGAGAACCTGGAACTGTTCGCCACCGCCTTCCAGAGCAGGTACGACGAACTCTGGTACGAGGATGCGATCTTCCTCGACAACGATCCGCTGCAGGTGCGCCTCGATGCCAGCGAACCCTACGACCTCGACGGCAACGTCTTCGTTTCCGGGCGGCTGCGCTCGACCGGAAACATCCCGATGGGCGCCGACATCCGCGCCTCGCACCGCGAATCCAGGACCCGGGACTTCTCCGCGGGCCTGAAGTGGCTGATCGGCGACCGCACCGAATTCTCGACCGACATCCAGTACATCCAGGCCGACACCCGGGCCCTGGACTCCACCGTCACCCTGGGCCTCAACGTCCCCTACATCGACGTCAACGTGGGCGCAGGCCGCCCGGTCATCGGCATCGACGAGACGTTCTCCGCGGACCTCGGCAACTACTACTGGGCGTTCACGATGGACCACCAGGACGACAACGAGGCCGAAGAGATCGCCTGGCGCGCGGACATCAGGCACGGATTCGACAGCACCTTCTTCGATTCGGTCCGGTTCGGCGTACGCGTGACCGATCGCGACGCGCACAGCATCGACACCGGCTACAACTGGCAGGCCGTGATCCAGCCGTGGATGCAGGGGTGGAAATTGCCGGCCGGCCCGTTGCCGGGCGTGAACCTCAACGACCAGGTGAACTCGAACCTGGTCAACCTGACCACGTTCGAGCACTTCTACCGCGGCGACGCCAACACCCCGGGCGCGTTCTACGCCCCGGTCCTGGCCACCGCACTCGGTTTCCCGGGCAGCTACCAGGCCATCCACGACGCGGCCGTGCCGTACTACCTGTGCTGCTCCGACTACACGCCACGCGACCTGGCCGACCCGCAATGGGGCAACGAGCAGCGCGAGAAGACCTATGGCGGGTATGCGATGCTCAACTTCGCGATGGACGAGCTGATGCTCGACGGGAACTTCGGCGTGCGCGTGGTCCGTACCGAAAACAGCGCCAGCGGCTATCTGGTCTATCCCAACGTCGCATACGCCCCGTATCTGGGAGCCGGCGGGGTCGAGCCGATCACCGCCGAGAACTCCTATACCGACGTGCTGCCGAGCATGAACGTGAAGTGGGAGCCACGCGAGAACCTGATCCTGCGCTTCGCGGCGTCCAAGGCCATCGCGCGCCCGAATTTCAGCGACATGCAGGCCTACCAGCAACTCAACGCCGCGACCCGGCCGGGCGTCGACCCGCCCGATGACGGCAGCACGCTGCCGCCCGGCCAGCTCGACCTCACCGGCAGCTCCTTCGACAATCCGTACCTGGAGCCGATGAAGGCCAACCAGTTCGACATGTCGGTGGAGTGGTACTTCTCGCCCGAACACGGGGGCATGGCCTGGGTCAACTTCTTCTACAAGGACGTCAAGGACTACTTCCGCCGCCAGACCGAGCTGGTGGCGTATCCGGGTGTGGATGGTAACGAGTACGAGTACCTGATCACCCGGCCGGTGAACGTGGGGACAGCGAAGATCCAGGGCGCCGAGCTCGGCTGGAACCAGTTCTTCGACTTCCTGCCGGCGCCCTTCGACGGCCTGGGCATGTCGGCCAACTACACCTACATCGACAGCAGCACCGACGTGCCCAACAACCTCGACACCCAGCCGCTCGACACCGACGGCTCGACGTTCGACGCGTTGCCGGCGGACGGCCTGTCGAAAAACGCCTACAACGCCGCCGTGTTCTACGAGAAGGGGCCGTGGCAGGTGCGCCTGGCCTACAACTGGCGCAGCGAGTACCTGCTGTCGATCGGGCCCAACGGCTACAACGGCACCCACAACGACATCGCCTGGAAGCTGCCGGTCTACAGCGACGCCTTCGGCCAGCTGGATGGTTCGATCTTCTATCGCTTCTCCGACAACGTGCAGGTCGGCCTGGAAATGAACAACCTCAACAACGCCGAGCAGCGCACGATCATGGACCAGAACGGCGCCGGCCGCCGGGTGACCTCCTGGTACGTCAACGACCGGCGCTACGCCGCGACCCTGCGCCTGACGTTCTAGCTGCCGGACATCGCGCGGCCGGCCCTCCCGAGGCCGGCCGCATGCGAGCCCGGAGCGGCGGGCCATCGCCCCGCCTTCGCGACGGATTGTGTCGTCGCCGCGGCACGGCCCGCCGCACAACCGTTTCGCCTGCACCGATCAGGCCGCCCCGCCAGCGCCTCGCAAACGTTGACGCTGTCGAAAAGTTAACGCTAACATCGGGCCGCGACTCCAGATCGCGAACGTAGAAGAACAGGGGGCCGGGACAGCCCGGATTTTCAGATTGCTGCAGCGGCGCCCGCACGGTGCCCGCATTGGCAGCCGGGGAAGTTGTCATCGCAGGTGGACGCATCGGCCCGAAACGGCCGGCGCACCGCCGCGGCACCGTGCACCCAAAAAAACCAGTCGATCGACGCACAATTCCTCGGGAGGGAAGTCCATGCGTACGTCCAGCCAGCACCGTCCGGCCAACCGGATGGCAGGCCCAGCAGTCCTGCGTCAGTTCCGCCGCAGCGCCCTCGCCCTCGGCGTGGCCACCCTGCTTTCCGCGCCCCTGTATGCACAGGATGCCCCCGATGCCACCAGCGACGCCGTCGACCTCGACACCGTGGTCGTGAAGGGCGTCCGCGGCGCGGTCATGCGCGCCCAGGACATCAAGCAGGAGGCCACCCAGATCGTCGATTCGGTGACCGCCGAGGATATCGGCGCGCTGCCCGACCGCAGCGTCACCGAGACCCTCAAGCGCATCAGTGGCCTGACCGTCACCGGCTTTGCCGCGCGCGACGATACCGACCACTTCTCCGCCGAAGGCAGCGGCGTGATGATCCGCGGCCTGACCTTCGTGCGCGGCGAACTCAACGGCCGCGACGTGTTCACCGCCAATGGCGGCCGCGGCATCAGCTTCGAGGAAGTGTCCGCCGAGCTGATGGCCGGCGTGGACGTGTACAAGAACCCGTCTGCCGAGATCATCGAGGGCGGCCTGGGCGGCACCATCAACCTGCGCACCCGCATGCCGTTCGACGAGCCCGGCCGCAAGATCGCCGGCAGCATCGACTACAACTACGGCGACAAGGCCAAGGATGGTCGTCCGTCCGGCTCGTTCCTGTTCAGCGACCGCTGGGACACCGGCGTGGGCGAGATGGGCTTCATGGCCAACGTCTCGTACTCGGAACTGGCCACGCAATCCGACGGCATCCAGATCCAGCCGTACTCGCGTCGCGGGCGCACGCCTGCAGAGCAGCCCGAGGGCCTGCCCAACGGCGAAGGCTGGGTCTACGACTGGGAGCAGGAGGCCTGGGTGTCGTCCGACAGCCAGCGCGACCTGCTGCTGGAAGGCACCGACCGCGACCACGTGTTCGTGCCTGGCGGCGTGAACTGGCGCCGCACCGACTTCGACCGCAAGCGCCAGGGCGGTGCCTTCGCGTTCCAGTGGCGTCCCAACGACGACACCGAGATCTATACCCAGTTCATCACGTCGAAGTACGACATGAGCTGGCGCGAACACTTCATGGAATACACCGGCGCGGGCGAGGCCAACAATACCGACAACTGGACCGGCGACCCGAACTATTACGGCAACGCCTACGACGGCGGCGATGGCCTGGCGGACCGCACCAATCGGCTGATCCCGATGCCGGGCACGCAGTTCGAGTACGACGAGAACGGCCGCTTCCTGCGCGGCAGCATCCGCCTGGGCGGTTGGCGTGGACAGCCGGGCGACGACTCCAACGGCATGTACCAGGGCCCGGGCATCCAGTTCGCGGTCGGCAACCGCTTCAACGTGCAGTCCTCGAAGACCACCGACTGGTCCGCCGGGTTCAGGCACTTCTTCAGCGACAGCTTCCTCATGCGCGGCGACTTCCAGTACGTGAAGGCGACCAGCGACCAGGTGGACTTCTCGGTCCATACCTCGACCCTGCTGGAGGGCATCCATCTCGACCTGACCGGCAAGTACCCGTCGGTAACGCTGGACAATCCCCAGCGCGCGTTGCAGCAGGACACCTACTTCTGGCGTTCGGCGATGGATCACCTGGCCGACAACGAAGGCCACGAGCGCGCGGGGCGGCTGGACTTCGAATACAACTTCATGGATCACAACTGGCTGCGCACGGCGCGTTTCGGCGCCCGCGTCGCGGACCGCGAATACACCAGCTTCTACACCACCTACAACTGGCAGCCGATCAGCGACGACTGGAACCGGATCGAGAACCCCGACCCGACCCGTCCACCAGTCGCCTGGCTCGACCAGTACTATCCGGGAGAGTCGGCGCTGTACACGATGCGCGACTTCTTCGGCGGGGATGCCAACGTCCCGACCCAGTTCTGGGCGGCCCAGGACAGCTTCGTGGACATCGGCCGCGTCCGCGACACCCTTGCCACCATCCCGGGCGCGCAGTGGAACCCGATCAGCTACTCGCCCGATGCCATCAACCAGCAGCGCGAGCGCACCCAGGCGGCCTACGGCATCCTGTACTTCGGCAATGACGAGCTGCGCAATCCCGTCGACGGCAATGTCGGCGTACGCGTGGTCAAGACCAGCGTGAAGGCGGTGGGCGGCGGGCTGCTGCCGGACATGACTGGCGCGTACGTGGAAGATGTGGCGCAGGAGGTGCGGGACGCCTTCTACGGCCAGGCGTTCAACAGCCAGGTCAACACCTCCTACACCGACGTGCTGCCCAGCCTGAACGTGCGGGTGCGCTTCGACCACGGCCTGCAGTGGCGTTTCGCCGCGTCCAAGGCGATCGCCCGGCCGGAGTTCCGTCTGATGCAGAACTGGATCACCCTCTCGGCGAATGCCGCCGGGTGCGCCCAGGCCCGCGAGGATGGACTACGCACCGAACTGTGCAGCTTCGACGACCTGGCCTACAGCGGCAGCGGCGGCAATCCCGAGCTCAAGCCGATGCGCGCCAACCAGTTCGACACCGCGATCGAGTGGTATTTCGGTCCCGCCAACAGCCTGTACCTGACGCTGTTCAAGAAGGACGTGAAGGATTACTTCGCCACGTCGCTGGGCACCGAGATCATCGACGGCCGCTCCTACCAGATGAACCGGACGCGTAACCTCGACGAAGGCAAGATCAAGGGTTTCGAGCTCGGCTATTCGCAGTTCTTCGACTTCCTGCCCGGCCTGGGCGTCCAGGCGAACTACACCTTCGTGGACAGCTCCGGCGGAACCAACGTCGACGTGGGCATTCCCACCGACACGCCCGTGGTCCCCGAGGTCGCCCTGGAACTGCCCCTGGAAGGCCTCTCGCGCCGCAGCTACAACGTGATCGGCATCTTCGAACGCGGCCCGGTGTCTTTCCGCCTGGCCTACAACTGGCGTTCGCGCTACCTGCTCACCAGCAGCGACGTGATGCCGGCGATGCGCCAGCCGGTGTGGAACGACGACTACGGCCAGCTCGACGGCTCGTTCTTCTACAACCTCACCGACAACATCCAGCTGGGCCTGCAGGTCAACAACATCACCAACAGCACGACCAAGCTGTTGATGGGTCCGCGTGGCTACCGTCGCGACGGCTTCGTGGACGACACGCTCTACAACCGCGCCTGGTTCGAGAACGACCGTCGCTACTCGGCGGTGCTGCGCGCGAGCTGGTAAGGCGCTTGCAGGGGTCCACCGCGGCCTGTGGCCGGCCAATCCGGTCGTCGTCGTGCCGCAAGGCTATGGTGTAGGGTGGGCCTGTCGCCCGGTGGCCGGATGGGCTGACGGGACTGTCGCATCATGCATGGCGCCTGCATCCGGATTCCCGCGCGACGCCGGGCCTGGCGCCCTCGTGCAGGCATGGATCGATCAGGCAATGGAACGGACTCCCTACGAGAATCCCACCGCTGAAACCTTCCACGCATCGCGTGTTTCCGGTGCGGTGGTCTGGATCGCGGCCATGCTCGGGCTGGCGGTCGCGCTGTCGGGCGTCCCGGGGCTGCTGAAGACCCTGCTGTTGATGTCCTGGCTCGCCGTCGAACCGGCCATGCACCTGGAGTCGCCGTGGGAGGCGGTGCTCGAACTCGTCTTCTCGGTCACCGCCATCGCGGCAGGGGCCGCGCTGGCGGGCCGGTATCGCGTGGCGCTGTACCTGCTGGGGCTGCTCGCGGGGATGATCGCCTGGCTGCTACTGCGCAAGGACACGGGAGCGGCGGAGGATTGGCCGTGGCTCGCGCTGTACGCAGCGGCGTGCATCGCCTGCGGTTGGATGCGGTGGCGCGGCCATCTCCGGCCGATCCGTGCGCCGTCTCCGATGGGCGATCGGACGGCGGCGGACTGAATCCGACGCAGCGGCGATCACCCGCCGGTGCTGTCGCCGTTGGATGCGCCCCGCCGCGCAGACCGTCATGCGGAACGCGGCGACCGGATGCAAGGCGTCGACGTTGAAGCCATCGGCCCCGCCTCGCCGCGCCGCAGCATTCCGCCATGCTATAGCCGAGCGCGATTTCTTCATTGGTCCGGAATTGCTCGCGCACCTATCCTGCGGAATGAACAGGCAGGGGCGAGGTGCCGGCGCAATGGGCTTGAGGTCGGAACGGATCGTGTCGCGCAATGGCCGCGATGTCGCGATGCGCATCGCCGTGGAAACGCGGCAGCCAGGGAACGCGCCGGCGCCGTCGAGCGCAAGCGCCTGCGTCCCCGGACCGCGGCGCCGCGGCGGTGACAAGGCAGTGCGCCGGGACGGCATCATGCGTCGGGTCGCGGCCGCCTGGCGTCGTCGCGACGCTGCGTCCTCCGCGATCGGAGGATCCGACATCCGTCATGGAGATCCGCGATGAGCTTGCCGACCCTTCCGTCCACCATTCCCCCTGTCATTGGCGAAGGGCACGTCGTTGCGGCCTCGCAGTCCGTGCGGTCCATCGTCTCCCGCGCGGCTGGCGACATGCGGGCGGCGCGCTGCACCCACGCCGCATCCCGTGGCGATGCCGCCCTGGCCCCAACCGCAAGGACGCTCGCGCTGTTCGCTGGCGCATGCGCGTTGCTGCTGGCATCGTCGAGCCAGGCGGTGGAGCTGCCGCGCATGTTCGACGACGGCATGGTGCTGCAGCGTGGGCAGGCCATCCCGGTATGGGGCCATGCGCCGCCGGGCGCGAAGGTGGAGGTGCGGCTGGATGGCGACGCCGCCAGCGCCACCGCAGACGGCAACGGTGCGTGGCGCCTGCAGCTGCCCGCCCGCGAGGCGGGTGGTCCGTTCGTGATGCGCATCGACGACGGCAAGGCGCCGCTCGAACTGCGCGACGTGCTGGTGGGCGATGTATGGTTGGCGTCTGGCCAGTCGAACATGGAATGGCCGATCTCGCAGTCCGCGGGCGCGGAGGCCGAGATCGCACGCGCCACCGATCCGCTGATCCGCCATTTCAAGATTCCCAAGTCCTGGGCGGGGCTGCCGCAGTGGCAACTGGCTGGCGGCGAATGGATCGCGTCCTCGCCGGCCGCCGCAGGCGACTTCTCCGCGGTCGCGCACTTCTTCGCGCGCGAACTGCGCGCGGCCGAGGGCGTGCCGATCGGCATTATCGACAGCACCTGGGGCGGCAGCAACATCGAGGCGTGGATGGATGCGGCCACGCAGGGCATCGATGGCGATGGGCTGGTGGCGCTGGCGCGCCGGCTGAAAGACGAGGATGCGAAGGCGCTGGCCCGGTCGCAGGCCAACCTGGCGCGCTGGCAGCTGCCGGCCGATGACGGCAGCTGGCATGCCTCCGGCACCGACACGTCCGGCTGGGATGACATGGCCGTGCCGGCCCTGTGGGAAACGGCCGGATGGAACGGCATGGACGGCGTGGGCTGGTACCGCACCACGTTCACCCTGGATGCGGACGAAGCGGCGCGCGGCATCGTCCTGGGCGTGGGCCGCATCGACGACAGCGACACCACCTGGGTGAACGGCGTCGAGGTCGGCAGCACGCAGCTGCAGTACGACCTGGCGCGCGTGTACACGGTGCCAGCGACGGCGCTGCGTGCGGGAGAGAACGAGGTCGCGGTGCGCGTGGCCGACGTTGGCGGTGGCGGCGGCATCCATGGACTAGCGCAGGAACTGTTCGTGGAGCCGGCGGGCGGCGCGCGCCGGTCGCTGGCGGGCACGTGGAAGTTCCGTCCCGCCAAGGTCACCGCGCTGGCGCTCGACGACGGCAAGAACCAGCAGCCGACGCTGCTGTACAACGCCATGATCGCGCCGCTGCAGCCGTTCCCGGTGCGCGGTGTGATCTGGTACCAGGGCGAGTCCAACGCCGGCAGCGTCGAGCAGGCGTTGGACTATCGGGAGCAGTTCCCTGCGCTGATCCGCCAGTGGCGGGCGCAGTGGCAGGCGCCGCAGCTGCCGTTCCTGTGGGTGCAGCTGGCGAGCTGGCACTCCGGCGGCGACCAGGGCGACGCCAGTCCCTGGGCGGTGCTGCGCGAATCGCAGAGCGCGACGCTGGCGCTGCCGAAGACCGCGCAGGCGGTGGCGATCGACATCGGCGACGTCGCCGACATCCACCCGAAGAACAAGCAGGACGTGGGCAGGCGACTGGCCCTGGCCGCCCGGCATGTCGCCTATGGCGAGACGCTGGTGCATTCGGGGCCGGTGTTCAGCGGCGCGCAGTTCGGCGAAGGCGTGGCGTCGCTGGCATTCGATGGCGACGGACTGGAAGCGCGTGGAGGTGGCCCGCTGCTGGGCTTCCAGCTCGCCGGTGCCGATCGCGACTTCCATCCGGCCAGCGCGACCATCGAGGACGGACGCGTGCTCGTGCGCAGCGACGCGGTGCCGGTGCCGGTGCCGGTGGCGGTGCGCTACGCGTGGAAGGATGCGCCGGTGGAGGCGAACCTGGTCGGCCCCAGTGGCCTGCCGGCCTCGCCGTTCCGGAGCGATGACTGGTGAGATGCCATGTTGCCCCTTCGGGGCCTGCCCCTACCCAACCCTCCCCCGCAGGCGGGGGAGGGCTCAGGAGTTGGGGGGCTCGGGTGCGGGCGGCGGTGGCGTGTGCACTGCTGTTGGCGTTGGCGGCCTGCCAGCAGCAGGTCGATGACGCGGCGACTGCATCGGACCACGCGGCAAATGCAGCGGACCGACCAAGCCCCGCTCGAGATGCCGGGCCGCGCCCGATCCCGGCCTTCACCAGCCGCGACGGCCATCACGCGCTCGTCGTCGATGGGGCGCCGTTCCTCATCCTCGGCGGGCAGGCGCACAACTCCAGCAACTATCCCGCCCCGCTCACCCAGGTCTGGCCGGCGCTCGATGCGCTTGGTGCCAACACGCTTTCGATCTCGATCGCCTGGGAGCAGGTCGAGCCGGAAGAGGGCAGGTTCGACTTCTCCTTCGTCGACCACCTGCTGCAGCAGGCGCGCGCGCACGACAAGCGCCTGGTGCTGCTGTGGTTCGCGACCTGGAAGAACAATGGACCCAACTACGCGCCACGCTGGGTCAAGCTCGACAACGCACGCTTCCCGCGCGTGGTGCGCGAGGACGGCGTGGTGCTCAATTCGCTGTCGCCGCATGCGCAGTCCACGCTCGACGCCGACCGCCGCGCGTTCGCCAGGCTGATGGCACACCTGCGCGAGCACGATGCGCAGCGCACCGTGATCCTGGTGCAGCCGCAGAACGAGCCGGGCACCTACGGCGCCGTGCGCGACTTCTCGCCGCTGGCGCAGCAGGCGTTCGAAGGGCAGGTGCCAGACGCGCTGCGCGAGCGCCTGGGCAAACCGCCGGGCACCTGGCGCGAGGTCTTCGGCGCCGACGCCGACGAGACCTTCCACGCCTGGCACATCGCCCGCTACATCAACGAGGTGGCCAGGGCCGGCAAGGCCGAGTATCCGCTGCCGATGTACATCAACGCCGCGCTGCGCGGTCCGTTCAACCCGGGCCAGCCCGGCCAGTACGCCAGCGGCGGGCCGACCGACAACATGCTCGACGTGTACAGGGCCGCCGCGCCCGACATCGACCTGCTCGCGCCCGACATCTACATGCCCGAGTACGTCAACTACACCACCGTGCTGGAGCGCTATGCGCGCCCGGACAACGCGCTGTTCGTGGCCGAGACTGGCAACGCCCCGGCGTACGCGCGGTACCTGTTCGCCGCGCTCGGCCATGACGGTATCGGCTGGGTGCCCTTCGGCATGGACTACACCCCCTACGGCAACTACCCGCTGGGCGTGAAGCGCACCACGCCGGACACGATCAAACCGTTCGCATTGGGATTCGCCCTGGTCAACCAGGGCATGCGCGAATTCGCCAGGGCCGCGTCCGAAGGCCGGCTGCACGGCGTGTCCGAGCAGCCCGGCGTGCCCGAGCAGACCATCCGCCTCAACGATCGCTGGAACGCGACGATCGGCTACGGCCTGCCGCACTTCTGGTTCCAGGGCGCGGTGCCGGGCAATCCCGAGCCGATCGGCGGCGCCCTGATCGCCGAGCTGGGGCCGGACGAGTTCCTGGTGACCGGCATGCATGCGCGGGTGACCCTCCATCCTGCCGCGGCAGGCCAGGCGCTGATCTACGACCGTGTCGAGGAAGGCCGTTACATCGATGGCACCTGGCAGTTCCAGCGCAACTGGAACGGCGACCAGACCGACTACGGCCTGAACTTCTCCGACGCCGTGCAGCTGCTGCGCGTGCGCCTCGCGACCTATCGCACCACGTCCGACGTCGACCCCCAGGAGGACTGACGCCATGCCCCGACTTTCCCGAATCCCGCGCCTGCTGGCGCTGCCCGTGGCAATGGCCATGGCCGCAGGCGGCGCGCAGGCCGCCACCAGCTGGGAGCGCGTCGACGACGGCCTCGTCGTGCGCCCGAGCGCCGACGGTGCCGCCGACGTGCGCCTGCAGGTGGTGTCCGACCGCATCATCCGCGTCACCGCCGACCCGGACGGGGATTTCCAGCGCTCCCAAAGCCTGATGCGCGTGCAGCGCGACGCCCCGGCGCCGGCGTTCGAAGCCCGCGAAACCGACGGCACGCTGCGCGTCGCCGCTGCCGGAATCTCGGCCGAGGTCTCGCTGCACGACGGCCGCGTGGCCTTCTTCGATGCCGCGGGCAAGCCGCTGCTGTCGGAGGTGGCCGGCGGCCGCAGCTTCGAGGCCACCGAGTTCGACGGCACACCCTATTACAGCCTGCGCCAGCGCTTCGAATCGAACGCGGACGAAGGCCTGTACGGCACCGGCCTGCACCAGCAGGGCTGGATGGACCTCAAGGGCCGCGACGTCGAGCTGCTCCAGCACAATATCGACAACGCCATCCCCTACCTGATGTCGAGCCGCGGCTACGGCATCCTCTGGGACAACAACGCCATCACCCGCTACGGCGATCCGCGCGGCCTGCACCAGATCGGCGAGGTGGTGACGCTCTACGACAAGGACGGCAAGGCCGGCGCACTCACCGCGACCTACGCCATCGACGGCGACGTGAAGCTGGTCCGCCGCGAGGAAAAGATCGACTACCAGTTCATCTCGGGACTGGAGGCCTTCCCCGACGAAGGCAAGAACCTGGAACCCGGCGGGCGCAGCGACGTGACCTGGGAAGGGCAGATCGCCGCCCGGCGCGACGGCCGCCACACCTTCTCGCTCTACAACAGCGAGTACGCAAAGCTCTATGTCGACGGCAAGCTGGTAATCGACCGCTGGCGGCAGAACTGGAACCCCTGGCACCACGAATTCGCGCTGGACCTGAAGGCCGGGCAGAAGCACGACCTGCGCATCGAATGGGATCGCATCGAGCCGGCCTACCTCGCCCTGCAGGGGCGCGACCCGCTGCCGGCGGCCGAAGCGGACGACCTGTCGATCTGGTCCGAGGCCGGGCAGGTGATCGACTACTACGTGGTGGCCGCCGACGATGCCGACGGCGTGATCGCCGGCTATCGCGAGCTCACCGGCAAGGCGGTGCTGCTGCCCAAGTGGTCCTACGGCTTCTGGCAGAGCCGCGAGCGCTACAAGACGCAGCAGGAGCTGACCGACGCGCTGGACGAGTACCGCCGCCGCAAGCTGCCGATCGATGCGATCGTGCTGGACTGGTCGTACTGGCCGGAGGACGCCTGGGGCTCGCACGACTTTGATCCGGAGAACTTCCCGGATCCGGACGGCATGGTCGACCACGTGCACGACCAGAACGCGCAGATCATGATCTCGGTCTGGCCAAAATTCTATCCGGGCACCGAGCATTACAAGGAGCTCGACGCGGCCGGCTACATGTACAAGCGCAATGTCGAGGTCGGGGAACTGGACTGGATCGGCAAGGGCTACCTCAACTCCTTCTACGATCCGTTCACGCGCGAAGCGCAGGACATCTTCTGGCGCCAGGTCAACACCAAGCTCAACAGCAAGGGTTTCGATGCCTGGTGGCTGGACGCGTCCGAGCCCGACCTGCACAGCAACATCGACATCGGCGAGCGCAAGGCGCGCACCATGCCCAATGCATTGGGCTCGTCGACCGAGTACTTCAATGCCTACCCGCTGCCGCATTCGGAAGGCGTGTACCGCGGTTCGCGGCAGGTCGAGCCGGACAAGCGCGTGTTCATCCTCTCGCGTGCGTACTTCGCGGGCCAGCAGCGCGCCGGCGCGGCGTTCTGGAGCGGCGACATCGTGCCGCGCTGGGAGGACTACCGCGAGCAGATCTCCGGCCTGGTCAATGCCTCGATGGCGGGCGCGCCGAACGTGAGCTTCGACATCGGCGGCTTCTCGCCCGAGCGCCGCTATGAGGCGAAGGATCCTGCCCACCTGCCCGAATGGCGCGAGCTGAGCCTGCGCTGGTTCCAGCACGGCGCCTTCGTGCCGATCTTCCGCCTGCACGGGCAGTTCCCCTACCGCGAGATCTGGGAGATCGCGCCGGAGGGCACCCCGCACTACGACAGCTTCGTGCACTACCTCAAGCTGCGCTACACCCTGCTGCCGTACATCTACACGCTGGCCGGCGACACCTGGCATCGCGACGGCACGATCCTGCGCGCGCTGGCGATGGATTTCCCGCAGGACGCGAAGGCGCGCGGCGTCGCCGACCAGTACCTGTTCGGCCCCGCCTTCCTGGTAGCGCCGGTGACCGCGTTCAAGGCCACCAGCCGCGAGATGTACCTGCCGGCGGGCGCGCAGTGGATCGACTTCGAGACCGGCCAGCGCTTCGAGGGCGGGCAGACGATCACCGCCGAGGCACCGCTGCAGCGCATGCCGCTGTTCGTGCGCGCCGGTTCGATCGTGCCGCGCACCGTGGTGCAGCAGTACGTGGACGAGCAGCCGGACGCGCCATTGACGATCGAGGTCTATACCGGCGCCGACGGGACGTTCTCGCTGTACGAGGACAACGGCCGCAACTACGGCTACGAGCGCGGCGAATCGGCGCGCATTCCGCTGGCCTGGGACGAGGCGGCGGGCGAGCTGCGCATCGGTGCGCGCGAGGGCGCCTATCCGGGGATGGCGGCGACGCGCGAGGTCCGGGTGCGCTTCGTCGACGGTCCACGCGGCGACAACGGCGCGCTGGAGCCGGCC
>JAEWZE010000231.1 GCA_023395465.1 Pseudomonadota bacterium
GCCACAGGCCGCGGGGTGGCGGCCCGGCCTCGTGCCGGCCGGCGCCCAGCGCCTCCAGCCGGCCGGCCTCGTCCCAGGCCGCGCGCAGGCGCAGGTAGGCGACGCGGTGGCGGGTATCGCGGCCCAGCCAGTCGGCCAGCGCCTGTTCGTCCTCGTCGCCCCAGTCCGCACGGTCGCGACGGGCGAGCCAGGCGGCGGCCGTGGCCTCGATCTGCTCCGGACGCGGGTCCATCTCAGTCGGCCCGCCGGCGCCCGTCGGCCGTCGTGACCGCGTCTGCCGCGGACGGGGCGCGCACGGCGCCGTCGCCGCCATGGAAATGGTCGGCCATCAGTCGCATTCCCTTGGCGATGTGCTTTTCCACGGTCTTCTCGCTGATCCCGAGCTGCTGGGCCACTTCCCGCTGCGACAGGTGCTGGACGCGGCGCAGCCAGACCACCTCCCGGCAACGGTCGGGCAGGCGGTCGAAGGCCTCGGCCAGGCGCTTGAGCACCTGGCGGCCGCCGCACCAGCGTTCCGGCGACACCTCATCCACCAAGACGTGCAAGGGCTCGAAATCACCCACTGGCTCGATCGACACCACCTTGCTGCGGCGCAGGCGGTCGGTCAGCAGGTGGCGCGCGGTGGTGAACAGGAAGGCCCGCGGCTGCAGCGGACGCGCCTTGACCGCCGCCTCGTAGATCCGCGCATAGACCTCCTGGCGCAGGTCGGCCGGATCATCGCCGCGCGCGCCGTTGCGGACCAGGTAGTGCATCAGCGCTTCCTCGTGGACGAGGATCTCGCGGATGAACCAGTCGTCGAGGCGATCGGGCATGGGGCGCACCATAGCCGAAGCGGGCACGGTCGTTGCCCGGCGGGGGAAATGGCGCCAAGGTTCGTCTCCTGTGTGGACGGCCCGTACCGGGGCGAAAGGAACGACGGATGATCAGAGCAGGCGCGATTCGATCGGCGTGGCTGGTGGTGGCCTTGCTGGCGCTGCCCGCGGCCCAAGCGCTGGCCGCGGACTACGAGCGGCACTTCATCGGCGATCGCGCCCTGGCCACGCCGGGCACGCCCGCGCCCGGACTGCTGCTGATGGGCGGCGGCGACCGCAACACCGCCGCGCTGCGCTGGTTCCTGGACAAGGCCGGCAATGGCCACGTGGTGGTGCTGCGCGCTTCGCTGGGCGGCGAGATCGGGCAGGAATTCCATGACGAGGTGGGCGGCGTGGCCTCGGTGGAGACCTTCGTCTTCGGCAACCGCCAGGCCGCGCACGATCGCAGGCTGCTGGCCAGCCTGCGCAAGGCCGACGGCATCTTCATCGCCGGCGGCGACCAGTCGCGCTACCTGCGTTACTGGAAGGGCACGCCGGTCGAGCAGGCGCTGGAGGCGCACGTGCGCGCCGGCAAGCCGCTGGGCGGCACCAGCGCGGGCCTGGCGATCCTGGGCGAGTTCGTGTACGGCGCGATGGACGGCGGCAGCCAGACCAGCCCGCGCGCGCTGGCCGATCCGCTGGGCCCGGAGAACACCATCGAGACCGGCTTCCTCGACTTCGACGTGATGCGCGGCGTGCTCACCGACTCGCACTTCCGCGAGCGCAACCGCCTCGGCCGTCTGCTGGCCTTCGTGGCCAAGGCCGAGACGCTGTCGGGCGGTCGCCCGGTGCTGGGCCTGGGCGTGGACGAGGACGCCGCGCTGGCGGTCGAGGCCGATGGCCGCGCGCGCGTGCATGCGACCGCGCCGGGCGCGGGCGCGACCATGGTCCGCGGCGGCTTCGCGCCGCAGCAGGAGGATCGACCGATGCAGCTCGACCGGGTCGAGGTGGTCGGGGTCGGCGTCGACTCGGTGCTGCACCTGCCCTCGGGCGAGGTCGAGCGGCCGATGTGGACGCGCCGCCACGCGGTGCGCGGCGGCGTGCTGCTGGCGCAGGACGCGCCGCGCCTGGTGATCCATGGCGGTGCCGGCGTCGAGCCGGGCGACCTGACGCCGGAAGAGGAAGCCGCCGCGCGCGCCGCGCTCGCGGCCGCGCTGCGCGCCGGCCATGCCGAACTCGCCGCCGGCAAGCCGGCGCTGGACGCGGTGACCGCGGCGATCGTCGCGCTCGAGGACGCGCCGATGTTCAACGCCGGTCTCGGCGCGGTGTTCACCCACGACGGCACCAACGAGCTCGACACCTCGATCATGGACGGCGCCACCGGCCGGGCCGGCGCTGCCGCCGCCCTGCATCGCGTGCGCAACCCGATCACCCTGGCGCGCGCGATCATGGAGCGCTCGCGCCACGTGATGATGGTGGGCGAGGGCGCGGAGCGCTTCGCGACGGAGCAGGGCATCGCCCTGGTCGATCCGGCGTATTTCCGCACCGACAAGCGATGGCAACAGCTTCAGAAGGCGCTGCGCGACGACAGCAAGCCGCACGCGCTGTTCTCGGATGCGCCGCCGAAGGCCTACTTCGGCACCGTCGGCGCGGTGGCGCTGGACGCGCAGGGCCTGCTGGCCGCGGGCACTTCGACCGGCGGCATGACCAACAAGCGCTACGGCCGCGTCGGCGACGCGCCGATCATCGGCGCCGGCACCTGGGCCGACGACCGCTGCGCGGTCTCGGGCACCGGTTGGGGCGAGTTCTACATCCGCACCGCCGCCGCGCACGAGATCTGCGCGCGCGTGCGCCTGTCCGGCGACAGCATCGCGCGCGCCGGCGAGGCGGTGATCAACGAGCTGATTCCGGCTGCCGGCGGCGACGGCGGCGCAATCGCGCTCGGTGCCGACGGCAGCGTGTCGTTCCCGTTCAACACCGGCGGCATGTACCGCGGCTGGATCGGCGCCGACGGCGTGCCGCACGTGGCGATCTGGCCGCACGAAACGCTGGAAGCCCCATAACGCCAACCGGCTTGACCCGGCCCCGTGGTTGGGCTGTGCTGTCGCCTGGCCTCATGGATGACTTGCCTTGCCGACTGTTCGCACGCGTCGATGGATCTGGGCCCTCGGCGCCCTGGCCCTGCTCGGATTGGCGTTCAGCGCGGGGCGCTGGCTGGCGCCGCCCGGAGACGGTTCGCGGAAGGAGGGCACGGCGACCGATCAGCGTTTCATCGCCACTCCGGGAACGGACGCCCGGCCGGGTGAACCTCCCCTGCCCGCGCCAGGCATGCGGGATCTGGCGCAGCCCCTGCCCCCGCTCGATGCTCCGCTGCGCGTGGTCGCATCGGAACTGGCGTCCCGCGCTGCCCGGGGCGATGCGCGGGCGGCCTGCAGGCTCGCCGCGGAGTACGAATGGTGCGACGCCCTGGGCAGGGCGCGGTCGATGGCGGCGGCGCGGGTGGCGCAGCTGTCCCCACTCCAAGTCGGTCGGCACGGCCCCGATCTCCTGGCCGACCAGCGCCAGGCGGCCGAGGTCGCGCTTGACGCCGCCGAAGGGCGGTTCAGCCAGCACTGCGCCGATGCGCCGCCCCTGCACGCGGCGCGTCGGGTGGGTTACTGGCGCCAGGCCGCGCTGCAGGGACATCCTGCGGCACTACGGCATTACGCGATTGGCAATGCATTCCGGTTCCATGACCTGCTCGACGCCCTGCCGGAGCTGGAGCGCTACCGGCGCGAAGCCGGTGCGCTGGCCCTGCGCTCGGCCAATGCCGGCGACCCGGCAATGATGTATGCGCTGGCCATGGCCCACGCCGAAGGGTCGGATGGCCGGTACCGGCCGTTCCTCGCGCAGACGCTCCCGCCCGATGCGGGGCGCGCGCTGGTCTGGTTCCGGCGACTGCAGGCGACCCCTACCGTGCAGCGGCTGCCGGCGACCCATGTGGTGCGGCTGGAAATCGAGGGATACCTGTCCTCGCTGTCGCGACTGGTGCCGCCCGACGAGCTCCGGCGCGCCGAGGTGGCGTTGGCAGGCTACCGGCCGCCGGTGGATGGCAGCGCCGATCCGCTGCCGCAGCTGTTCCCGAATGGCGGCCTGCTCGACGTGGAGCGGAACGACTGCGACCAGCAACCCGGCCGGCATGGCGGGGGCTGAGCCGAGGGTGAGCGCCGGCCTCACCGCTCCGAGTGCCCGCTCTCGTAGTAGTCGCGGCGCAGGAACAGGTCCGGCTGGATCAGGTCCATGAACGCGCGCGCCTGCGGTGAGGGCAGGCGGCCCTTGCGCATCACCACGCCGTAGCTGCGCGCGGGGAAGAAGCGGTCGAGCGGGCGGGTGACCAGGCGCCCGCGGTCGGCATCGGTCAGGCAGATCGAGGACAGGATGCTGATGCCCATGCCCATCGCCACGTACTGCTTGATCACCTCCCAGCCGCCGACCTCCAGCGCCACGGTGTAGGGCACGCGGTTCTGCTGGAACACCAGGTCCACCAGGCGCCAGGTGATCTGGCGCTTGGGCGGCAGGATCAGCCCGTACTGGCCGATGTCGGCCAGGGTCAGATCGTCCTTGTCGGCCAGCGGGTGGCCCGGCGGCATCACCAGCCGCTGCTCGAAGCGGTGCAGCGGCTCGTAGACCAGGTCGCCGGGCACGTCGTGCATGGAGCCGACCACGAGGTCGACCGAATCGGCGCGCAGCAGGTCGGTGCCGTCGGCGCTGACCGTGTTGTGCAGGCTCAGGCGCACGTCCGGGTGGTGCTGGCGGAAGCGCTCCACGATCCGCGGCAGCAGGTAGAGGATGGTCGAGCTGTTGGCGGCGATGTTGAGCTCGCCCGCGTCCATGCCCCGCAGCGCGTCGCGGAAGGCGGTCGGCAGCGTATCGATGCCGTCCACCAGTGGGCGCGCCAGTTCGTACAGCGCCTCGCCGGCGCGGGTCGGCACCAGCCGCCGGCCGCTGCGCTCGAACAGTTTCTGCCCCAGCTCCCGCTCCAGCGCCTGCAGCTGCAGGGTGATCGCCGGCTGGCTGACGTACAGCGCTTCGGCCGCGCGCGACACCGATCCCAGTCGCACGGTCTGGCAGAAGGCCCGCAGCGGCTTCAGCCGATCAGCCTTGTAGGCGAATCTGGGGGTCGGATTCCCGGCCGAAGGCATTGATTCAACACATCTATTTGGAAAACTTATCAATTACATTGAAAAAACTCAGTTGTCAAATAATTCCATGGGGCGGAGGGTGGCGCTGCACCGCAACATCCACCGGAGTCCGCCATGTCCGCCGTCCTGAAGCCCTCGCAGATCGCCCCCGGCATCGAAATGCCCCAGTCCGCCGCCGTCGCCGATCTCGTCGACGCGCGCGCCCAGGCGTTCCTGGCCGGACTGCATCGCCAGTTCGAGCCGGAGCGGCAGGCCCTGCTCGCCGCGCGACGCCGCCGCCAGGCCGGGTTCGACGCGGGCGCCCTGCCGGACTTTCGCGACGACACCCGCGCGATCCGCGAAGGCGACTGGCAGGTGGCGCCGATCCCCGAGGCGCTGCTCGACCGCCGGGTCGAGATCACCGGCCCGGTCGACCCGAAGATGGTCATCAACGCCCTGAACTCGGGCGCGAACTGCTACATGGCCGACTTCGAGGATTCCACCGCCCCGACCTGGGCCAACATCACCACCGGCCAGCGCGCCCTGCGCGAGGCGGTCGCCGGCACCCTGACCTTCGCCGCCGGCGGCAAGCGCTATGCGCTCCGGCCCGAAGGCGAGCAGGCGGTGCTGATCGTGCGGCCGCGCGGCTGGCACCTGGACGAGAAGCACGTGCTGGTCGACGGCCAGCGCATGTCCGCCTCGCTGTTCGACGCGGGCCTGTTCGCCTGGCACAACGCCGCCGCGCTGGCCGCCAAGGACCGCGGCCCGTACTTCTACCTCCCCAAGCTGCAGTCGATGGAGGAGGCCGCGCTGTGGCAGCGGGCGCTTTCGCACATCGAGCGCGAGCTGGGCCTGCCGCAGGGGCAGATGAAGGTCACCGTGCTGATCGAGACCCTGCCGGCCGCGTTCGAGATGGACGAGATCCTGCATGCGCTGCGCGAGCGCATCGTCGGCCTCAACTGCGGCCGCTGGGACTACATCTTCTCCTACATCAAGACCCTGCGCGGGCACCGCTCGCGGGTGCTGCCCGAGCGCAGCCAGGTGACGATGACCCAGCCCTTCCTCAAGGCCTACTCGGAGCTGCTGATCCAGACCTGCCATCGCCGCGGCGCGCACGCCATGGGCGGCATGGCCGCGCAGATCCCGATCAACAACGACGAAGAAGCGAACGAGCGCGCGCTGGCCCGCGTGCGCGCCGACAAGCTGCGTGAGGTCACCGCCGGCCACGACGGCACCTGGGTCGCGCATCCGGCACTGATCCCGCTGGCGCGCGAGGTGTTCGACGAGCGCATGCCGACCCTGCACCAGCAGCACATCGGGCGCGAGGAGGTGATCGTCACCGCGCGCGACCTGCTGGCGCCTTCGCTAGGCACGATCACGCGGATCGGCTTCGAGAACAACGTCGAGGTCTGCGTGCGCTACCTCGCCGCCTGGCTCGACGGCAGCGGCTGCGTGCCGATCCACTGGCTGATGGAGGATGCCGCCACCGCCGAGATCGCGCGCGCGCAGCTGTGGCAGTGGCTGCATGCGAGCGACGGTGGCGGCGAGCCGCTGTGCCTGGAAGACGGCAGCGAAATCGATGATTGCCTGTTCGAGCAGGCGCTGCTGAACCTGCCCTCGCGCCTGGCCGCGCAGGGGCCGATGCCCGGCGCCGGCCGCGTTGCCGAAGCCATCGGGATGCTGGAGACGCTCACCCGCAGCGACGTGCTCGAAGAGTTCCTGACCATCCCCGCCTACGAGCGGCTTGCCTGACAGGCCAGCCCAGATCTTCCCCTGTGGGAGCGGCTATAGCCGCGATCCGGCACAGCAAGCCACCCCGCCATCGCAGCTATAGCTGCTCCCACAAAAGCCCCCCACCTGAGGACTTCCACATGAGCACCCCGATGCAGACCGCCGAGCAGATCAACCAGGCATGGACCACCGACCCGCGCTGGGCCGGCATCACCCGCAACTACTCCGCCGAGGACGTGGTGCGCCTGCGCGGCACCGTGCACGTCGAGCACTCGCTCGCCCGCCTCGGCGCGGAGAAGCTCTGGACCTCGCTGCACGAGCGCCCCTACGTCAACGCGCTCGGCGCGCTCACCGGCAACCAGGCCATGCAGCAGGTCAAGGCCGGACTGAAGGCGATCTACCTCAGCGGCTGGCAGGTCGCCGCCGACGCCAACCTCGCCGGGCAGATGTATCCCGACCAGTCGCTGTACCCGGCCGATTCGGTGCCGGCGGTGGTCAAGCGCATCAACAACGCCCTGCTGCGCGCCGACCAGCTGCAGCATGCAGAAGGCGACGACAGCATCGACTTCCTGCAGCCGATCGTGGCCGATGCCGAAGCTGGTTTCGGCGGCGTGCTCAATGCCTACGAACTGATGAAGGCGATGATCGAGGCCGGTGCCGCCGGCGTGCATTTCGAAGACCAGCTGGCCAGCGCCAAGAAGTGCGGCCACCTCGGTGGCAAGGTACTGGTGCCCACCCGCGAGGCGGTCGAGAAGCTGGTCGCCGCGCGCCTCGCCGCCGACGTGATGGGCGTGCCGACGATCATCGTCGCCCGCACCGATGCCGAAGCCGCCGACCTGCTGACCTCCGACATCGACGACAACGACAAGCCGTTCTGCACCGGCGAACGCACCGTCGAGGGCTTCTTCAAGACGAAGAACGGCCTTGATCAGGCGATCAGCCGCGGCCTCGCCTATGCCCCCTACGCCGACCTGGTGTGGTGCGAGACCGGCAAGCCGGATCTGGAATTCGCGCGCAAGTTCGCCGAGGCCATCCACGCCAAGTACCCCGGCAAGCTGCTGGCCTACAACTGCTCGCCGTCGTTCAACTGGAAGAAGAACCTGGACGACGCGACCATCGCGAAGTTCCAGAAGGAGCTCGGCGCGATGGGCTACAAGTTCCAGTTCATCACCCTGGCCGGCTTCCACGCCCTGAATTACGGCATGTTCAACCTCGCGCACGGCTACGCCCGTCGCCAGATGAGCGCCTTCGTCGAGCTTCAGGAAGCCGAGTTCGCGGCCGCCGAGAAGGGCTTCACCGCGGTCAAGCACCAGCGCGAGGTCGGCACCGGCTATTTCGATGCCGTCACCCAGACCATCCAGGGCGCGCAGTCGTCCACGATGGCGCTGAAGGGCAGCACCGAGGAGGAGCAGTTCCAGCAGGAACGTGCCGCCTGAGCCGAGTCTCGAAGAGGTCGATCGCCGCCCGGGTCTTCCCGGGCGGTTCCGTTTCCGGGGCCTGAACCCGGGCCGCTACTGGCTACCGCGGTTGCCGCTGATCAGCCTCTCGCCCAGGCTGACGAACTGCAGACCCACCTGCGACACCCGCCCCTTCTCCATCGCCCGCACGATGAGCAGCGCCGGTCCGAGCGCGAGGCGGTCGCCGATCTGCGGCGCTTCGTCGTAACGTTCGTCGAACAGCTGTGCCGCGGTCCGACCGGCATACCGCTTCGGGATCCTCAGGCCGTAGAACTGCGCGAGCTCGCCCAACGCGACATCGCCCGGCAGCGCGAACGCGCCGAAACCGGCTTCGCCGCCGGCATCGGCTGCCTGCTGGTCGGTGAATAGCCAGTCCACGCGGCGCGCGGATCCGGTCGGCGCGAGCAGATAGGCGTAGTCGCCGGGCCGCAGGGTGCCCGCTTCCTCGGCCGTCAGCACCCTGCCTTCGCGCACCGCCATCATCAAGCGGACGTTGAGCGGCCAGCCTTCCGCCTTCAAGGCCTTGCAACCGACGGGCACCCGGTATCCGAGCATGTCGTAATCCAGCTGCCCGGGCAGGTCGAGTTGCACGCGGCGGGTGTCGGGATCGCCACGCGGCACCGCCACCCCGCACCATCGCGCCGCCCACGGCAAGGTCCAGCCCTGGATCGTCAGCGATGCCAGCACCATCACGAACGCGACGTTGAAGTAGAGCCAGCCGTTCTCCAGCCGTGCCAAGAGTGGGATCGAGGCCAGGAACACGCCGACCGCGCCGCGCAGGCCCACCCAGGCGATGAAGGTCACTTCGCCCGGCCGGTACTTGAACGGCAGCAGGCACAGGAACACCGTCAGCGGCCGCGCGAAGAGCATCAGCACCGCCGCCACCCCCAGTGCCGGCCAGAGCACTTCCAGCAGGCGACTCGGCGTGGCCAGCAGACCGAGCAGCATGAACATGACCAGTTGGGCGAACCAGGTCACCGCGTCCTGTACCGCGAGCACTTCGTTGCGGGCCCGCACCGGGCGGTTGGCGATGACGATGCCGGCCAGGTACACGGCCACGAAGCCGCTGCCGCCGAGCTGGTTGGTGGCCGCGAACAACGCGACCGCGCTGGACATGCCGAGCCACGGATGCAGGCCGGCCGGCAAGTTGTAGTGATTGAGCGCCGCCACGATCAGGCGTCCGCCGATCCAGCCCATGCCGAGCCCCGCGACCACGCCCCAGATGATGCCGAGCACCAGCCCCATGCCCTCGCTCTGCTGGCCGGACAGCAGCCCGGTCAAGGTCAGCGTCAGGAAGATCGCCACCGGGTCGTTCGAGCCGGATTCCAGCTCCAGCGTGCTGCCGGTGCGTCGCTCCAGGTGCAGTCCGCCGGCACGCAGCAGGAAGAACACCGCGGCGGCATCGGTGGAAGCGAGGATCGAGCCCATCAACAGGGCTTCCATCGGCTCGAGATCCAAGAGGTAATGCGCGCCGACGCCGGTCAGGATCGCGGTCATCACCACGCCGATGGTCGCCAGCACCAGCGATGGCGCGACGATCCCGCGCACCTGTGCCGCCCGCGTCTGCAGGCCGCCATCGAAGAGGATCAGCGCGAGCGCGAGCGAGCCGATGAAATAGGTGAAGCGGGTATCGCTGTAACGGATCCCGCCCGGCCCATCCACGCCCAGGAGCAACCCGAGCACCAGGAACACCAGCAGCAAGGGGGCACCGAAGCGGCGCGCGAGCAGGGACGAGGCGATGCCGGCCAGCACCAGCAACGCGCCGCCCAGCAGCCGGGCATCGATGTCGTGGAGGAATTCCAAGTGCGCGTTCCGTGCGAGGGTCAGCGCAGAATACTAGGCCCGCGCCACGCCGCGCATCCGGCCGGGATTCAGGCAGGCAGCAGGAGGAATGCCGGCTCCCCGCCCAGCCACGGCATCAACCAGTGGTCGATCAGCAGGAAGGCGAAAAGCGCCATCAGGTACACCACCGAGTAGTTGAACACCCGCATCGCGAAGAAATCATCTGGCGGATCCTGCAGGCGCCACGCGTACCAGATGAACACCACGCCCAGCACCAGCGCCCCGCCCAAGTAGAAGACGCCGCTCATGCCGGTCGCCCAGGGCAGTACCGTGGCCACCACCAGCAGCACGGTGTAGAGCAGGATCTGCCAGCGCGTGTAGTGCACGCCGTGGGTCACCGGCAGCATCGGGATCAGGGCGCGGGCATAGTCCTCGCGGCGGAAGATCGCCAGCGCCCAGAA
>JAEWZE010000045.1 GCA_023395465.1 Pseudomonadota bacterium
GCGTCCTCGATCCGGATCTCCCACACCTGCGTGCTGCGTCCGACGTGCAGCGGGCGCGCGGTGCCGGTGACCATGCCTTCGCGCACGCCACGCAGATGGTTGGCGTTGATCTCGATGCCGACCACGCCGCAACCCTCTGGCGCGCACAGGCCGCCGGCGCTGCTGCCCAGCGTTTCGGCCAGCAGCACCGAAGCGCCGCCGTGCAGCAGGCCGTAGGGCTGGTGGGTGCGCGCGTCCACCGGCATCGTGGCGCGCAGCCAGTCGCTGCCGATGCCGGTGAACACGATGCCCAGCGACTGGATCGCGGTATCCCGCGACATCGCGTTGAGCTGGTCGAGATCGACGTCCGCGCGGAACATCCGCGCGTCGCTCACTTGAAGCGGAACAGGCTCGGGCGCCAGGCGCGGGAGTAGGCGGCGCGACCGTAGCCGCTGCTGCTGCCGTAGCCGATGCCGAACTCGCCGTTGCCGCTGCGTTCGCGGCGCGCGTGCATGCGCTCGACCAGTTCGTCGCGGCGGCTGTCGAGCCAGTCGGTGCGGCCCACTTCGGACGGCTGCACGCCACGCTTGCTGGCTTCGCGCTCGCGGTACTCGCAGAAGTCGTCGTAGGCCTCGAGCTCGTGGCGCAGTTCACGCACGCACAGCTCGATCATGATCGCGTCGTCGAGGTAACCGAGCACCTGCACGTGGTCCGGGATCACGTCCTTGGGATCGGCGAAGTAGACCAGTGCCGACAGCACGTGCTGCAGGTCGGCGTCGTCCAGGTGCCAGCCTTCGTCCCGGACCATGGCGATCATGTCGTCGAGCCGCTCGAGCCGCTCACGGATGAAGTCGGGCGTCTTGACCTGCTGCGCGCCTTCCAGCAGCGCAGCGGCCGCCTGCACGATCTGCTCGGGACTCTTGTCCTCAGCGGCCTTGCGTGCGGCCTTGAGCGCACTGGTGAAGTGCTCGAGGTCCTGGTCGTTGAGATCGATGGTCAGCGAAAGCGACATAGCCGGTCCAGTGTCGGAAAGATGCGCAGCCTAGGCTCGGCGGCGCGCGCGCGTCAATGCTGGACGACTGCCGCCCGCCGCATTGGAATCAGGCGAAACGGAATGGCGTGGTCACCGGCTTGGGGGCGTAGTTGCGGCCGCTGGCATAGCCGCTGCTGTTGCCGTAGCCGACGCCGAAGCCGCGCTCGCGGCGTTCGAAGGCCAGTCGCGGACGCAGGCCGCCGGGACTCGGGGAAGCGGTGCGAAGCGTGGAGACGGAGCTGGTGGTGAAGTGGTTCATGGCGCGTCCTCGTGGGGGAATGTGTTTCGGTGTGTTGGTAGAGTAGTACACCAACCCGGTTCGGTCATGGGCCGGAAGTCACGGTTCCGCAAATGGGGTGCGGATTGCCGGAACTCGTTGATTGGGATGGGATCGGGAGGCCGCGGGTTGCGGCGGCGAGGCATGACTGACGACACCCCCGGTCGGGGAGCGTCACCGCGAGCTCAGAGGATCGGGGCCAGTCCGGCGCCGAAGGCGGTGAAGATGCGCGTGAGCAGGGTGCGGAAGCCGAGGTTGACCTCGGGGAAGTCGCCGACCGGGTCGTAGCAGGCACGGAAGCCCGGATCGAAGGGCGACAGCGGCTCCGGGCAGGCGGGCCCGGGCCGGAACTCATAGCTGGTCGCGTAGCGCACCGGCCACAGGTCGAACACCGGCAGGTGCTCGGACACCTTGGTCAACGAGTATTCGAGCCCGGAGAACACCGGCGGCCGGTCGCGCCTGGCGATGGTCCAGGCGTTCTCCGGCGCCATGTCGCGGCGGATGCTGTCGCCCAGCGCGCGCGCGAACGCGGGGTCGTCGATGATCACCGCGCTTTCGGTGTTGTAGTCGTCGCCGCGCGGGTCGAAGTTGTGGGTGCCGACCACGCCGATGCGCCCGTCGATCACCAGCGACTTGGCGTGCAGGCCGAAGCGCACGCCGGCGCGCTTGAGCGGCACGCGCTGGTGCACGCCGATGCCGGCGTAGCGCAGCGCGGCGTACTCGCGCTCCAGCGGCGGGGTGCGGCGCTGGGTTTCCTCCGGTTCCGGCGCGATCCGGCCGATGTTGGCGCTGCCGTCGCGGTTCCAGGAGATGTCGACCGCGCCGGTGGCATCCAGGTCGATCGGCGCATCCTCCGGGAACGGCTTGAACTCGTGGATCTCGAAGCCGAAGTCGCGCAGGTGCCGGCGCTTGTACTTGTACGACAGCGCATAGGTGATGAACGAATCGGTCGCGGCCAGGCTGTTGGTGGACACGATCACGCGCGGCGACGAGGGCCGCTCGTGCATGCGTCCGAACATGGCCTGCGCCTGCCCGGACAGCACCAGGTACGGCGTCTGCAGCAGCACCTCGTGCTGCGCCGATTCGATCAGCTCGTTGAGCAGCGGCGAGGCGTGCACCGCGTTCGCGGCCAGTTCGCGGTCGCGGCGGTGCTTCTGCGGCAGGTCGGCGATGAACACCACCTCGCCCACCGGGATCGCGGCCTCGACCAGCCGTTCGCGCACCAGGTCCGCGTTCGCGGCCGCGCGCGACACCGCCTCCACCCGCGCGGGCCGCTCGTAGGGCCATTCGGGCAGCGGCGGCGCGCCCTTGCGCAGCAGGTGCCGGCCGACGTCGTTGAGCCGCGCCACCGGCACGCTCAACCGCGCATTCCAGAACGCCTCGAAATTGGCCGCCATGTCGGCCGTCACCGGGCCGCTGACCAGCACGTCGCGATCGCGGAAGTTGTACTCCGCGCTCCAGTCGTAGTAGTCGTCCTGGTAGTTGCGCCCGCCGGTGATGCCGACCAGCCCGTCGACCAGCAGCAGCTTGCTGTGCATGCGCTGGTTGAGCCGGCGCCAGCAGCAGGCCGCGGCCCAGGCGTACATCGGATAGGTGATGCGCGCGCGGTCGAGCACCGGGTTGTAGATGCGGATCTCGAAGTTGACGTGGGCCGAGGCCAGCGCCGCCAGGGTGTCGACCTGCTTGAGCGCGGACAGCTGGTCGACCAGCACCCGCACGCGCACCCCGCGCCGCGCCGCCGCCATCAGCTCGTCGAGCACCAGGTGGCCGGCGTCGTCCTCGTCGAAGATGTAGGTCTGCAAGTCGATGCTGTGGCGGGCGCCGCGGATCAGGTCCAGGCGCGAGACCAGCGCGTCCTGGCCGTAGTCGAGCAGCAGCGCGTAGTGGCGCGGTTGCGCCGGCGCGCTTTCGGCCATCGCCCGTTCGCCCAGTTCGCGCAGCGGCGAGGGCCGCGCGCAGGCGTCGGCGGCCTCGCAGGTGACCAGGGGCGAACGCGCCTGCGCGGCGATCGCCGCGGCCTGGTCGCGCTGCAGCGCCGACAGGCTGCCGCAACCGCTGCAGGCCAGGGCCAGCAGCGCCAGGAGCGCCCGCAGTGCGGTCATGGCGCCGGCGCGGGCCGGGTGCGGATGCGCAGGTTGAACACCACCCGGTCGGACAGGGCGAAGCCCCAGCGGTCCATCGCGTAGTCGCTGCGGTAGACCACGCCGCTGGCCACCACGTCGCAGTCGATGGTCGGACGCGCGCAGGTGGCCGGCTCGAGCGTGAACACCTCGCGCCGGCGCACGCCGCGGATGGTCAGCGCGCCGCCCAGCAGCCCGCCCTCCTGCAGCAGGTCGCCGGTGTAGGGATCGGACACGAACTCCACCCAGGGGTGGTGGTCGGCATCGAAGAAGCCGTTGCCGCGGGTGATCTTCGAATAGCGCGGATGGTCGAGGATCTCGACCTCGCGCGTGGGCAGGCGCAGGCGCACCTGGCGGCGCTGCTCCGACACCTCGACGATCTCGCCCTGCCAGTCCGGGAACCGGCCCTCGAGCGACTGGCCCCAGCGCGTCTTCAGGGTGAAGCCGATACGCGAGAGCGCGGTATCGATTTCAGACGCGGGCGCCGACAGCGCGGCCGCCAGTCCCAGCAACGCCAGCCAACGCAGCCGCTGGCAGGTCCGGCGCATCGTCCCAGTCCTCACGGCCACCAGAAGGCGGAGACCGAGGCGATGCCCGGCTCGATCGGCGTGTCCTCCTGCAGGTGCAGGACCGCCACCGCCGCCGGGGGCATGCCGCGGTAATCGCCCGACTGGCCGCTGTGGAGCAGCGCCAGCAGCCGCTCCAGGCCGGGGTTGTGGCCGACCAGCAGCAGCCGGTCGACGTCGCGGTGGCTGTCGACCAGGCCCGCCAGGGTCCCGGCGGTCGCCTCGTAGATCGACGCCTCCAGGCGCTTGTCCAGCTCGCCCACCACCTGGGTGACCGCGTCCAGGGTCTCGCGCGTGCGCCGCGACGGCGAACACAGGACCAAGTCGGGCAACAGCGACTTGTCGCGCATCCACGCGGCCACCGCCTCGGCTTCGGCCAGGCCTTCGGCCGAGAGCGGCCGGTCGAAGTCGGCCTGCCCGGTGCGCGGCAGCTCGGCATGGGCATGCCGCAACAGGATCAGTTCACGCATGGCGGGCGTACTCCGGAAGGTGCGGGCTCAGGCGCGCTTGAGCCATTTGAGCAGGGGCTGCCAGTCGGCCTGGTGATCGCGCACCTGGGCCGAGTTGTAGTCGAACAGGCTCTTGCCGAAGCCCACCAGCATCACGTAGGCCTGGCTGTCGCGCAGCTGCGCCACCAGCGGGTACGGCCATTGGCCGAGCAGCTCCATGGCCTGCTGCGAGGCATTGGTCCAGGGCCGCAGGCGGTTGCCGACCAGGCCCACCGGCAGCGCGCCGCTGCGCACCCGCGGGTGCTTGGCCAGGGCATTGAGGAAGGGCACGGTGGCATCGATGTCGAGCGCCGACGGCAGCACCGGCACCACCAGCGCATCGGCGTGCTCGAGGTAGACCTCCAGCGCGTCGGCGTGGGCGCCGGCCGGGGCATCGACCACCACCCGGTCGGTGCCCTCGGGGATCGACTTCCATGCGGTCTTGTGGCGACTGCTGCCGTCGATCGGCAGGACCGCGCTCTCCAGCCCGGCGCGACGTTCGGCCCAACGCGTGGACGAGCCCTGTGGATCGGCATCGATGATCACCGTGCTGCGCCCCGCCAGGGCCGATTCGGCCGCCAGATGGGTGGCGATCGTGGTCTTGCCGACACCGCCCTTGGAACTGGCCACCAGCACGGTCTTCATGCATTGCCTCCGCCACGGGAACGAGCCGCGAGCGTACACCGGCGGCGTGGTCGTCGCGACCACATGGCCGCGGAACCCGCGCGGGGTCCGCGCGCTTGACGCAACTTTTACAAACTGGCGGATGCGGATGTCGTGATGACCGCGCTCGCCTGTTGCGGCAGGCGCTTCCCGCGCGTCACGGGACCGGGACCCAGGCGCGGCCGCGCGGCCGCCCGCGTCTGCTATCGTCGCCCGGCCCGCCACCACCCGCCGAACATGAGCGACCTGCAGGACCTCGTGGCGCTGATCCGCGCCGACACGCCGCTCATCGTGGTCGAGACACCCGACGAGATGCGGGCCGTGCAGCTGTTCCAGCAGTCGCTGACCCGGGTCTGGCGTGCGCTGTACCGCTGGTCGATCACCGAAGGACTGCGCCGCATCGACCTGGACGGCGAGGATCCGGCGCAGGTGCCACCCGATGCAGGCAGCACCCTGTCCGCGATCCGCAACGCCGGCCAGCGCGGCGTCTACCTGCTGCTCGATTTCCATCCCTACCTGGGCTATGCCGGCACCCAGCGGCAGCTGCGCGAGATCCTGCAGCGGCGCGGCTGCCTGGCCCATACCGTGGTGCTGGTGGGGCACAAGGTCGAACTGCCGGGCGAACTCGAGGCCAAGGCCGCGCGCCTGCGCCTGCGCCTGCCCGACGCCAACGCACTGCTCAAGCTGGTGCGCGAGGAGATCGCCGCCTGGCAGCGCGAGAACGAGGGCCGGCGGCTCGAAGCCGACGAGGCGGTGGTGCGCCGGGTCGTGCGCAACCTGCAGGGCCTGGACGCGATGGACGCACGCCGGATCGCGCGCCACCTGATCCACGACGACGGCGCACTGGGCCCGGACGACCTGCCGGAACTGGCGCGGCTGAAGTTCGAGCTGCTCAACCGCAGCGGCCACCTACATTACGAGTACGACACCGCGCGCTTCGCCGACGTGGCCGGCGCGCGCCGGCTCAAGCGCTGGATCGAGCAGCGCCGGCGCGTGTTCGCCGAGGGCGAGGCGCCGCCGGGCCTCGATCCGCCCAAGGGCATCCTGCTGCTGGGCGTGCAGGGCTGCGGCAAGTCGCTGCTGGCCAAGGCGGTGGCCGGCGGCTTCGGCGTGCCGCTGGTGCGGCTGGACTTCGGCACCCTGTACGCCAAGTACCACGGCGAGACCGAGGCCAACCTGCGCGCGGCGCTGGCGCAGGCCGAACAGCTCGCGCCCTGCGTGCTGTGGATCGACGAGATCGAGAAGGGCCTGGCCGCGGGCAGCGCCGATGGCGACGGCGGCGTCTCCCGGCGCGTGCTGGGCTACCTGCTGACCTGGATGGCCGAACGCCGGTCGAGCGTGTTCCTGGTCGCCACCGCCAACCAGGTGCAGGAGCTCCCGGCCGAACTGCTGCGCAAGGGCCGCTTCGACGAGATCTTCTTCGTCGACCTGCCCGATGCCGACACCCGCGCGCACGTGTTCGAGCTGCACCTGCGCCGGCGCGAACTGCCGGCCGACCGCTTCGACCTGCCCGCCCTGGCGCAGGCCTCGCAAGGTTTCTCCGGCGCCGAGATCGAGCAGGCCATCGTCGCGGCCCTGTACACCGCCCACGCCGATGGCCGCGCGGTCGACAACGTCCTGCTGCTGGAAGAGATCGGCGCCACCCGCCCGCTGTCGGTGGTGATGCGCGAACAGGTCGAGGCGCTGCGCGCCTGGGCCGCCAGCCGGACGGTGCCGGCCGACTGAGGCGGCTCAGCCGGCCCGGCGCGCGCGCACCCGCGCCTTGCCGCCGTTGCGCTCGAAGGCGAAGGCGTACATCAGGCGGATCGGCACCGCGCGCACCGTCACGCCCTCGCCGCTGCAGTCCTCGGTCACCGGCTGTTCCCCGGGAAACTCGCACAGCGCGGCCGCGAAGAACGTCCATTGCCGCACCGCGGCCAGCGCCGCCGCCACGTACGCCGCGTCGGGCTGCGCATCGCAGGCATCGACCCCGGGCATGTGCCGCGCTTCCGACACCTGGCCTTCGACATCGATGACGATCTCCACGCACACCTCGGTGCGTCCGTCCGGGCCGCGGGCCTCGTCCGCCAGCACGGGCAGCGGCTCGTGGACCGGCACCGCCATGAGGAAGCCCTGCCGCGTCTCCAGCGTCATGGTAGCGGCGCCCGGCGGCAGCACCATCCGCTTGTCGATCGCGGTGCCGCGGCTGGCGCAGCCGGCAAGTCCGACGACAGCGGCGGCCATGACCAGGGCGTCCCTCACCCGCCGGCGGCCCCTGGTCCGGGCGGGCGCGAACGCCACGCGCGGATCGTCCGACCCCCCAAGGCGCGGGCCTTTCATCGACGCGGCGGCATCCAGCCATGGGGTGGATCGGACGGCACCCCGGCCTCGGCCAGCACGCGCGTCACCAGCTGCTGCTCGGTGCGGATGTCCGGGTCCGACAGCAGTCGGACGAACTGCGCCGCGCCGCCACGCGGCTGCTGCTGGGCGATCCGCCCCCACTGTAGCATCCGCCAGTCCAGCGCGCGCTGCAGCTCATCCACATGGGCGCGTTCCGCCGTGGTGGTCGCCAGCGCCCGCAGCATCGCCAGGCCGGCGTGCTCGTCGCCGACCCGGCCGGAGCCGTCGGCCAGCAGGCCTGCCGCGTGGCGGCAGTCTTCGCGACGCGCGGGACGTGCGCGCAGCATCGGCTCGCTGCAGGCCTCGAGCAGGGTCGCCAGTCCCGGAACCGCGGCCGCCGTCCACAGCCCCATCGCCGAGACCGCTGCCGCCTCGTCGACGCTGTACTCGCCGTCGCCGGCCATCGCGGCCTGTTCGGAAGCCGATGGCGGGGACCGGCGGTACGCCGCCATGATCCAGCGCACGCCCTCGTACATGTGGGCATCGGCGTGCGTGGCCTCGCGCGCGGCGGACAGCAGCGCCTCGGCGTCGAGGTTCAAGTGCAGCAGCGGATACAGGTTGCCCGGATCCGCCGCCTGCCAGCGGCCTGCGGCGGCATGGCGCATGGCGGTGTCCGCAGCCGCGCCGGAGCCCGCCAGCAGCTGGTTGGCCAGAATGTCCTGGCCGGCCTTCGCCGCGGCTGCGCGTCGCCAGGCCTGCGCCTGCGGATCGCCGGGCGCGGCGGCGTCCGTGGCTTGACTGCGCCGAGCAGCCTCCGCCATGTCGCGCAACGCCGCGGCCAGGGCCAGTTCGCGCGCCGAACCCGAACCTGCGAGCGATCCGGCCAGGCGCGTGGTGTAGGCCTCGACGGCCGTCGCCTGCGCCAGTGCGGTGGGGTCGGCATCGTTCCAGTCCTGCGCCCGTGCGCCGGGGGCGAGCAGCAGGGCGCTCATTGCAAGACGCGTGAGGATCGACTTGATCATGCGCAGACCGGGTGTGGTGGGGACGCGGCAGGATAGCGCCCGCGCGGCCGGCTGCTCCGGCGCCGCCATGGCGACGCCACCCCGTCTTCGTCAGTACCCGGCCGCCTGCCCATCCTTGCGCGACTCGCTGGCGCCGGTCCAGCCGCCGTGCGGGTTGGCCATGATCGCCTGGTAGCCACCGTAGGGGCCGTCGGCGAAGCGCACGCTGTGGCCCTTGCGCATCAGCGCGCGCACGGTTTCGTAGGGAAAGCCGGTTTCCAGTTCGACCCGGCCGCCGTCCGCCATGGCCTCGGCCTGGCCCGCCGGATCGGTGGAGCCGTCGTGCTGGATGCGCGGCGCATCGCCGGCTTCCTGCAGGTTCATGCCGAAATCGATCAGGTTGAGCAGGATCTGCACGTGTCCCTGCGGCTGCATCGCGCCGCCCATCACGCCATAGCTCAGCCAGGGCTTGCCGTCCCTGGTCACGAACGCCGGGATGATGGTGTGGAACGGACGCTTGCCCGGCGCGAAGCTGTTCGGGTGGCCTGGCTTGAGCACGAACTGCTCGCCGCGGTCCTGCAGGATGAAGCCCAGCCCCGGCGGCGCCATGCCGCTGCCCATGCCGCGGTAGTTGGACTGGATCAGCGACACCATCATGCCGTCGGCATCGGCGGTGGTGAGATAGATGGTGTCGCCCTCGTTGAGCTGCGGGATCACCCCAGGCTCGGCCGCCTGCATGGCGCGATCCATGGAGATCAGGCGGCCGCGTTCGCGCGCATAGTCCTTCGAGACCAGGCGCTCGACGGGGGTGCGGTAGAAGTCCGGATCGGCGTAGGAGGCGGCGCGGTCGGCGAAGGCCAGCTTCTTGGCCTCGACGAACAGGTGCACGTGCTCCGGGCTGCCGAAGCCGTAGGCCTTGAGGTCGTAGGGTTCGAGCAGGTTGAGGATCTGCAGCGCGGCGATGCCCTGGCCGCTGGGCGGCAGCTCCCAGACGTCGTAGCCGCGATAGTTGGTGGAGACCGGATCGACCCACTCGCCCTGGTGCGCGGCCAGGTCGTCATAGGACAGGAAGCCGTCGTGGGCCTTGAAGTAGGCATCGATGGTGCGGGCGATGTCGCCCTTGTAGAACGCGTCGCGGCCGCCGTCGGCGATCCGCTGCAGGGTGTCGGCGAGGTGGGGGTTCTTCCAGGTCTCGCCGTTGCGCGGCGCGCGCCCGTCGATGGTGAACTGCTCGGAAAATCCCGGCCACTTCGACAGCCGCGACACCGAGCGGTCCCAGTAGTAGGCGATCACCTCGTGCACGGGATGGCCGTCGCGCGCGTAGGCGATCGCCGGCGCCAGGTTCTGCGCCATGGTGCGCTTGCCGAAGCGCCCGTGCAGGGCGAACCAGCCGTCGACCGTGCCCGGCACCGTCACCGGCAGCGGCCCGTGCGACGGCACCTCGGTCAGGCCGCGGCGTTCGAATTCGGCCAGCGTGAGCGAGCGCGGGGAACGGCCCGATCCGTTGTAGCCGTGCAGTTCCTGCGTCTTCGGATCCCACACGATGGCGAACAGGTCGCCGCCGATGCCGTTGCCGGTGGGCTCCATCAGGCCCAGCGCGGCGTTGGCGGCGATGGCCGCGTCGACCGCGCTGCCGCCGGCCTTCATCACGTCGAGCGCGATCTGCGTGGCCAGCGGATGCGAGGTCGCCGCCATCGCGTGCGGCGCATGCACCTCGCTGCGGGTGGCGAAGGTCTGCCCGGTGATGCGGTCGGCGGCCCCGGCCGCCGCGACGCCGCCGAGGGCGGCGGCGAGCGTGATGATCCTGGCGGTGGTGCGCATGCGGAAGCCCGTCAACTGCGATGCGCGCACCTTAACGCGGAAGCCGGGCTGACGCGCGTGGGCCTATGGCCAGGCCGGCGGATCCTCGCGCCAGGCGGCGAGCACCTGGGCCAGGGTGGCGCGATCCTCGTCGCTCCAGTCCGGCAGCAGGCCCGGCAGCGCATCGGGACTGGACCAGCGGTCGGGCCAGGTGCGGACCGCCGCGGCGTACCAGGCCACGGCCTCTTCGCGGCGGTCGAGCTTCCACAGCGCCAACGCCAGGGTCGGCGGGACCCAGGCATATCGCACCACCGGATTGCTGCCGGCCTCGGCCCACAGCGACAGCGCCGCTTCGACATCGCCGCTGCGGTACAGGTCCCAGGCCTGGTTCCACTGCAGCGCGCGGCGACGCTGGCTGCCCGGCGAGGTCTCCCGGATGGCCTGCGCGTACAGGGCCATGCCGGTATCGGCGCGGCCCGCGGCCATCGACAGGTGCGCCAGCTGCGCGACCGCCTGCTCGGCGTTGCGACCGCCGCGGTCCCGCAGGCGCAGCAGTTGCGCCACGGTCGCATCGTCGCTGCCCTCGATCGCGACAATCGGGCGCGCGGCGCTGTCTTCGTCGAAATAGAACTCGGCCGGTTTCGGCAATGACTGCGCCAGCGCGGCAGGAACCGGCGCGGCCAGCAGGATGCACAGGCCAAGCAGGCCTGCATGCGCGAGCGCACGTGTCTTGGATTGCATTGTGTTTCCCCCTGTCGGACTTCGACAGCTCCGTGCCGCCATTCTAGCCGCGTGCCGGCCCGGGTGCCGCGGCCCCGCCTGCCTGGTGCCGCTTGCGGCCGCAGCGGAAACCCGCGCCACCACGGATCGGGGGTGCTCCCTAGGACACGCCCTAGCTGTCACGGCACGCCGGGCCCGGGCTAGGGTGGCCGTACCAGCTGGTATGGAGACCGTCATGGTCAGCGGGATTTCACCGGTCCTCGATTCGGGCACGCGCGCGCAATGGCTGTCGTCCGCGCCGTCCTCAACGGCAACGTCGACCTTCATCAGCCCGGGCCCGTGGCGTCCGGAGGCCAGCTACCACCCGCAGCTGCAGCCGCCGGGCCCCTCCGCCACCGGCGCGCATCCATCTCAAGCGAGCGGCCCGTACGCGATTCCGGCCGGACAGACCCTCGCCGACGTGGCCAGCGGCACCCGGGCGCAGCCGTTCGACGTGACCCTGTCGCAGCTGGCCACCGCGGTGTACGGCACGCGCGGCGCGCCGCCGGCCGGCTGGAGCGCGGTCAGCGACCAGCAGCTGCAGGAGCTGGGCGTCGCCGATCCGCAGGCCTGGCGGCTGCAGTACCTGGGCGCGAACGACAGCGTGCCGACCAACGCGCAGGAGTTCCGCGCCGAGATCTACACCGACGGCGCCGGCAACTACGTCCTGTCCTACCGCGGCACCGCCGAGGGCGCCGACGACTGGGACAACAACTTCCGCCAGGGCCTGGGCTACGAAACCCGCGACGGCGACAAGTTCAGCGGCACCGCGGTCAACTCCGCGGTGGAATTCGCGCGGGTGTTCGGCGACAACCCGGGCGGCGAATCGACCAACCTCGCCATCACCGGCCATTCGCAGGGCGGCGGTCTGGCCTCGGTGGGCGCGCTGGCCAGCGGCGTGCCGGCGGTCACCTTCGACGCCTCCGGCATCCATCCCAACACCCTGGACCGCCTCGGCATCGATCCGCAGCGCGCGCGGGACCTGGCCGAAGGCGGGCAGATCCGCGCCTATTCGCTGCAGGACGATGCCCTGACCAAGGCCCAGGACAGCTGGATCACCGGACTCGCCGCGCCGGACGCGATCGGCACCCAGATCGTGGTCAAGCCGGCCAGCGCCGACGAGCACAACATGTTCAACCACTACGGGCCGATGGAGCTGGAGGGCATGACGCCGCAGCAGCTGGCGCTGGTCAACGCCGGCGTCGAGGCCGCGCGCCACACGCCGTTCCTGCCGCTCAACCCGGTCACCGGCGTGCTCACCGGCGGCGCCAACCTGGCCGGCAACGTCGCCTACAGCGCGATGAGCCACAGCCCCAATGCGCTGACCGCCGGCATCATCGAGCACCAGCCCTGGCAGGCGGGTTACGAGAACCCGTCCAACCTGGGCCGCGACCTGCAGAACCTGCTGCCCGACGTGGCCAAGGACGACTACGCGCGCAACGTGCACGATTTCGCCACCGACGTCGACGCGGTCAAGGCCGAGGAGTTCGCCGATGGCCGCTTCGTGCAGGGCGGCGTGCGCCTGGCCGGCGACTTTGCCGAAGGCGCGTTCAACTCGGTCGGCGATACCGTGGACGGCTACGCCGACACCCTGGCCGCGAAGATCGACGAACAGGTCGACGGCTGGATCGGCGACGTGCTGTCGGGCGCGGTCGACGGTGGCGGCGACGCGATCGAGTTCGTGGCCGATGTCGGCGGCCAGGCCGTCGAGACCTTTGCCGACGGCGCCGGCTGGGTGGCGCAGGGCGTGACCGATCTCGCCCAGGGGGCGGCCAGCTTCGTCGGCGGCCTCTTCGGCCGATAGCCGCCAGGTGCCCCGTCCGGATCGCGACCGCTTGCGCGGCGCTATGATCGGGGCTCCAATGCCGCGCATGCGCCGCCCCACCGCGATCGCGTCCGCCTTTCTCCTATGCCTTGCCGCGGGGTGCGCCCGGCCGTCCATGAGCAACGACGCCTTCTCCAGTCCGGAACTCTCGCCGCTGTCGGACGCGGTCGCGCGTGGGGATGCAGCCGAGATCCGCCGCCAGCTCGGGCACGTGGACGTCGATGCGCCCGGCAGCGACGGCAGCACCCTGCTGCTGGCGGCGATCGCCAAAGGCCAGCAGGCCAGCGTCGAAGCGCTGCTGCAGGGCGGCGCCGATCCCAACCGGGCCGGCCCGCGTGGCGATACGGCCGTCCACGCGGCGGCATTCTCGGGCAAGCCCGAACTGCTGCGGCTGGTGCTCGAACACGGCGGCGACGCCAACGCGCGCAACCCGCATACCGGCACCACCCCGCTGGTGCAGGCCCTGCTCTCGCCGCGCGCCGACCAGTACCAGGTGCTGCTGGACGCCGGCGCGGACCCGGGCATCGCCGACCGCAACGGCGACACACCGCTGCACGTGGCGGCACGCACCAACAACGGCGGCGCGATCCTGGCGCTGCTGGCCAAGGGCGCCCCGCCAATGGCGGAGAACTCGGGCGGCGCCAGCTTCCAGTCGTACTACTTCGGCTACAACCGCGCCCTCCTCAACGACCGCGCCCTGGACGAGCGCAGGGCGGTGGCGGAGTGGCTCAAGGCCAACGGCGTGCCGCTGGAGGCGGCGGTGGAGGCGGCGGACCAGCGCTAGCCGGGACCGGGGGACGCGTCGCTGCGTTGACCCCCACCCCAGCCCTCCCCCGCAGGCGGGGGAGGGCGCGAGGCCATTGCGGCGCCCCGGGGTCCGCGGTCGCCTTGTCCCTCGTCGCCACTACACCGCGAGGGTTCACCTCGATCGTGCTGCCCGCCCCCCCGCCTGCGGGCGCTGCGCCCTTCGCGGGTGCCGGTTCGGACAGTGGGGGCCACCGAAGCACCGCTCGCGTGGCGCCGCGCCCAGCCCGAAGCCCGGCGATCAGAAAAACGGACGGCCGGGCATCAGGCCCGGCCGTCCGATCCTCCCACCGCGTCCTGTTCCGGTCAGGCGGCGACCGCGTGCGAACGCGCGAACTGCTCCTCTTCCGTCGAGCCGGTGAGCGCGGTGACGCTCGAGGCGCCGCCCTGGATCACCGTGGTCACGTCGTCGAAGTAGCCCGCGCCCACTTCCTGCTGGTGCGAGACGAAGGTGTAGCCCTTGTCGCGCGCGGCGAACTCCGGTTCCTGCACCTGCTCCACGTAGTGGCGCATGCCTTCGCCGCGCGCGTAGTCGTGCGCGAACTTGAAGGTGTTGAACCAGTTGATGTGGATGCCGGCCAGGGTGATGAACTGGTACCTGTAGCCCAGCGCCGCCAGCTCGTCCTGGAACCTGGCGATGGTCGCGTCGTCGAGGTTCTTCTTCCAGTTGAAGCTGGGCGAGCAGTTGTAGCTCAGCAGCTTGCCCGGGTGCCTGGCGTGCACCGCCTGCGCGAACTCGCGGGCGAAGCCCAGGTCCGGGGTGCCGGTCTCGCACCACACCAGGTCGGCGTAGGGGGCGTAGGCCACGCCGCGGCTGATCGCCTGCTCCAGGCCGTTCCTGACCTTGTAGAAGCCTTCGGCCGTGCGGCTGCCGGTGACGAAGGGTTTGTCGTTGGCGTCGAAGTCCGAGGTCAGCAGGTTCGCCGCTTCGGCGTCGGTACGCGCCAGCACCACGGTCGGCACGCCCAGCACGTCGGCGGCCAGGCGCGCGGCCACCAGCTTCTGCACCGCTTCCTGGGTCGGCACCAGCACCTTGCCGCCCATGTGGCCGCACTTCTTCACCGCGGCCAGCTGGTCCTCGAAGTGGACCGCGGCGGCACCGGCGCCGATCATGTTCTTCATCAGCTCGTAGGCGTTGAGCACGCCGCCGAAGCCGGCCTCGCCGTCGGCGACGATCGGCAGGAAGAAGTCGATCGCGTCCTCCTCCTTCATCTTGCCGTCGCAGATGTTCTTCCACTGGATCTCGTCGGCGCGCTGGAAGGTGTTGTTGATCCGGCGCACCATCGTCGGCACCGAGTCGTAGGCGTACAGCGACTGGTCCGGATACATGGTCTCGGAGGTGTTGCCGTCCGCGGCGACCTGCCAACCCGACAGGTACACCGCCTCCAGCCCGGCCTTGGCCTGCTGCATGGCCTGGCCGGCCGAGATCGCGCCGAAGGCATTGACGTAGCCCTTCTTCGCGCCGCCGTTGACCAGCTTCCACAGCTTCTCGGCGCCGCGCTTGGCGAGCGTGTACTCGGGCTGCAGGCTGCCGCGCAGGCGCACCACGTCGGCGGCCGAATAGGGGCGCTGGATGCCGGTCCAGCGCGGGTCGTTGTCCCACTGCTGCTGCAGCGCGTCGATCTGTCGGGTGCGGGGCTCGGTGTTCATGCGGATGTCCTCGATTCGAAAGGGGGTGCAGGCGCGCGCGGCAGGCGCGGCACGCGGGGCGGCAAGGCGGCGGGTCAGATGCGCTCGTAGGCGGGCAGGGTCAGGAAGTCCTCGAGCGTGGCGCGATGGGTCAGCTCCTCGAGCATCGCGATCGCCTCGGGCACGCGCGCCGCGCCGATCACCGGCTGCCCGGCCAGGCGCGAAGGCAGGCACAGCAGCACGCGGTCGAACAGGGCCTCGTCGATCACCGTGCCGTCGTCCAGGTGCAGCGGGCAGCACCCGCCGTCGGCGGCATGCAGCCACTGCCACAGCTGCGCCCGCGCGATCTCGGCGGTGGCGGCGTCCTCCATCAGCCAGTGGATCGGCACGCAGCCGTTGCCGTCGAGCCAGGCCGCGAGATAGCGCACGCAGACCTCGACGTTGTTCTCGAAACCCTTGCGGGTGATGGTGCCGGTGCTCGGCTTGAGCAGGCGCTCGGCATCGGCTTCGACGTCCTCGCGGGCGACGTGCTGCTGGTGCGGCTGCGGCATCTGCGCGTCGAAGATTTCGCGGGCGATCGGGATCAGCGCCGGATGGGCGACCCAGGTGCCGTCATGGCCGGCGCCGACTTCGCGCAGCTTGTCGGCACGCACGCGTTCCAGCGCCTGAGCGTTGGCCTCGGCATCGGTCGAGATCGGGATCTGCGCGGCCATGCCGCCCATCGCATGGGCGCCACGACGGTGGCAGGTCTTGATCAGCAGTTCCGAATACGCCTTCAGGAAGGGCTGGGTCATCGTCACCTGCCCGCGCTCGGGCAGCACGCGGTCGCGGTGCGCGCGCAGGGTCTTGATGTAGCTGAAGATGTAATCCCAGCGGCCGCAGTTCAGCCCGACGATGCGCGAGCGCAGCGCGTGCAGGATCTCGTCCATCTCGAAGGCCGCGGGCAGGGTCTCGATCAGCACCGTGACCTTCATCTGGCCGGTCGGCAGGCCGAGTTCCGCTTCGATGTGGTCGAGCACGTCGTTCCACAGCACGGCCTCTTCCATCGTCTGCAGCTTGGGCAGGTAGAAGTAGGGACCGCGGTCCTTGCCGGCCAGCGTCTTCGCGTTGTGGAAGGCGAACAGGCCGAGGTCGAACAGCGAAGCGGACATGCGCCGGCCATCGACCTGCAGGTGCTTTTCCTCCAGATGCCAGCCACGCGGGCGCACGATCAACACCGCGCGCTCGGCTTCCGGCTTCAGTGCGTACTGCTTGCCGGGCTTGCCGTCGATGGCCGGGCCGGTGAACGCCAGGGTACCGGCGACCGCGTCCTGCATCGCCCGCTGGCCTTCGATCAGGTTGGCCCAAGTCGGGCTGGTGCTGTCCTCGAAATCGGCCATGTAGCACTTGGCGCCGGAGTTGAGCGCGTTGATGACCATCTTCGGGTCGACCGGGCCGGTGATCTCGACGCGGCGATCGGCCAGTGCGGCGGGGATCGGCGCCACGCGCCAGTCGCCTTCGCGGATCGCCGCGGTGTCGGCGCGGAAGCCGGGGAGTTCGCCGGCGTCGTAGCGCGCCTGGCGATGGATGCGCTCGGCCAGCAGGTCGCGGCGGCGATCGTCGAAGCGGCGATGCAGGCCGGCGAGGAAGGCGAGGGCGTCGTCGGTGAGGATCCGGTCCTGGCCGTCGGCGCGCGCCATGACCCGGGGTTCTTCCTGCTGCGTCTTGAGTACTGCGGACATCGATGCGTGCTCCGATTGCTGTGGCGCACAACATCCGACGGCGAATGGGTATTTGACAAAACAGAGTTGTCAATGGAAATAATCAACAAAATTAATACTTGAAGATATATACCTTGCCGTATGGCGCAAGCATCTGAATTCCCGAGGTTTTCCTACAAAGGCAGCCGCCTGAAGCCCCTTCGGGCGTTCTGTCAGGTCGCGCGCCTGGGGTCGATTTCGAGGGCGGCGGAGGCGCTTTTCCTGAGCCAGCCCGCGGTGACGCTGCAGGTTCAGGCGCTGGAACGGGAGATGGGGGTGCGCCTGTTCGATCGCGGCGGGCGCCGGCTGACCCTGACCCGGGAAGGGGAAATGCTCTACGAGATGGCGCGTCCGCTGGTGGAAGGGCTGGACGGGCTGGAATCGGCCTTCCGCGAGAAGCTTGCCGGGCTGGATGCGGGCGAGCTGCACGTGGCGGCCGGCGCATCGACCATCCTCTACCTGCTGCCGAAGATCGTCGCGGCGTTCCGCGCGGCGCATCCCGAGATACGTCTCAGCCTGCACAACGTCACCGGTGCCGGCGGGCTGGAGCTTCTGCGTTCGGACAAGGTGGACCTGGCCTTCGGTTCCATGCTCGACGTGCCGGCCGATATCGATTACGCGCCGGTGCACGAGTTCGAGCCGTTGCTGATCATGCCGCCGGACCATCCGCTGGCGGAAAAACGCCAGATCGAGCTGGCCGACCTGTCGCCCTACGAACTGATCCTGCCGCCGCAACGGCTCACCACCTGGCGATTGGTGGACCTGGTGTTCCAGCGCGCGCGGGTGCCCTACACGGTGGCGCTGGAAGTGGGCGGCTGGGAGGTGATCAAGCAGTACGTGGCGATGGGGCAGGGCATCAGCATCGTCACCGCGTTCTGCATCACCGATGCCGACCGCCAGCGGCTGGCGACCCGCTCGCTGGCGCGATTCTTCCCGGCCCGCAGCTACGGCGTGGTGAAGCGCCGCGGCAAGTTCCTCTCGCCGCAGGCGCGGGCATTCGCGGAGCTCATCCAGCCGACCATCCTCGCGCCCCGCGGCTACGACCAGACCGGGCACTCCGAGCGTTGAGCCGGGCGTCGCAGGCGTCGCGCACTTGGCGCGAGGGGCAGGTGATCCCCCTTCACAGTCGCCGAACATCCTGCAGCCCGCGGCCTTGCGGATGCCGCTCACGGAGCGTGGCCGGCCAGCCTCGTCGAAGGCATGCCGAAGCGCGGCCGAGCCTCAGGCGCGTTGCGCGGCCAGGAATGCGCGCAAGGATGCCGGCTTGACCGGCTTGGTCAGCAGCACCACGCCACGCGCGCGCGCGCCCTGCTTGACGCTTTCGCTGCCGTCGCCGGTCAG
>JAEWZE010000047.1 GCA_023395465.1 Pseudomonadota bacterium
GCTCCGGCCAGCCGCGGCAGATCGCGAGGTAATGCTTGTCGACCTCGCCGGCCATCAGCGCCTTGCCCAGCGCCGAAGCGGTGTCGCGATCGAAGGCCAGCAGCAGGCAGCCGCTGGTGGCGCGGTCGAGTCGGTGCACCAGGAACACCGGGCGGCCGAACTGCACGCGCAGGCGGTCGGCCAGGAAATCGTCCTCGCCGCGGGCCAGCGCACTGTCGTGCACCATCAGCCCGGCCGGTTTGTCGACCACCGCCAGCCAGGCATCGGCGTGCAGCACCGCGACCGGCGCCACCGCGTCCGCCTCCTCCACCGTGGACAGGTCGCCCTGCGCGTCGACGATGGACGCCGCGACCGGCGCTGCACCGTTCATCGCGACACGCGCAGGCCCTTGAGGTTGGGCGTGCCTCCGGCCACTTCGGTCCAGGCGACGTAGGCTGCGCCGCCGGCCAGCGCCAGCTGCGGGAAGCCTGTCGCGCGACCCTCGCCGGCGATCTTCGCCAGCTCCAGGCGCTCATGCTCGGTCGCCAGGTCGTGGCTGCGGCGCGACAGCCACAGCGACTGCCGTCCGCCTTCCTCGCGCACCCACAGTACCCAGGCCTGCCGCGCATCCATGGCCACCGCCACGCGGCCCAGCACCGCGGGGCCGCGGTCGAGCGTGAGCGGCGCGGCGAAGGCGTCGCCGGCGTCGGCGCTGGCCGCCAGCCGCAGCTCCGGCTCGCCATCGGCCTCGGTATACCAGCCGACCACGACCGCATCGCCGGCGGCAGCCACGTCCGGGCCGTTCACCGGGCAGGCCGGCATCGTCCAGCCATCCGCATGCACCGGCGCGGGTGCGCGCCACCGGCTGCCGTCGAAGCGCGTGGCCAGGATGTCGCGCACCTCGGATTCGCTGCGCCCGCGATAGACCAGCAGCGGACCCTTGCCGGTCACCGCCACCGCGGTCTGGCAGCAGTCGCACACGCGCGCGTCGATCTCCACCTCGGCGCTGCGCTGCAGGTTGGCGTCGAACACCGCCGCGCGCAGCGTCATCGCGCCGGCGCCCGCGGCGTGGCCGGCATGCGCGTCGCCGCGATCGCCCGCGCGCGTCGCGGCCGCCGCCGTGTTGCGCCCGTCGAGCCAGGCGACGCCGAGCGCGTCGCTGCCCTGCGCCCACATCGAGACGAAGCCATGCTCGCTGCGGGTGCCATCGTCGTGCGCCAGCACCGGCGCAGCCCAGTTGGCGCCGCCGTCGCGCGAACGGGTCAGCACCACGTCGTAGGCATACGGCGCATCGCTGCTCTTCTGCAGCCAGTGCGCCCACAGCGCGCCGTCGGGCGTGGCGGCCAGGTGCGGGATGTCGGCCCAGTTCACGAACATGCTGTTGCCGACCGCCACGGTGGTCATCGCATGCATCCAGCGTCCCCAGTCCGGCGCATAGCTGCTGAACTGGAAGATGTGGCGACGGCCCTTCTGCGAGTTGATCCAGCCCAGCAGCAGCTTGCCGTCGGGCGTGGCCGCCAGGCTGGGCGAGGCCGATCCGGGCAGCGTGCTGGGCAGCGGCCAGTCCTCGATCCGGCTGGGCGCATCCAGCGCCGCCGCGGCGACCGCCGGCTGCGGCGCGGCGTCCTTGTCGCCGCAGCCGGAGGCGAGCAGGACGGCGAACAGCGCGGTGGCGAGGGCGGGCCGGATCATGGCGATGACTCCTGTTGGGGAATGCGCGGACCAGCCGCCATGGCAGGCGAAATGAGAACCTCGCGGCGCCCGCGTGCCTGCATTCTCGGGAATGCGGGGGCCGATGGCCAGTGCGCGACGCCGGCGCGGCGCCGCTGGCGTACGCTGCAGGCCACGCCCGCCGCCAGCCCCGCGCATGTTCACCATCGTCGCCAGCTACCTCGATCCGATCCAGGCCCAGATCGCCCGCGGCCTGCTGCTGGCCGAAGGCATCGAGGCCCAGCTCGGCGACGAGCACCTGGCGCTGGCCAACTGGGAATGGCGGCTGGCGATCGGCGGCACGCGCCTGCGCGTGGCCGACGCGGACGCAGCGCGCGCACGCGCGATCCTGCACGCGCTCGAGGCCGGCGAGTACGCGATCGACGACGACGCGGCGCCGGCCGATCCGCAGCTGCGCGCGCCCGACCGCGAGTCGGCCTCCAGCCGGCTGGCGTGGCTGGCGCTGGTGCTGTTCAACCTCCCGCTGCCGTGGCGCCGCCGCACGCGTGCCGATACGGTGGAGCGCGACGCCTGAGACGGGGTGGCGGCACTGCCCCGCGCGCGGATTGTCAACGGGTTCCTGCGCGCCGCCGCGGTTGCCACAATCGCCGTTCCGCGGCCCGACGCCGCCAGCAGCACCGACGACATGCCCGAGATTTCCCCGGCGCTCGCGCGCAAGATTTCGCAGACCATCGCCGAGGAGATCGGCGCGAAGGCCGAACAGGCCAGCGCCGCGATCGCCCTGCTCGACGAGGGCGCGACCGTGCCGTTCATCGCGCGCTACCGCAAGGAGGTCACCGGCGGCCTCGACGACACCCAGCTGCGCAACCTCGAGGTGCGCCTGGTCTACCTGCGCGAGATGGAGGAGCGCCGCGCCACGATCCTGTCCAGCATCGAGGAACAGGGCAAGCTCACCGACGCGCTGCGCGCGGACATCGAGGCGGCCGACAGCAAGGCGCGGCTGGAAGACCTGTACCTGCCCTACAAGCAGAAGCGCCGCACCCGCGCCCAGATCGCGCGCGAGGCCGGCCTGGAACCGCTGGCCGACGGCCTGATCGAGGATCCAACGCGTGTGCCGGAAGAATTCGCCTCGCAGTTCGTCGATGCCGAACAGGGCGTCGCCGACGCGAAGGCCGCGCTGGAAGGCGCGCGCGCGATCCTGATCGAACGCTGGGGCGAGGACGCGGCGCTGATCGGCGAACTGCGCGAGTGGCTGTGGAACAGCGGCTTGATCCGCGCGAAGGTCGTGGAAGGCAAGGAGGTCGCCGGCGAGAAGTTCCGCGACTACTTCGACCACGCCGAGCCGCTGGCGAAGATCCCCTCGCACCGGCTGCTGGCGCTGATGCGCGGCCGTCGCGAGGAGTTCCTCAGCCTCGACCTGGAGCCGGGTAGCGATCCCGACGCCGGCCACCTCTACGCCGAAGGCCGGGTGGCGCTGCATGCCGGCATCCGCGACCAGGGCCGCGCCGCAGACACCTGGCTGCGCAACGCCTGCCGCCTGGCCTGGAAGGCCAAGTTGCACCTGCACCTGCTGATCGACCTGTTCGCGCAGGCGCGCGAGCAGGCCGAGGCCGAGGCGATCGCGGTGTTCGGCGACAACCTCAAGGACCTGCTGCTGGCCGCCCCGGCCGGCCCGAAGTCGGTGCTGGGCCTGGACCCCGGCCTGCGCACGGGGGTCAAGGTGGCGGTGGTCGATGCCACCGGCAAGCTGGTGGCCACCGACACCATCTATCCGCACGAACCGCGCCGGCAGTGGGACCAGTCGCTGGTGTCCCTGCGCAAGCTGTGCCAGGCCCACGGAGTGCAGCTGGTGGCGATCGGCAACGGCACCGCCAGCCGCGAGACCGACAGGCTCGCCGGCGACCTGCTCAAGCTCTGCCCCGAACTGAAGATGCAGAAGATCGTGGTCAGCGAGGCCGGCGCCTCGGTGTATTCGGCCTCGGAGCTGGCGGCGAAGGAATTCCCCGGCCTGGACGTGTCGCTGCGCGGCGCGGTGTCGATCGCGCGGCGGCTGCAGGATCCGCTGGCCGAACTGGTCAAGATCGAACCCAAAGCGATCGGCGTGGGCCAGTACCAGCACGACGTCGACCAGTACAAGCTGGCGCGCGCGCTCGATGCGCGCGTGGAGGACTGCGTGAACGCGGTCGGCGTGCACGTCAACACCGCCTCCAGCGCGCTGCTGGCGCGCGTGGCCGGGCTGTCGACCTCGGTGGCCGAGAACATCGTCGTGCATCGCGACGCCAACGGACCGTTCAGGCGCCGCCGCGACCTGCTCAAGGTGCCGCGCCTGGGCGAGAAGACCTTCGAGCAGTGCGCCGGCTTCCTGCGCATCGCCGATGGCGACGAACCGCTGGATGCGTCCTCGGTGCACCCGGAAGCCTATCCGGTGGTCGAGCGCATCGTGCGGGCGACCGGCAGGCCGATCCAGGCGATGATCGGCGACAGCGGCTTCGTGCGCACGCTGAAAGCCGCGCAGTTCACCGACGAGCGCTTCGGCGAACCGACCGTGCGCGACATCCTGAAGGAACTGGAAAAGCCCGGCCGCGACCCGCGCCCGGAGTTCAGGGCCGCGCAGTTCGCTGATGGCGTGGAGGACATCAAGGACCTGCGCGAGGGCATGATCCTGGAAGGCGTGGTGAGCAACGTCGCCGCCTTCGGCGCCTTCGTCGACATCGGCGTGCACCAGGACGGGCTGATCCACATCTCGGCGCTGTCGGACCGGTTCGTCAAGGATCCGCGCGAGGTGGTCAAGGCCGGCGACATCGTCAAGGTCAAGGTGCTGGAGGTGGACGTGGCGCGCAAGCGCATCGCCCTGACGCGTCGCCTCGACGATACGCCCGCGCCGCGCCAGGAACGCGGCGGTGAACGCAACGCCGCCGGTACGCGCGATCCCGCCCGGCGCAATCCGCGCGGCGGCGGCGCGCCGAAGCCGTCCGCGCCGCCGGCCGACAACGCGCTGGCCCAGGCGTTCGCGCGCGCAAAACGCAGCTGACGGCGGCGCCTGCCCGGCGCAGGCGCGCGGCGCAGCGTCAGCCGGCGACGATGCGGTCGCGGCCCTGGCGCTTGGCTTCGTACAGCGCCGCGTCGGCGCGCTGCAGCAGCGCGTCGGCGCCCTCGCGACCGCTGCGCTCGACCACGCCGGCACTGATGGTGCAGGCGATGCTGTCGTCGCCGTCCGGCGCGATCGCCAGCGCCGCCACGTCGCGGCGTGCGCGTTCGAGCAGCGACAGCGCCCCGGCCAGCGCGGTCTGGCGCAGCACCACCAGGAATTCCTCGCCGCCCAGGCGCGCCACGAACAGCGACGGCTGGCGCAGCGACGCCTGCAGCTGCCCGGCCACGTGCGCCAGCACGCGATCGCCGCACTGGTGCCCGTAGCGGTCGTTGATGTGCTTGAAGCGGTCCAGGTCGACGATCGCCACGCACAGCGGGGTGTGCGCGGCGTCGGCCTGCTGCAGCGCCATCGCCAGCTGCTGGTCGCCGGCGCGGCGGTTGGGCAGGCCGGTCAGGCTGTCGTGGCTGGCCTGGTGGGCCAGCTGCTCCACCAGCCGCTCGCGCTGGCGCGAGGCTTCCTCCAGTTCCTGGTTCTTCTCCCGCAGCTGCGCGGTGCGCTGCGCCACTTCGGCTTCCAGCTGGCGCGCATGCCGCCGCTGGCGGCGGCCCAGGACGTGGTGCAGCAGGATGAACAGGAGCAGCAGCGTCCCGATTGCCGGCAGCACGGCCCAGGGTCGCGCCCACCAAGGGGCCGCGACCTGCAGCTCGAAGCCGGTCGAGGCCGCCGGCCTGCTCCAGTCGGCGGGCGCGTGCGCCACCTGTACCTCGAAGCGCAGCCGGCCGGCGGGCAGGTTGGTGTAGGTCACCTCGCGCGCCGTGCCGGCGTCGATCCAGTGCGCGTCCACGCCCTGCATGCGGTAGCGGTAGCGCAGGGCGTTGGGCTGGCGCAGGCTCAGGCCCGCGTAGCGGATCTGCACGCGCGAACCCGGCTGCAGCACGCCCGCATCCGCAGGCGCCAGCTCGCGGCCGTCGACCTGCAGCGTGTCGATCACCAGCGGCACGTCGCCGCGCCCCCGCTCCATCACCAGCCCCGGGTCGAACACCGCCACGCCGCTGGCGGTGGGCAGCCATACCTCCCCGTCGGCCAGGCGCCAGCCCGCCGGTGCGCTGCCGCCGTTGGCCTGCCGGCTCGGCATGCCGTCGTCGCGGTCGAAGACCTGCACGTCCAGGCGCGCGCGATCGCCACGGTCCACCGCTTGGAACGAGCGCCGCGGCACTCGCGCCACGCCATGGTTGCCGCTCAACCACAGGTTGCCGTAGGCGTCGTCGAGCAGGCGAAACACGCTGCTGCCGCGCAGGCCCTGCGCCGCGCCGTACTGGCGCCAGCCACCGTCGCGCAGGTGGAGCACGCCGCGGTTGCTGGCCACCCAGGTGCCGCCATCGGCGTCGTGCAGGAAGTCGAAGACCGACTGCGCCGGGAATCCCTGGCCCGGACGCAGCACCACCAGGTGTCCGTCGGGCTCGCGCCAGGCCATGCCGCCCAGCTGGCCGATCCAAAGCCGGCCGCCCTCGCTGCGCTGCAGGACGCGCACCGGCAGTGCCGGCAAGCCAGGCAGCGGCTGCGGATCGAAGCGGCCGTCGCGCCAGGCCACCAGGCCGCGCTCGGTGCCGATCCACAGCGTGCCGTCGGGATCCTCCAGCAGCGCGCGCACCTGTTCGGCGGCCAGCGGGTGGTCGCCGGTCGCCAGTGGCCGAACCGGCGCGGGGACACCCGGCCCGACGCGCAGCACGCCGCGGTTGTAGGTGCCGGCCCAGACGCCGCCTGCGGCCGCCGGGGCCAGCGCCAGCACGCTCGACGGCTGTGTGCCCGGCTGCGGGAACAGCTGCTCCGGCCGCGCATCGCGGATGCGGCTCAGGCCCAGCGAGTGGCCGATCCAGACCTGTCCGTCCGCGGTCTGCAGCACGCTGCGGATGTAGTCCGACGGCAGCCCGGGCTGGCGCGCGATACCGCGGACCGGGCCGTCGGCGATCCGGAACAGGCCGTGCGTGGTACCGAACCAGACCAGGCCCTCGCGATCCTGGAACAGCGCGCCGGTGGCATAACCCACCACGCCCTCGCCCTCGCCCCAGCGGTGCCAGCGGCCATCGCGATGGCGCAGCACGACGCTGTCGGTGCCGGCGACCCACAGCGCGCCCGAATCGTCCAGCAGCAGGCCTTCGGCGCGCTCGGGGCGCACCGCCTGCAGGCGGCCCCCGCGGTAGCGCCAGACGCCGTGCTCGCTGGCGATCCAGATGTCCCCGCCAGCGTCGCGCACCAGTCCCCGCACCTCGCCGGCGGGCAGCCCGAGCCGCTCGCCCAGCGCCTCGAGGCGGCCGCCTTGCCAGCGGAACAGGCCGCCGCGCAGGCCGAGCCAGAGGCTGCCGTCGGCCTGGGCAAGCATGCCGTTGACGGTGCGCCCGGCCAGCGACTGGCCACCGGCCACCCGCGTGCAGCGGCCGTCGGACTGCAGGCGATAGAGCCCGTCGCGCGCGGCCAGCCAGGGCAGGCCGTCGACGCCCTGCGCGAGCTGGCTGACCTGGAGCGCGTCGATGTCCCGGCAGGCCGGCCGGGCCGCGCCCACCGCCGGCACCCGCAGCAGCCCGGGACCATCCACCGCCACCAGCATGCTGCCGTCCGCATCCCGCCACAGCCGCCGCGACGGGCGCCGACCCCCGGTGGGATCGTTCAGGCGCGCGACTTCGGAAAAGTCCAGCCCGTCGAAACGGGCGGTGCCCTCCCAGGTGGTGACCCACAGGAAGCCGTCCGGGCTCTGCCCGATGTCGTGGATCTGGCTGTGCGGCAGGCCGTCGTCGGCGCTCCAGCGGGTGATGGTGTAGCGCTCGGGCGGCAGCTCGGGATCGAGCGCGCACGCCGGCCCGGCCAGCGCCAGCCAGGCGCCGGCCATCGCACAAGCGAGCCGGGCCCGCCATGCGCGCATGGCGGGAATGGATGCAGCCGGTCCTGGCATGCCGCGTACGTGCCCCTGTTCACGTTCCCGCCATTTTACGGCGGTACTGCGCGGCGGCGGCGAGACGCGCGCCGCGTTCCGGTTCACGCCGACGCACGATCGGGCCACCATAGGCGCATGTCCAGCGCCTCCGATCCCGCCCGCCGCTCCACGTCGACTCCGCCCGCCGATCCGCGCCCGTTGCCGCCGGAGCCGCCACTGCCGAGCGACTGCTGCGACAGCGGCTGCGATCCCTGCGTGCACGACAGCTACAGCGAAGCGTTGCAGCATTACCGCGAGCAGCTGGCGCAGTGGCGCACGCGCAATCCGGACGCGGACTGACGCGCGCGGCGCAGCGCCGTCCGGATCAGGCCGGATTCGCCGCCGCGCCGAATTCCTCGAAGGCGGCCAGCGCGTTGGCCGCGTACATCAGCGACGGCCCGCCGCCCATGTAGACGGCCACGCCCAGCATCTCGCGGAACTCCTCCGGCGTCGCGCCCAGGCGCACCAGGGCCTTGGCGTGGAAGCCCAGGCAGGCATCGCAGCGGCTGGCCACGCCGATCGCCATGGCGATCAGTTCCTTGGTCTTCTCGTCGAGCGCGCCGGGGGCGAGCGCGGCACGGCTCAGCGCGCCGAAGCCCTGCATCAGCTCGGCATTGTGGGTGCGCAGCGGGGTCAGGTTCTTCGAGACGGCGCGGGTGAGATCGGTGTAGGAGTCGATGGCGGACATGGAATTCTCCTTGGGTTTTCGTTCGGGTCGGGTGTCGGCACCGCACGCGGCGGGAGCGGGCGCGTGGCGCGGTCGCGATCAGGCGCGGCGCCTGCGTGCCGACGCTGGGCTGCAGTAGATGCCGTGCAGCGTCTCCATGACCGCGGCGGCCGGGCCCGGGGCCAGCGCGTAGTAGATCGTCTGCGCCTCGCGCCGCGTGCGCACCAGGCCTTCCTCGCGCAGCACGGCCAGGTGCTGGGACAGGGCCGACTGGCTCAGGTCGAGCAGCGCGTTGAGCTCGCCGACCGAGCGTTCCCCGCCCGCCAACAGGCACAGCACCTGCAGCCGGCGCTCGTTGGCCAGGGCCTTGAGCAGCTGCGCGGCATCACCGGCATGGGCCTGCATGGCGGTGAGGTCGAAGTCGGGGCCGGGATTGCGTGCAGGCATGGTCAGGCGTTCGCGGAGGGCCGGGCATTGCGCCATGCCCACGGGCGGACGGCAAGCCGGGAGGCGTGGGCGAAGCGTGGCATCCCAACCGCGGCAGGGGATGGAAACGCGGGATCGGGACGCATGGGCGAGGTCTTCATTTATCAGTTGCATCTAATATAAGTGTTTGCTAATGTGACTGCAAGCCGGGGCTGGTCCTCGACATCGACCGGTTCGAAGGAGGCTGTGTCATGACCCACATCGTGGTGCTGGGCGCGGGCATCGGCGGCATGAGCGTCGCCTACGAACTGCGTGGTGCGCTGGGCAAGGGTGCGGCGATCACCGTGGTCGGCGAAGGCGAGCTGTTCTCGTTCACCCCGTCCAATCCCTGGGTCGCCGTCGGCCGGCGCACGCCGGCCGAGGTGCAGCTGCAGGTGCCGGCGTACCTGGCGCGCCACGGCGTCGACTTCGAGCCGGCCGGCGCCGAGCGGGTGGAGCCGGCGCACAACCGCGTCCGCCTGCGCGACGGCCGCGAACTCGGCTACGACCACCTGGTCGTCGCCACCGGCCCGCGGCTGGCGTTCGACGAGGTCCCGGGCCTGGGTCCCGACGGCGGCCACACCCATTCGATCTGCACCACCGCCCACGCCGCGGCCGCCTGGGAGGCCTACCAGGCCTTCCTCGAGGCGCCGGGCCCGGTGGTGATCGGCGCGGCCGCCGGGGCCAGCTGCTTCGGTCCGGCCTACGAGTTCGCGATGATCCTCGACCACGACCTGCGCAAGCGCAGGCTGCGCGACAGGGTACCGATCACCTATGTCACCCCGGAACCCTATGCCGGGCACATGGGCCTGGGCGGCGTCGGCGATTCGAAGGGGCTGATGGAATCGGAATTCCGCCAGCGCCACATCCAGTGGATCACCAACGCGAAGATCACCGAAGTGCGCGACGGTGCGATGGACGTCGTCGAGATGGACGTCGACGGCAAGCCGGCCAGGCAGCACACGCTGCCGTTCCGCTACGCGATGGTGCTGCCCGCCTTCACCGGCGTGGACGCGGTGCGCGGCGTCGAGGGCCTGTGCAATCCGCGCGGCTTCGTGCTGATCGATCCGCACCAGCGCAACCCGACCTTCCCCAACGTGCACGCCCTGGGCGTGTGCGTGGCGATCCCGCCGGTGGAGGCCACGCCGGTGCCGACCGGCGCGCCCAAGACCGGGTTCATGATCGAGTCGATGGTCACCGCCATCGCACAGAACATCCGCGCCGAGCTGGCCGGCGAACCGGCCACCGCGCAGGCCACGTGGAACGCCATCTGCCTGGCCGACATGGGCGATACCGGCATCGCCTTCGTCGCGCTGCCGCAGATGCCGCCGCGTAACGTGACCTGGAGCCGCGCCGGCAAGTGGGTGCACCTGGCCAAGGTCGCGTTCGAAAAATATTTCCTGATGAAGATGAAGTCCGGCCACACCGAGCCGGTGTACGAGAAGTACGTGCTCAGGCTGCTGGGCATCGACCGCACCCGCTGACGCGCCACCCGACCCCACGGAGAACACCCATGAACCTCGACCGCGCCATCTTCGCCTTTGCCGGCGTGATGATCCTCGGCAGCCTGCTGCTGGCCCACTTCGTCTCGCCGCTGTGGCTGTGGCTGACCGCCTTCGTCGGCGCCAACCTGCTGCAGTCCAGCATCACCGGCTTCTGCCCCGCCGCCATCGTGTTCCGCAGGTTCGGCGTGCGCAGCGGCTGCGCGTTCCGCTAGGGCTGCGCCATGACCCTGCGCGTTCCCCCTGTCCTGCGCCTGGCGGCGGCGTCGCTGCTGGCGTTCGCGCTCGCCTCCTGCGGCGGCGGCGACGCCGGGTTGCCACCACCGCCCGCCATCGACGGCCTGGACACCGTGGTGGTCGAGGGCGGCGACAGCGCCGGCGGCCGCGCCTGGGACGGCGTGGTCGAGGCCGTGCGCCACGCCACGCTCGCGGCGCAGACCAGCGGCCGCGTGGCCGAGGTGCGCCGCGACGTCGGCGACCGCGTGGCCGAGGGCGAACTGCTGGTGCGCCTGACCGCGGTGGAGCAGCAGGCCGGCGTCAACGCCGCGCGCGCGCAGCTGCAGGCCGCCGAGGCCGCGGCCCGCGAGGCCGACGCCAGCCATGCGCGCTACCTGGCGCTGTCGCAGGGCGACTATGTCTCGCGCGCGCAGCTCGACCAGGCGCGTGCGGTCCGCGATTCGGCGCGCGCCGCGCGCGACGCCGCGCGCGCGCAGCTGGCCAACGTCGGCCAGCAGGCCGCCTACACCAGCATCCGCGCGCCCTATGCCGGCATCGTCGCCTCGCGCGAGGTCGATCCGGGCGAGAGCGTGGGCATCGGCGCGGTCCTGATGTCGGTGTTCGCGCCCGATGCCTTGCGGATCGAGGTCAGCGTGCCGCAGTCGACGGCGGACGCGATCCGCGCCAACCCGGTGGCCAGCGTGCACCTGCCCGATGGCCGCAGCGCGAAAGCTGCCGACGTCACCGTGTTCCCGGCCGGCGATGCCGCCAGCCACGCCGTGCGCGTGCGCGTGCAGCTGCCGCAGCTCGATCCGGTTCCGTCGCCCGGCAGTACCGCCAAGGTCGCGTTCCCGGCCGTGCCGGGCGCCGCGCATCCGCGCATCCCGGCCGGCGCGGTGCTGCGCCGTGGCGAGGTCACCGCCGCCTACGTGCTGGCGAATGGGCGGCTGACGCTGCGCCAGCTGCGCCTGGGCGCGCAGGTGGGCGACCGGGTCGAGGTGATCGCCGGGCTGGCGGCGGGCGAATCGATCGCCGCCGACCCGGTGGCCGCGATGCAGGCGCTGGCGGCCGCGCGCGGAGCCGGGGACTGACATGGCGGCCCACGACAGCGCACGCCTGGGGCTGGCCGGACGCCTGGCCGCGACCTTCCAGGCCAACCCGCTCACGCCGGTCCTGGCCCTGCTGGGGCTGTTGCTGGGCATCGTCGCGGTGCTGGTCACGCCGCAGGAGGAAGAGCCGCAGATCGACGTGACCATGGCCAACGTGATCGTGCCCTTCCCCGGCGCCGACGCGCGCCAGGTGGAGCAGATGGTGGCCTGGCCGCTGGAGCAGGTGCTCTCGGAGATCGAACAGGTCAAGCACACCTACTCGGTGAGCCGTCCCGGCATGGCGGTGCTGACCGTGGAATTCGAGGTTGGCGTCGCCCGCCAGCCGGCGCTGGTGCGCCTGTACGACAAGGTCTTCTCCAACCAGGACTGGATGCCGCAGGGCCTGGGCATCGGCCAGCCCGTGGTCAAGCCCAAGGGCATCGACGACGTGCCGGTGATGGCGCTGACGCTGTGGACCGACGACCCGGCGCGCTCGGCGCGCGATCTTGCCGCGGTCGCGCACACGCTGGAAACCGAACTCAAGCGCATCCCCGGCACCCGCGACGTGTTCACCATCGGCGCACCCGAGCGGGCGGTCATGGTGGAACTCGATGCCGCGCGCCTGGCCAGCCACGGCCTGGCCGTAACCGACCTGGCCGCTACGCTGCAGGCGGCCAACCTCGCACGCCAGGCCGGCGAGCGCATCGGCATCGACGGCGTGGTCCAGGTCACCTCGGGCAGTTTCCTGGCCGACCGCGACGAAGTCGCCGGCCTGGTGCTGGGCGTCGCCGGCGGCCAGCCGGTGCGGCTCGAGGACGTCGCCCGGGTCAGCGATGCCGCCGACGCGCCGGCGAGCTACGTCTGGCATGGCGCCCCGGCGGGGCGCGACGGTCCGGCCACGGGCACGGCCCCCGCGGTGACGCTGGCGATCGCCAAGAAGCCGGGCAGCAACGCCGCCGACATCACCCGTGCCGCGCGCGAACGCGTGCAGGCGCTGCGCGGGCAGCTGATCCCCGACGGCATCGAGGTGCAGGTCACCCGCGACTACGGCGCCACCGCCAGCGACAAGGCGCACACCCTGATCAAGAAGCTGGTGTTCGCCACCGGCTCGGTGGTGCTGCTGGTGCTGTTCGCGCTGGGCCGGCGCGAGGCGCTGGTGATCGGCAGCGCGGTGGTGCTGACCCTGGCCACCACCCTGTTCGCCTCCTGGGCGATGGGCTTCACCCTCAACCGCGTCTCGCTGTTCGCGCTGATCTTCTCGATCGGCATCCTGGTCGACGACGCCATCGTGGTGGTGGAGAACATCCACCGGCACATGGCCCACGGCGGAAAGACCCTGCGCGAGGCGATCCCGCCGGCCGTGGACGAGGTCGGCGGCCCGACCATCCTGGCCACCTTCACCGTGATCGCGGCGCTGATGCCGATGGCCTTCGTCAGCGGCCTGATGGGACCGTACATGCGGCCGATCCCGATCAACGCCTCGGTGGGCATGCTGCTGTCGCTGGCGATCGCGCTGGTGGTCACGCCGTGGCTGTCGCTGAAGCTGCTCAAGGGCCACGTGGCCGCCGGCGCCGGCCAGCACGACGGCCACGCTGAAGGCACCATGGCCGCGCGCCTGCACCGCCTGTTCGAGCGGCTGATGACGCCCTTCCTGTCCGCCGATCGCGGCGCGCGCCGGCGCCGCTGGCTGTTCGCGACGATGGCCCTGCTCGTGGTGCTGGCCGCGAGCCTGGCTGGCTTCCGGCTGGTGGTGATGAAGATGCTGCCGTTCGACAACAAGTCCGAACTGCAGATCGTGGTCGACCTGCCCGAAGGCCGCACCCTGGAAGACACCAGCGCGCTGCTGTCGGAGCTGTCGGCGGTGATCGAGCGCGTGCCCGAGGTGCGCGACTGGCAGGCCTATGCCGGCACCGCGGCGCCGATCAACTTCAACGGCCTGGTGCGGCAGTACGACCTGCGCGCCGGCGCCAACGTCGGCGACCTGCAGGTGAACCTGGTCGACCGCCGCGAGCGCGACCGCAAGAGCCACGACATCGCCGTGGCGCTGCGCCCGCAGGTCGCCGAGGTCGGGCGCCGCCACGGGGCGTCGGTGAAGGTGGTGGAAGTGCCGCCGGGCCCGCCGGTGCTTTCGCCGATCGTGGCCGAAGTGTATGGACCCGACTACGCGCGACAGCGCGAGATCGGCCGCGCGCTGGAGCAGCGCTTCCTCGCCACCGACGGCATCGTCGACGTCGACAGCAGCGTCGAGGCCGACGCCGCGCGCGAAGTGCTGGCGATCGACCGCGTGCGCGCCGCGCGCCTGGGCGTGTCGCAGGCCGATATCGCCGACACCATCGCTGCCGGCCTGTCCGGCCTGGACGCGAGCCACCTCATCGACGGCAGCTCGAAGTACCCGCGCCCGATCCGGCTGCGCCTGCCGGTGGCCGACCAGGCCACGCTCGACGGCGTGCTGGCGCTGCGCGTGCGCGGCGGCGACGGCCAGCTGGTGCCGCTGTCGGAGCTGGTGCAGCCGCGCACGCAGGCCTGGGACGGCGCCATCCACCACAAGGACCTGTTGCCCGTGGTCTACGTGATGGGCGACGAGAGCAGCGCGACCGACAGCCCGCTGTACGGCATGTTCGACCTGGTCGGACAGCTCGACGAACACGCCGTCGCGGGCCAGCGGCTGTCGCAGCACTACATCGCCCAGCCGGCCGACACCGCCGGGTATGCGGTCAAGTGGGACGGCGAGTGGCAGATCACCTACGAGACCTTCCGCGACATGGGCATCGCCTATGCGGCGGGCATGGTGCTGATCTACCTGCTGGTGGTGGCCTGGTTCCGCAACTACGCGGTGCCGCTGGTGATCATGGCGCCGATCCCGCTGACCGTGATCGGGGTGATGCCGGGGCACGCGCTGCTGGGCATGCAGTTCACCGCCACCAGCATGATCGGCATGATCGCGCTGGCCGGCATCATCGTGCGCAACTCGATCCTGCTGGTGGACTTCATCAACCACGAACTGGCGCGCGGGCGCACGCCGGCGCAGGCGGTGGTCGACGCCTGCGCGGTGCGCGCGCAGCCGATCGCGCTGACCGCGCTGGCGGCGATGGGCGGTGCGTTCTTCATCCTCGACGACCCGATCTTCAACGGCCTGGCGATCTCGCTGATCTTCGGCATCCTGGTCTCGACCGTGCTCACGCTGCTTGTCATTCCCCTGCTGTACTACTCGCTGCTCACGCGCAGCCGCCCGACCAAGGCCACGCCATGACACTGCACCTGCCGCTCCGCGCACTCCTGCCCCTGCTCGCCGCGACGGCACTCGCCGCCTGCGCGCACGAGCCGGCGCCCGCCGCATCCACCGCCAGCGCTGCCGCCGCC
>JAEWZE010000242.1 GCA_023395465.1 Pseudomonadota bacterium
GGGCCGGGGGCGTTTTCTCCCCCCCCCCCCGCGGAACGGGATTGGGGATGCGGGATTGGGGATTCGGAACGGCAACGGCAAACGGCAACAACGCGGCAACAGCAGAGAAGAACGAGCAGGTGAGGCGAAGGCGGAAGGCGACAGCGGTACGGCGCGAAATTCATAAGAACGCCGGTGATGAGCGAAGTGGTGATGGAACCGGAGCTTCTCCGAATCCCCAATCCCCACTCCCCACTCCCGGCTCAAACTAGAGAGGACAAGGACATGGCACATTTCGAACTGGTTGAGAAGATGGCCCCGAACGCCGTCATCAAGGTGATCGGCGTCGGCGGCGGCGGCGGCAACGCGGTCGCGCACATGGTCAACAGCAGCGTGGACGGCGTCGAGTTCATCACCGCCAACACCGACTCGCAGGCGATCCGCAACTGCGGCGCCAAGCTGCAGCTGCAGCTCGGCGGCAACGTCACCAAGGGCCTGGGCGCGGGCGCCAACCCCGAGGTCGGCCGCCAGGCCGCGCTGGAGGACCGCGAGATCATCATGGACGCGCTGCAGGGCGCCGACATGGTCTTCATCACCGCCGGCATGGGCGGCGGCACCGGCACCGGCGCGGCGCCCGTGGTCGCGCAGCTGGCCAAGGAGATGGGCATCCTGACCGTGGCCGTGGTCACCAAGCCGTTCCCGTTCGAGGGCCGCCGCCGCATGCAGGTCGCGCTCAAGGGCATCGAGGACCTGTCCTCGCACTGCGACTCGCTGATCACCATCCCCAACGAGAAGCTGATCACCGTGCTCGGCCGCAACGCGACCATGGTGCAGGCCTTCCGTGCCGCCAACGACGTGCTGCTGGGCGCCGTGCAGGGCATCGCCGACCTGATCGTGCGCCCCGGCCTGATCAACGTCGACTTCGCCGACGTGCGCACCGTCATGTCCGAGATGGGCCTGGCGATGATGGGCACCGGCCACGCCCGCGGCGACGACCGCGCCCAGGCCGCCGCCGAGTCCGCGATCCAGAACCCGCTGCTCGACGACGTCAACCTGGCCGGCGCCAACGGCATCCTGGTCAATATCACCGCCGGCCCGGACTTCACCATGAGCGAGTTCGACGAAGTCGGCCGCACCGTGGAGAACTTCGCCAGCGAGGACGCCACCATCGTCATCGGCACCGTGCTCGATCCGGACATGGCCGACGACGTGCGCGTGACCGTGGTCGCCACCGGCCTCAACCGCGGCGTGGCCCGCGGCACCGGCCGCGGCGCCGACCAGGGCAGCTTCGAGCAGGCGCGCCGCCCGCACGTGCAGCTGATCAACACCGGCAAGCGCGACGGCACCACCGGCATGTTCATCGAGGACGGCAACGACGCGTTCGCCAGCGGCAGCAGCATCGCCTCGGGCCTGCGCGGCCGCAGCGTCGCCGCCGAGACCGCGCCGGCCACCCCGCCGGTGGCCGACCTGGGCGACAGCTACCTCGACATCCCCGCGTTCCTGCGCCGCCAGGCGGACTGACGGCGAGTGCGGGCCGGACGAGTCCTGTCCTCCCCCCCAACCGCGGGGAGGGCAGGATCGGGCCCCGGTCCGACACGCCGTCGCGAGTCCCTGGTCGGGCCTTCCGCGGCCCGCCGGGAGGGCGCAATCCGGCCCTCGAACCCCCAGTCCGGGCACGCCGCCACTCCCGTCCAGTTCAGGGGGCGGAGTGATAATCTGCGCCGTTGCCCCCATTTCCGGGGCTGCCACGGACGTCAACAGGCCGAACAGATGCCGCAGCAACGCACCATCAAGAACGTGATCCGCGCCACCGGCGTGGGCCTGCACAGCGGCAACAAGGTCTTCCTGACGCTGCGCCCGGCCGCCCCGGATACCGGCATCGTGTTCCGTCGGGTCGACCTGGACCCGGTGGTCGAGATTCCCGCGGCCGGTGAACTGGTCAGCGAGACCACGCTGTGCACCGGCCTGTCGCGCGATGGCGCCAAGGTCCAGACCGTCGAGCACCTGATGTCGGCGCTGGCCGGACTGGGCATCGACAATCTCTACGTGGAACTGTCCGCGCCGGAAGTGCCGATCATGGACGGCTCGTCGGGACCGTTCGTGTTCCTGCTGCAGTCTGCCGGCATCGTCGAGCAGGATGCGCCCAAGCGCTTCATCCGCATCAGGCGCCCGATCGAGGTGCGCGAGGGTGACAAGATCGCGCGTTTCGAGCCCTACGACGGCTTCCGCCTCGGCTTCACCGTGCAATTCGACCACCCGGCCATCCCGCAGTCGCAGTCGCGCGCGCAGGTCGAGTTTTCCACCGGCAACTACATCCGCGAAGTCAGCCGCGCGCGCACCTTCGGCTTCATGCGCGACCTGGAATACATGCGCGAACGCAACCTCGGCCTCGGCGGCTCGATGGACAATGCGATCGTGCTCGACGAGTTCCGCGTGCTCAACGACGACGGGCTGCGCTACGCCAACGAGTTCGTGCGCCACAAGATCCTCGACGCGGTCGGCGATCTGTACCTGGCCGGCCGGCCCATCCTCGGCGCATTCGAGGGCTACAAGTCGGGACACGCGCTCAACAACAAGCTGGTGCGCGCGCTGCTGGCCAATCGCGAAAGCTGGGAAGAAGTCACCTTCGCCAGGACCGCGCCGCCGCCGGTCGTCTACGGCGAGCCCGTCGCCGCCTGAGTTTCCTCCCGCGGCGCAGCGGCGGGATGTCCCGATTGGCCGCTTGACGTCCGGCTACCTGGTCGCGGGCGCTGCAATGTGCCCGCATCGCGTCGGACGTCTTTCCGCTGTGCGATGGCTCCCGAACGCGCCAGGGCATGGCGCCTCAGGGCCGAACGCCCCGGATTCCTTCACAAGCTGCCCCGCTGGCTGAACCGCCTGCACGGGCTCTTCACGCCTGCCAACCGCCATTTCTGGCCGAAAATGCGGATTGGTAACAACAAATTAACGAAATTGGAACGCTCGTGAAGCGGCGCATTAACGTTTCGCCGGAAAGTGGCCGCTAGCATGCCCTGTCCGCGTGGGCCGGCCGGGAGGCCGGGCAACCGCCCAGCGGATCCCGGGAACCAGGCTCAGCCGCGGCTCTTCGGGTCTTCCGGTCCGGGTTCGTCCAGTGCTTCCAGCGCGGCGCGAAATGCCTCCTGCGCAGCCGGGCCGGGTCCGCGGGAGGGGGGCGCGACCTGCGCGGAAAGCCGCGCGTCGGGCCGGATCGGTTGGGAGGTCGTCCGGACGGTGACCTCACGCACTTCCAGCCCGACGGAGCGGGCAGCGTCGAGCAGTTCGTCGGCCGACAGGCGCAGCCTGGCGTGCCAGACGGGGGAATCGGCGAGGAACACCAGCCTGCCGTCGACGACGTTGGCCAGCCGCACGTGTGCGGCCAGCCCCGGAGGCAGGAGGGGACGCAGTTGGCGGTCCAGCGCGTCGAGCCCCAGCGCATGGCGCACGGGATCGCGGGCGGTACCGGACAGCAGTGCATCGAGCGCTGTCTGCATGGTCGCGGAGCGATCCGCAGCAGGCGGCACCTTTGGCGAACTGGACCGCCGCGATCGGAAATCAGACATAGACACATGACTTTACACACAATCCAGGTGCAGACGCTGTCGACGCTCAGGAACGTGGGCGAACGTGCACGCAAGCGACTGCACGAACGCCCTCTGGCCGCGGCCTTGCTGTTGCTCGGCGTCGGCGTCGTCATCGGCGGTGGCCTCAATGCCTCGGGCATGAGCCATCTGCAACGCCAGGTCGCCAGCCAGGAGCAGGCGCTGGACACCACCCGCCGCGAGGCGCAGCGCGAAGTGAATGCGCTGGCCGCGCGCCTGGGCGAACTGCAGGCGCAGGCCAACCGCCTCAATGCGCTGGGCGACCGCCTCACGCGCATCGCCAAGCTCGGCGACGGCGAGTTCGATTTCGACCGGCCGGTGGGCCTGGGCGGCGCCGAACCCAGCCAGGACATGCCGGCGCGTCAGCTGGTCGGCGGCCTCGACGAGGTCGATGCGCAGTTCGGCAACGCCGGACGCCAGCTGTCGGTGCTCGAGGCGCTGCTGTTCGACCAGGAACTGGAGCGCAACGCGGTGCCCTCGCGCTCGCCGGTCGCCAGCAGCTACATCACCTCGGGTTACGGCGGCCGCGCCGACCCGTTCGGCGGCGGCAGCCAGTTCCACAAGGGCATCGATTTCGACGCCAACACCGGCGATCCGGTCCTGACCGTGGCCGACGGCGTGGTCAGCTATTCCGGCGTGCGCAGCGGCTATGGCAACGTGGTCGAAGTGGACCACGGCAATGGCTACGTCACCCGCTATGCGCACAACTCGCGCAACACGGTGAAGGTCGGCGACCTGGTGCGCGTGGGCCAGCAGATCGCCAGGGCGGGCTCGACCGGTCGCTCCACCGGCGCCCACGTGCACTTCGAAGTCTGGGAGAACGGGCGCGTGCACAACCCGCGCAAGTTCCTGGGCGAGATGGGCGCCAAGCGCGGCTGAGGGCTTCGGCCGGTCGGCCTTCGGGCGAGTCGCCTCTGCGTGGGCGCATGCGCCCCGGGGGAGGGACGCAAGGCGCTGGGCAGCGGGCAAGGGCGGTGAGCCGCTGCAGGTGCGGTCCCGAGCCAGCACCAGGGGCGTCGAACGTCCATAGCGGGGTTGTTCACCGATGTCGCGCGTGGCGACGCGTTCGGCTCGCGGGGCGCGTTGGGGGACGTCTGGCGCCCCTTGCAAACGCTCCCGGCCGCCACCACGGTACAATGCGCGTTGCCATCGAAAAGGGCGCCACTGCGCCCTTTTTCATTGCCGGCGCGCCTCCTCCGGCGCAACAGCCGGCCCCGTCCAGCTTCCGGTAAACCCATGCTCAATCGCCTGCTCACCAGCGTCTTCGGCAGCCGCAACGACCGCCTCATCAAGCAGCTCGGCGGCATCGTCAAGAAGATCAACGCCCTCGAACCGCAGATGCAGGCGCTGTCGGACGCCGAACTCCAGGCCAAGACCCCCGAACTGCGCGAGCGCGTCGCCAAGGGCGAAACGCTGGACAAGGTGTTGCCCGAAGCCTTCGCCGTGTGCCGCGAGGCCAGCGTGCGCGTGCTGGGCATGCGCCACTACGACGTGCAGCTGATCGGCGGCATGGTGCTGCACCTGGGCAAGATCGCCGAAATGCGCACCGGCGAAGGCAAGACCCTGGTCGCGACGCTGCCGTGCTACCTCAACGCGCTCGAGGGCAAGGGCGTGCACGTGGTCACGGTCAACGACTACCTGGCCCGCCGCGACGCCGCGCAGATGGGCAAGCTCTACAACTGGCTGGGCCTGAGCGTGGGCGTGGTCTATCCGGGCATGAACCATGGCGACAAGCACGCCGCCTACCGCGCCGACATCACCTACGGCACCAACAACGAATTCGGTTTCGACTACCTGCGCGACAACATGGCCATGTCCAGGCAGGACCGCTTCCAGCGCGGCCTGCACTACGCCATCGTCGACGAGGTCGACTCGATCCTGATCGACGAGGCGCGGACCCCGCTGATCATCTCCGGCCCGGCCGACGAGTCGCCCGAGCTGTACATCAAGGTCAACCGCATCGTGCCCTCGCTCAAGCGCCAGGAAGTCGAGGACGGCGTGGGCGACTACTGGGTGGACGAGAAGGGCAAGCAGGTGCACCTGTCCGAGGCCGGACAGGAACATGCAGAAACCCTGCTGCATCGCGCCGGCATCCTGGAAGAGGGCGACGACCTCTACGCCCCGCACAACATCCACGTGGTCCACCACCTCAACGCCGCGATGCGCGCGCACGCGCTGTACCAGCGCGACGTCGACTACATCGTGCGCGATGGCGAGGTGGTGATCGTCGACGAGTTCACCGGCCGCACCCTGACCGGGCGCCGCTGGTCCGACGGCCTGCACCAGGCGGTCGAGGCCAAGGAAGGCGTGCCGGTGCAGCGCGAGAACCAGACGCTGGCCAGCATCACCTTCCAGAACCTGTTCCGCATGTACGGCAAGCTTTCGG
>JAEWZE010000051.1 GCA_023395465.1 Pseudomonadota bacterium
GCAACGGCATCGCCAACGAACGCGTGCTCAACGCGATCCGCACGGTGCCGCGCCACCTGTTCGTCGACGAGGCGCTGGCCACGCGCGCCTACGAGGACACCGCGCTGCCGATCGGCCACGGCCAGACAATCTCGCAGCCGTGGGTGGTCGCGCGCATGACCGAGGCGCTGTTCGAGGACGGGCACGAACCGCGCCGCGTGCTGGAAGTGGGCACGGGTTCGGGCTACCAGGCCGCCGTGCTTGCCGCGATGGGGCTGGAGGTGCATACCGTCGAGCGCATCGGCGACCTGCTGCGCATCGCCCGCAAGCGTTTCCGCTCGCTGGGCCTGAACGTGCGCAGCAAGCATGACGACGGTCGCGCCGGCTGGGCCGAGCACGGCCCCTACGACGGCATCCTGGTCACCGCCGGCGCCGCGGCGCTGGTCGACGAGCTGACCGCGCAGCTCGCGCCCGGCGGCGTGCTGGTGGCGCCGGTGGGCGCGGCCAGCGCGCAGCAGTTGCTGATGCTGCGCAGGCAGGCCGACGGATCGCTGAGCCGCCGCGACCTGGGCCCGGTGGTGTTCGTTCCGCTGCTCTCCGGCACCCTGGGCTGACCGGTGGCGGCGGACCCGCAGGCCGTGCGCGACGCGGATGGCGAGAGCCTCGGCGCGCAGATCGAGGGCATGATCGCGCGGATGCCGCCCGACCACGTGAGCCTGGGCGAGCTGCTGGATCTGTTCGGCGACGAAGGCCTGCTGCTGCTCACGATCCTGCTGACCCTGGTGTTCCTGATCCCGGTCTCGATTCCCGGGGTGAGCACGGTGTTCGGTGCGGCGATCCTGCTGGTCGGCGTCAGCCGCCTGCTCGGGCGCCAGCTGTGGGTGCCGCGGCGCGTGCGCGACCGTCGCCTGCCGTCGGACCGCCTGCGTCCGGGCCTGGTCGGCGGACTGCGCTGGGTGTCGCGGCTGGAACGGCTGAGCCGGCCGCACCGGCTGCCGGTGCTGGTCGACGGACGCGCGCAGGACATCGTCAACAATCTCGCCTTCATCGCCGCTGCGCTGCTGCTGATGGCGCCGTTCGGCTTCGTTCCTTTCAGCAACACGATTCCCGCGCTGGCGCTGCTGGCGTACGCGACCGGCTTCATCCAGCGCGATGGCGGCGCGGTGCTGCTCGGTCACCTGGCCAACATCGGCACCGTGGCTTATTTCAGCGTGCTGATCGGCGGTGGCGGGCTGGTTGCGCAGGAACTGTTCAAGCGCCTTGCGGGATGATGGCCGCGCCGCCACCGTTCCGCCGGACCGAAGGACCAAAGGGAAGATGACGACACGATCGCGAACGACCGCCACAGCCCTGCTGGCGCTGCTGGGCCTGCTCCTGCTCGCGGCCTGCAGCAGCAAGGTGGTGCGCACGGCTGGCGCGCCCAACACCTCGACGCCCAGGCCCGGCGCCAGCGTCGTGGTCAAGCGCGGCGACAACCTGTATCGCCTCGCGGTGAATAACGGCATCAGCCCGATGGACCTGGCGCTGTGGAACGGCATTGCCGCGCCCTACACGATCTATCCCGGCCAGCGCCTGCGGCTGTATCCGCGCAGCGGGACGCAGGGCTCGCGCACCGCCGCGACCGGCACCGGCAGCAGCGCCCCGCGCCGGACCGTCCGCCCCACCCAGGCTCCGCCGCAGCCGACGACGCCACCCCCGGTGCGCAGCAGCATCGCCTGGCGCTGGCCGACCGATGGCCAGATCCTCAACCGCTACGCCAGTGGGGATCCCACCCGGCAGGGCATCGACATCGCCGGCAAGGGCGGCCAGCCCGTGCGGGCCGCGGCCGATGGCGTGGTGGTGTACTCGGGCTCCGGACTGGTCGGCTACGGGGAGCTGGTGATCGTCAAGCACGACGAGCAGTGGCTGTCGGCCTACGGCCACAATCGTACCCGGCTGGTGAACGAGGGTGCCCGGGTCAAGGCCGGCGAGCAGATCGCCGAGATGGGCAATACCGGCACCGCGCGCGAGATGCTGCATTTCGAGATTCGCTACAACGGCAAGCCGGTGGACCCGCTGCAGTACCTGCCGCGCCGCTGAGGCGGTCCCATGTGGGTTGTGGAGACGACGGCGCGTCATACCTTGCGCCCATCGATTGCCGGCGACGGCGACGGCAGCTGGCGGGCTAGCCCAGGATGAACCCCGCGACCACGCGTCGGCCTTCGCCGGCCAGCACGTTGTAGGTGCGGGCGGCGGCGGCATTGGTCATGGCTTCCAGGCCGATGCCGCGCGACAGGCAGGCGCCCAGCACGGCCTGCGGCGGGAACGCCTGGCGGCCGCCGCAGCCCAGGATCACCAGCTCCGGCTCCAGCGCGAGCAGCGGGTCGAGGTCGGCCACCTGCATGGCCAGCACGTCGGTCACCGGCCAGGCTTCGAGCAGCCGGTCGGGGGCGACGATGAAGCTGGCCTCCAGCCGGCGATCGTTCACCAGCGCCGAGCGGCCATCGGCGCCGCGCAGGAAAAACTCGAAATCGGGCTGTTCGTGGACCAGCTGCATGACAGAAGGGGCGGCTAGGCGCGGGGCAGGACGATCTGTCGCTTGTCCTTCGAAGGGCGGTACAGCACCGCCACATGGCCGATCCGCTGCACCAGGGCGGCGTCGGCGCGGCGGGCGATCTCGTCGATCAGCTGGTCGCGCGCGTCGCGGTCGGCAGCGGCGACCTTGATCTTGATGAGTTCGTGGTGCTCCAGGGCGCCTTCGATCTCGGCCAAAAGGGCGTCGGTCACGCCCTTGCCGCCCACCTGCAGCATCGCCTTGAGGTCGTGCGCTGCCCCGCGCAGGAAGCGGTTCTGGGCGGCGGTCAGGGCGATCGACATCGTGGATTGGGCGGTGAACGGAGGAAGGGCAGGGTATCATGCCGCCGGTCATTCCCTTTCCGGGGCTTCGTGCGGGGCGACCGCAGCCGCCGCCCCAGCCAGCCCTCCCCGTCGCAGGCGGAGGAGGGAGAAGAACGCCATGGCGACCCGCAGCAAGAGCAGCCAGCGCTGGCTGAAGGAACACTTTTCCGATCCCTTCGTGAAGAAGGCCCAGGCCGAGGGCCTGCGCTCGCGCGCGGCCTACAAGCTGGAGGAGCTGGTCGAGCGCGACCGGCTGCTCAAGCCCGGCATGGTGGTGGTCGACCTCGGCGCGGCGCCGGGGGGCTGGTCGCAGTGGATCCGGCAGGAACTCGACCGCCTGGACCCGGCGCGGCCGGGCCGCGTGATCGCCGCCGACATCCTGGACATGCCGCCGCTGGCCGGGGTCGAGTTCCTTCATGGGGATTTCAGGGAGGATGCCGTCTTATCGGCCCTTGAGACGATGCTCGGCGGCCAGCCCGTGGACCTTGTGTTGTCCGACATGGCCCCCAACAAGAGCGGTGTGGACGCGGTCGACCAGCCGCGTGCGATGTACCTGTCCGAACTGGCGATGGATTTCGCCGACCGCCACCTCAAGCCCGGCGGGACGTTCCTGATCAAGCTGTTCCAGGGCGCAGGCTTCGACGACTTCGTACGCGACCTACGCAAACGCTATGCGAAGGTCGCGATCCGCAAGCCGGCCGCGTCGCGTAAACGTTCGCCGGAAGTCTATGCGCTGGCGCAGGGCAGGCTGGCGGCAATCAAGTAGCATGACCCCATTGGAGTCGCGGAAAGACCGATGAACGATCTGGTGAAGAATCTCCTGCTGTGGGCGCTGGTGGCCGTCGTGCTGATGCTGGTGTTCAACAGCTTCAATCCCGGCCCGGGCGCGACCGCCGAAGTGCGCTACTCGCAGTTCATGGAGCAGGTGCGCCGCGACCAGATCAAGTCGGTCAAGATCGCCGAGGACGAGAAGACGGTGCAGTTCGTCACCAAGGGTGGCGAAAACGGCACCGT
>JAEWZE010000275.1 GCA_023395465.1 Pseudomonadota bacterium
CGTCGACGCCGCGCAGGCCGGTCGGCGCCGCGCCGGCGAGGCTGCGGCCCAGCGCCGTGAACCGCGTATCGCCTGCAGGCGCCGCGCCGGATCCGCCGGCATCGCCCGCCGGCAGCGCGACCCGGAGCGTGCGCGTCTGTGGCGGATAGCAGATGCCGAGGTCGGCGCAGCCCTGGTACTTCACCTGCAGCCCGAGTTCGCGCACGCCGTCGGCCGCGGCGCCGGTCAGCGTGGCGACGAGGCGGCCGCGATAGGTTTCCACCTCGCCGAAGAACTCGTCGGTGTGGCGCTTGCCCGGCGGCAGCTCCAGCGGATTGGCCTTGAAGCCGCCCTCGGCGACCTGCACCGAGGTGCGGTGCCGATACAGGTAGTAGCCCTCGGCGATCGTCCATTCGATCGCGATCCGCCCGCGCTCGACGGCGCGCGCCTGCAGCACGAAGGCCTCGTCGACGGGCAGCAGTTCGCTCTCGTCGACGGCCTGGGCCGGCAGCGCAAGGACCAGCAGCGCGAGCATGGCGGCGCGGGCCAGGTGGGCGGTCAATTGGTTCAAGCGTCGGCTCCGGGGCGGGTCGCGTCTGCGATCCAGGCCAGGTAGGCCGGCAGTCCGCCGGCGATATCGACCGCGATCACTTCCGGAAGTTCGTAGGGATGCAGTTCGAGCACGCGTGCGGTCAGCGCCTCGAGCCGTGCGCGGACGGTCTTGATGACCAGCAGCACCTCCTCGGCGCGCTCGACCCGGCCGTCCCAGCGATAGACCGAGCCCACCGCCGGCAACACGTTCACGCAGGCGGCGAGCCGTTCGTCGACCAGCGCCTCGGCGATGCGCGCGGCGACCGCGGCATCGGGACAGGTACACAGGCAGGCGAGGGCGGTCACGACAGGGCGGGCATCGGGTTTCCGGGGCCGGATAGGGTAGCCGACGCCGGTCGCGCGGCCGCGCGGATGGCGGAAGGCCCCATGCCCGGAGCGCGGCTGCCCGGGCCGCGCGGCGCGGCGCTGGCGGACTTGCCGCAACGCTGCGTGCCGGGACCCGCACCATTCCGCCCGAGTCGCTGCCATTATTCTTCCCCCACCCCAGCGTGCCCAAGGTTGCCCATGTCGCGGATGCCACGTGTCGTATTGCGCCGGCTTGCCCTGCTGATGCTGCCGGTCCTGTGCGGCTGGAGCGTCGCGGCCGCGGCCCAGGTCGAAGCCGGTGCCGGGGTGTCGCTGACCCGCGGCAACGAGGACACGCCGGTCGTGGCGCTGGCCTGGCTGCCGGAATGGCGCGAATTCCGCGGCGGTACCCTGCACTGGGAGCTCGGCGCGATGCACGTGCGCGGCCGCAACGACTCGGACTACGACAACGGCGACGACGTCACCCTGGTCCACGGCGGCCTGCGCTACGAACGGCCGAGCGGCCTGGTCGGCGGCTTCGGCGTGGGCGTGCAGAGCGGCTCGACTGATGCCCTGTCCGGCGATCCGCAGTTCATCAGCACGTTCGGCTGGCGCTGGGGCCGCTTCTCGCTGCTGGCCCGGCATATCTCCAACGCCAGCCTGCACCAGCCCAACGACGGCGAGACGATGCTGCAGGGGGCGTGGCGGTTCTAGCCGCCGTGGCGGTCGTGCCCGCTCGCGGCGAGGAGGTACGTCACTTCCGGTCCGGGGCGGCGCCTGCCGTTCTCAGCCGCGATGCACGCGCGGCACGCGCTTGAGCCCGGTCAGCAGGCGGTAGGGACTGTTGCCGCTGCGCGCGGCCACGTCGGCCACCGGCAGGCGCGGACCCCAAAGCTCCACCGTGCTGCCCAGGCCGGCGCGCGGATGGTCGGTCAGGTCGATGGTCAGCATGTCCATGGACACGCGCCCGATCAGCTCGCCCGGCTGGCCGTCGATGACCACGGGCGTGCCGGAGGTGGCGTATTGCGGATAGCCGTCGGCATAGCCGGCCGCGACCACGCCCACGCGGGTGGGGCGGGTGGTGGTGAACGTCCCGGCGTAGCCGATCGGCTCGCCCGCGGCCAGTTCGCGCACTGCGATCACCTTCGATTCGAGCGTCATCACCGCGCGCAGCGCACCGGCCTCGGCACGCGGCGCGTCGAGCATGTGCGAGCCGTAGAGCATCAGCCCGGGCCGGACCCAGTCGCGGCGCGTCGCCGGCCACGCCATCAGCGCCGCCGAATTGGCCAGGCTGACCGGGACGCCCGGCGGCAGCTGCGCGAGCGCTGCGTCGAAGGTGTCCAGCTGTTCCGGCGTGCTGGCGTGCGCAAGCTCGTCGGCGCGCGAAAAGTGGCTCATCGCCACCATCCGTTCGATCCAGGGCAGTGCGGCCAGGCGGCGCCACGCGACGCCATACTCGGCGGGCGACAGGCCCAGCCGGTGCATGCCCGAGTCGAGCTTGAGCCAGACCCGCCAGGGCCGCGCCGCACGATGCCGCTCCAGCAACTCGACCTGCCAGGGCGATGCGACGACCGTCCACAGGTCGTGGTGCTCGATCAGCGGCAGTTCGCCGGCGTCGAAGAAGCCCTCCAGCAGCAGGATCGGCGCGCGGATCCCGGCTTCGCGCAGTTCCAGCGCTTCCTCGATGCAGGCCACGCCGAAGCCGTCGGCCTCCGGCTCGAGCGCGCGCGCGCAGGCGATGGCGCCATGGCCGTAGGCGTCGGCCTTGACCACCGCCAGCGCCCGGCCGCCGCCGAGCGCGCGCGCATGGCGATAGTTGTGGCGCAGCGCGTCCAGGTCGATGGTGGCGCGCGAGGGGCGCATCAGCGCAGTCCCTTCGGGTTCGGCCAGGGCCGGCCGTAGCGCGCGATGTCCAGGCCTTCGGTGTCGATGGCCGGGGTTCGTCCGTCGATCAGGTCGGCCAGGTAGCGCGCCGAACCGCAGGCCATGGTCCAGCCCAGGGTGCCGTGGCCGGTGTTGAGCCAGAGGTTGCGGAATTTCGTCGCGCCCACCACCGGCGGGCCATCGGGCGTGGACGGGCGCAGGCCGGTCCAGAACTCCGCGGCCGCCAGGTCGCCACCGTCCGGGTACAGGCTGCGCACCACCAGTTCGAGCGTCTCGCGCCGGCGCAGCGGCAGCGACAGGTCGTAGCCCGACACCTCGGCCATGCCGCCCACGCGGATGCGGTCGTCGAAGCGGGTGATCGCCACCTTGTAGCTTTCGTCGAGCACGGTCGAATGCGGCGCCATTTCGGGCCGCGTGATCGGGATGGTGAGCGAGTAGCCCTTGAGCGGATACACCGGCAGGCGGATGCCGAGCGGTGCCAGCAGCTGCGGCGACCAGCTGCCCAGGGCCAGCACGTAGCGGTCGGCGGTTTCGACGCGGCCGTCGATGCGCACGCCGGCCAGGCGGTCGCCATCGGCCAGCAGCGCCTCGACGTCCTGGCCCTGCCGGAATTCCACCCCGGCCGCCGCCGCCATGGCCGCCAGCCTGGTGGTGAACAGGTGGCAGTCGCCAGTCTCGTCGCCGGGCAGGCGCAGCGCCCCCGCCAGCGTGTCGCGCACCTGCGCCAGCGCGGGTTCGGCGCGCACGATGCCGTCGCGGTCGAGCAGTTCGTAGCGCACGCCGTATTCGCGCAGCACCGCGATGTCGCGCGCCGCGCCGTCGAGCTGGGCCTGGGTCCGGAACAGCTGGGTCGTGCCCAGGGTGCGCTGCTCGTACTCGATCCCCGTGGCCACGCGCAGCTCGGCCAGGCAGTCGCGGCTGTACTCGGCCAGCCGCACCATCCGCGCCTTGCTCACCGCATAGCGGCGATGGGTGCAGTTGCGCAGCATCTGCCACAGCCAGCGGTACTGCGCCGGATCGGCGGTGGGGCGGATCGCCAGCGGCGCGTGCCGCGAGAGCAGCCACTTCACCGCCTTGAGCGGGATGCCCGGCGCCGGCCACGGCGAGGCGTAGCCCGGCGACACCTGGCCGGCGTTGCCGAAACTGGTGGACAGGGCCGGCGCCGCCTCGCGGTCGACCACCACCACCTCGTGTCCCTGCTGGTGCAGGTACCAGGCGCTGGTCACGCCAATCACGCCCGAACCCAGGATCAGGATGCGCATCGCCTCTGGTCTCGACGAAAGGTCAAAAAGGGTGGAAATCGGAAGCCGCCGGCGGGGCGGATGACGCCGTTCCCGCGCAGGCCGGAGTCCAGCGCCATCGCCCGGGAGGGGTGGACGACGACGCTGGACCCGGTGGAAGGAGAAAGCCGGGGCTTCCACCAGTATAGGAAGCAAAATCCAGTGAAATTCTCCGTTTTGCAGCGCTGTGGCAGGTAAAATCGCTTGGAAACCGGCTTCCCGCGGGACACCCATGAAGGCACGCGAACTCGATCGCATCGACCGCCGGATCCTGCGCATCCTGCAGCAGGAGGGGCGGATCCCGTTCACCGAGCTGGGCGAACGCGTGGGACTGTCGACCACCCCCTGCACCGAGCGCGTGCGCCGCCTCGAGCGCGACGGCGTGATCACCGGCTACCACGCGCGGCTTTCGCCCGCGGCGGTGAAGGCCAGCCTGCTGGTGTTCGTGGAGATCAGCCTGGCCTACAAGTCCGGCGACATCTTCGAGGAGTTCCGCCGCGCCGCGCTGCGCCTGCCCAACGTGCTGGAGTGCCACCTGGTCTCGGGCGATTTCGACTACCTGATCAAGGCCCGGATCTCGGAGATGGCGTCCTACCGCAAGCTGCTGGGGAGCACGCTGCTGACCCTGCCGCACGTGCGCGAGTCCAAGAGCTACATCGTCATGGAAGAAGTGAAGGAGACGCTGGAGCTGCCGGTGGCCGACTGAGCGCCAGGCTTTCCCGATCCGGCGGGCGTCATATGGCTGCCTGGTTCTCGGAGCGGTGCGGTATGCGGTCGTGGTTGTCCAGGCGTGCGGAATCTCGAGAGAGCGTCGCGACCTGACGGGCCCCGCGCGGCCGGCAGGCCCCTGCCGCGAATGTCCCCCGGCTTCCGCCTCCCGGCGAAGGCCTCCTCCTTGATTTCGCCGCAGGGGCCTGCCGACCTCGACGGGGCGCGGCTGACGGTAGCGGTGGTGGCCGGTCGACTATCCCCGGCCGGGCATCGGGCGCCGGGCGGCCAGGGTCAGACGGTTCCGGGGTAGCCAGCGGCTGGCTGATTGGCAGGTCTGCGGCGCCACTTCGTTGCCGTTGGCGTTGCCTTTGCCATCGGCCTCTACCTCGGGTCATGGCGGATGCGGGTGTGCCCGGGGACGAAATCAAGGAGGAGGTGCCGGCCTGCAGGCCGGCACCGGGGGGCATTCGTCGCCGGGCATACCCGCATCCGGCCGCCGCGTCTTGGCAAGGCCCGGCCCTTCCTGCGCCCCCGGTCAAGCCGGCGTGGCGCCGGATCACGTTGCCCCCTTGAAAGCCACGTGAAGCCTCCCCATGTTCCGCCCACCTCCCGGCTCGTCCGGGATTTTCGCGCCCGCGATGCTGGCAGTCGTTGTGTGAGAGTGCTAACATCGCCGCCCGTTTTGTAGTCCAATCAATCACTTGCGAGGGTTGAACATGAGCAACATCAAGCCGCTGTACGACCGCGTGGTCATCAAGCGCATGGAAGAAGAAAAGATGTCCGCCGGCGGCATCGTGATCCCCGACTCGGCCACCGAAAAGCCGATCAAGGGTGAGGTCGTCGCCGTGGGCGAGGGCAAGGTGCTCGACAACGGCAGCGTGCGCGCGCCCAAGGTCAAGGCGGGCGACCAGGTCCTGTTCGGCAAGTACAGCGGCACCGAGGTCAAGCTCGACGGCACCGACTACCTGGTGGTGAAGGAAGACGACATCTTCGCGATCCTCGGCTAAGCGCCGAACACCGCGAGGGGATTCGGGATTGGGGATCAGGGATTCGTAAGAGCGCCAGGCGCCCGCAATCCTTCCCCGTCCCGAATCCGTCGTTCCGCTTTTCCCAATCCCCAATCCCCAATCCCCAATCCCGGAGTTTCAACATGGCTGCCAAGGAAATCCGTTTCGGTGAGGACGCGCGCTCCAAGATGGTGCGCGGCGTCAACACGCTCGCCAATGCCGTGAAGGCCACCCTCGGCCCGAAGGGCCGCAACGTCGTGCTCGAGAAGAGCTTCGGCGCCCCGACCATCACCAAGGACGGCGTCTCCGTCGCCAAGGAAATCGAGCTTGCCGACAAGTTCGAGAACATGGGCGCGCAGATGGTCAAGGAAGTCGCTTCCAAGACCTCCGACAACGCCGGCGACGGCACCACCACCGCCACCGTGCTGGCGCAGGCGCTGATCCGCGAAGGTTCCAAGGCGGTCGCCGCCGGCATGAACCCGATGGACCTCAAGCGCGGCATCGACCAGGCGGTGAAGGCCGCCGTGGAAGAGCTGAAGAAGATCAGCAAGCCCACCGCCGACGACAAGGCGATCGCCCAGGTCGGCACGATCTCGGCCAACTCCGACGAGTCGATCGGCAACATCATCGCCGACGCGATGAAGAAGGTCGGCAAGGAAGGCGTGATCACCGTTGAAGAAGGCTCGGGCCTGGACAACGAACTCGACGTCGTCGAGGGCATGCAGTTCGACCGCGGCTACCTGTCGCCGTACTTCATCAACAACCAGCAGTCGATGTCGGCCGAGCTGGATGATCCCTTCATCCTGCTGCACGACAAGAAGATCTCGAACGTGCGCGACCTGCTGCCCGTGCTGGAAGGCGTGGCCAAGGCCGGCAAGCCGCTGC
>JAEWZE010000009.1 GCA_023395465.1 Pseudomonadota bacterium
CTGACCGATGGCGGACGCGCGCTGCGCGTCCGCGACTGGCGCGCCGGCCGCGACCCGGCAGCAGACGACGGGGACGGCGACGACCCGGCGGCGCCGGAGGGGGACGAGGCCGTGCGCGATGCCGCGCGGACCCCGCACGAGGAGATCGTGCTGCAGGAGATCGTGGTGCTGCCTGGTTCGGCGCTGTCGGGCCGCTCCGCGATCGATCTCGACCTGCGCACCCACCACGCGATCAACGTCCTGGCCATCTCGCGCGCCGGCCGGCTCTCGCGCACGCGGCTGCGCTCGCAACCCTTCCGCGAGGGCGACCTGCTGCTGGTCCAGGGCACGCTGGCGGCGATTTCCGGCTTTTCCGCGCAGTTCGGCGCGGTGCCCCTGGCCGAACGCGCGCTGCGCATCCCCAACCGGCGCAAGGCGATCACGGCCAGCCTGGTGCTGGCGCTGGCGATCGCGGCGACGGCGTTCGGCCTGCTGCCGGCCGCGGCGGCGTTCGCGCTGGGCGTGGTCGCCTCGATGGCGCTGCGCACGGTGCCGCCGCGCGAGGTCTACGAGGCCATCGACTGGCCTGTGGTGGTCCTGCTGGCGGCGCTGATCCCCGTGGCCGGGGCGATGGAGTCCACCGGCACCGCCGACCTGATCGCGCGCGCGCTGTTCGACTCGCTCGCGCAGGGCCACCCCGTGCTCGGCCTGGTGCTGGTGATGGTGGTCACCATGACCCTGTCGGACCTGATGAACAACGCCGCCACCGCAGCGGTCATGTGCCCGATCGCGGTGGGCGCGGCCACCACCTTCGGCGTCGATCCGGATCCCTACCTGATGGCGGTGGCCATCGGCGCCTCGTGCGCCTTCCTGACCCCGATCGGGCACCAGAACAACACCCTGATCCTGGGTCCGGGCGGCTTCCGCTTCGGCGACTACTGGCGGCTCGGGCTGCCGGTGCAACTGCTGGTCCTGGCGGTGTCGATTCCGCTGCTGCTGCGGGTCTGGCCGCTGTAGCGCCGGGCCGGGCCTGCCTGCCGCCACGGCCGCTTCACTCCCCGCCGCCTATACCTGCCGCCCGACATCCCCCCAAGGAGCTTCCGTGCCCGACCTGCCCGAGCTGCGCACCGTCCCCAGCGTCGACATCGCCCGCTACATGGGCACCTGGTACGAGATCGCGCGCCTGCCGATGCGCCACGAGCCCGAGGACGGCACCGACGTCTCGGCCACCTACACGCTCGAGGCCGACGGTTCGGTCGAGGTGCGCAACCGGATGCGCCGCAACGGCGAGGTGGAGGAAGCGGTGGGCCAGGCAACCGCGGTGGACGGGACCGGCAGCAAGCTGGAGGTCAGCTTCCTGCCCGAGGGCCTGCGCTGGATTCCCTTCACCAGGGGCGACTACTGGATCATCGCGCTCGACCCGGCTTACAGCATCGCCCTGGTCGGCAGCCCCGACCGCAAGTACCTGTGGCTGCTGGCGCGCGAACCGGCGCTGGACGAGGTGACGCGCAACCACTACTGCGCGATCGCGCGCCAGCAGGGCTTCGACCTGGGTCCGCTGATCCACACGCCGCATACGGGCCAGCCCACCGCCTGAGTCGGGGACGCCGGTACCCGTCGCGCACGCCGGCCACCGCGAATCCGCGTGCCGTCGGTGCGCGCCTCCGGCATCGGTCGATTCAAGCCCCGCTCACCCACGCCCGGAAGCATCGCGAGATGCCCGCAGACATCCATCGACGGCGCGCAAGCACGCTTGCCGACATCAATCGCGAGGCCTACATCTACTTCGGCGCCGGCGCTACCGTGGCCTGGCAGATGGCCATGCCCGGCGTCGGGCGAGGCGTGGCCGAGCACAGCCGGACGCTGCAGCGCCCGCTCGACCGGCTGCGCGCGACCATGGGCTACGTGTACGCGGTCACCCTGGGGACCGACGCCGACCGCGCGCGTATCGCCGAACACGTGAACCGCGCGCACCGGCCGGTGCGGGGCGACGGTTACAGTGCGTTCGATCGCGACCTGCAGCTGTGGGTCGCCGCCACCCTTTACCGCGGCGCGCTCGACGTGCATGCGCTGTTCGCCGGGCCGGTGGCGGAGGAAGATCGCGAATCGCTGTACCGGCAGGCATGGGCGTTCGGCCGCACCCTGCAGGTGCGCGACGAACAGTGGCCGCCGGATGCCGCCGCATTCGATCGCTGGTGGGCGACGCAGGTGCAGGCGCTGTCGGTGGACGCGCAGGTACGCCACTACATGCAGGCCGTGCTCGACGGCGGCCACGCGCCATGGTACCTGCGCCCGGCCATGCCGCTGCAGCGCTTCGTCACCCGGGGATTGCTGCCGCCGATGTTGCGTGCCCTGTTCGGGCTGCCCTGGAGTGCGCGCGACGAACGCCGCTGGCGACGCTTCCGGCGCTGGGCGCCACGCCTGTACTGGGCAGCGCCGCGCGCGCTGCGGCAGTGGCCGGCGAGGTACTACCTCGGTCAGCTGCGGAAACGCGGCGGAGCCCCCGTCGATAGCCGTGCCGATGCGGGCGCTGGCGCAGCCCCGGCCGCGCCTGGTTGCGCGTTCTGGCGACGATCGCCTTGCGCCCGCCTACTCCGCCGCGACCGGCGCCGACATCGACTTGCTGTACATGCCGGAGCGGTCGAAGCAGCAGGCGCGGCGCTGGCCGGAGGCGAGCTTGTCGCAGGCAACGCAGATGCGTTTGGTCCGGGTCTCGGCCTTCTTGCCCGAGGTGATCCAGGCGATCCAGTCGCGGCGCGCCACCGCGGTGATGTCGTCCCAGGCGGCGCGTGCGCCGGGATCCGCATCCAGCGCCTCGCGCAGGTCGGGCGGCAGCACCGGTTCGGGTTCCTGCGCCATCGGCGTGAGCACCAGCGCCACCGTGTCGCCCGCCGCGACGGCGGCCGCCTCGCGCAGCTCGCGCTCGACCCGCAGCCAGTGGCTGCCCTGTCCATCGGGCTCCAGGGTGGCCTGGAACGGCTGCCCGGCGAACTGGCCCTCGACGCTGACCATGCTGCGCGTGGGCAACTTCGCGCTGGCCGCCGCCGGCAGCACCAGGAAGGTCCAGCTGGCGTCGGCCGGCGCGGCCGGACGCAGCAGCCGCGCCTTGCAGCGCACGGTGCTCCTGGCGGTCGACGGGGGCATGGGCGGACGATAACGCCATCCCCGCGATGCGGCAAACGGCTGCTCCGCGCTTGAAATCGCCGCCGCGGCACGCATATCCGGCGCCTGCCATGGCCAAGCTAGGGAGTCCTCCATGACCACCGTCGCCGAGACGCGCAAGTTCGAAGCCGAAGTCGCCCAGGTCCTGCACCTGGTCACGCACTCGCTGTATTCGCACAAGGAAATCTTCCTGCGCGAGCTGATCTCCAACGCCTCCGACGCCTGCGACAAGCTGCGCTTCGAATCGATCGCCCACCCCGACCTGCTGGCCGGCGAGGCCGAGCTGCGCATCGACGTGAGCTGGGACAAGGACGCGCGCACCATCACCATCCGCGACACCGGCATTGGCATGACGCGCGACGAAGTGGTGGCCAACATCGGCAGCATCGCCAGCTCCGGCACGCGCCGTTTCCTGGAGGCGCTGGGCAGCGAGCAGAAGGCCGACGCGCGCCTGATCGGCCAGTTCGGCGTCGGCTTCTACTCGGCCTTCGTGGTCGCCGACCGCGTCACCGTGCTCACCCGCCGCGCCGGCGAACCGGCGGAGTCCGGGGTGCGCTGGGAGAGCGACGGCCGCGGCGAGTACACGCTCGAGGCCGCCACGCTCGAAGAGCGCGGCACCACCGTGGTGCTGCACCTGAAGGACGGCGAGGACGAGTTCCTCGATGGCTGGAAGCTGCGTTCGCTGGTGCGCAAGTACTCCGACCACGTCGCCTTCCCGATCCGGATGCCGAAGGAGGCCGCGCCGGCCGGCGAGGACGGGGAGGCCCAGGCGGACGCCGCGCCGGAGTGGGAGACCGCCAACGACGCCTCCGCGCTGTGGACCCGGCCGAAGTCGGAGATCACGGACGAGGAGTACCAGAACTTCTACAAGTCGCTCGGCCACGACTTCAACAACGCCGCGGCCTGGTCGCACAACCGCGTCGAGGGCAGCCAGAGCTTCACCACCCTGCTCTACATTCCCTCGCAGCCGCCGTTCGACCTGATGATGGGCGGACGCGACGAGCGCAAGGGACTCAAGCTCTACATCAAGCGCGTCTTCATCATGGACGCGGCCGAGGAGCTGCTGCCCAACTACCTGCGCTTCGTGCGTGGCGTGGTCGATGCCGACGATCTCCCGCTCAACGTCAGCCGCGAGATCCTGCAGCACAACCGCCAGCTCGAGCGGATCCGGGGCGCCTGCGTGAAGCGCGTGCTGGACCTGATCGAGAAGCTCTCGCGCGACGAGCCGGAGAAGTTCGCCGCCTTCCTCAAGGCCTTCGGCAACACGCTCAAGGAAGGCATCGTCGAGGACCACGGCAACCGCGAGCGCATCGCCAGGCTGCTGCGCTTCGCCTCGACCAAGGGCGATGGCGAGGCGCGCACGGTTTCGCTGGACGACTACGTCGCGCGCATGGGCGAAGGCCAGGACGCGATCTGGTACGTCACCGCCGACGGCTACCGCGCGGCGGTGGGCAGCCCGCAGCTGGAGGGCTTCCGCGCGCGCGACATCGAAGTGCTGCTGATGTCCGACCGCATCGACGAATGGATGCTCGGCCACCTGCGCGAGTACGACGGCAAGCCGCTCAAGCACATCGCCAAGGGCGAGCTGCCGCTGGACGAGGCGGAGAAGGCGAAGCAGGAGGAGGCTTCGCAGGCCGCCGCGCCGCTGCTGGAGCGGATCAAGGGCCTGCTCGGCGACCGCGTCGAGGACGTGCGCGTGTCGGCGCGGCTGACCGATTCGCCCTCGTGCCTGGCGCTGTCGGAATGGGAGATGGCGCCGCACCTGGCGCACCTGCTGCGCGAAGCCGGCCAGGACGTACCCGACCAGAAGCCGACCCTGGAGATCAATCCGCAGCACGCGCTGGCGCGCAAGCTGCTGGGTGAGCACGACGACGCGCGCGCCGGCGACCTGGCCACGCTGCTGCTGGAGCAGGCGCAGCTGGCGGCGGGCGCGCCGCTGGAGGATCCGGCGGCGTTCGTGCAGCGGATGAACCGGCTGCTGGCGGGCTGAGAGAACGGCTCCGGGTGCGCCGGGCGCGCCTGGAGCGACGCTCCGGCGGGCCCCCGCCCCGGCCCTCCCCCGCGGGCGGGGGAGGGAGCAAGAAGCGCAGGCGCGCGCTACGGGCTCCGCGCGCCATCGGTTCGAACCATTCTCGGCGTCCTCTACTCCGTCCCACCTTCAATTTCCCCGCCTCCAATTTCCTCCGCGCGCCTTTGCCCCCTCCCCCGCCTGCGGGGGAGGGCCGGGGTGGCGGCCAACGCCGCGACGACGCCGATCGCCAGCCGGTGCGGCGCGCCAACTGTGCTTGTCAGGCCAGGCTGGCTGCCGGGGCTCGCCATCCCCTCTGTGGGCATTGGACTGTCCAGGCGAGGAGCGCATGCGGGGCGACCAGGGCCCCCTGGGCGCATCCGCCGCGGCTCCGGGCGCGGGTAGCGTTGCTTGAGGGCTCGATCGGCGCGGATTGCGCTTGACGTGGCCATGGCTGCAACCGTCGTGGCGCTGACCGTATCTGGGTGGGGACGTCCCACTCCACGGATCGCCCCATGCTCCGATCGCTGACCGCCATTGCCCTGTGCTGCTGCGCGCTCGCCGCGCCCGCGCAGACGCCCCCCGTCGATGACGCCGCCCGCGCCCGCGCGGTGGTCGAGGACCTGCTGCGCATTCCCGGCCCCGACGGCGTGCAGGAGACCTACCGCCAGCGCATCAACGGCGTCGACCACTGGATCAGTATCCGCGGCCAGGACCGCGCCAACCCGGTGATCCTGTTCGTGCACGGCGGGCCGGCCTCGCCGACGATGCCGAGCCTGTGGCAGTTCCAGCGGCCGCTGGAGGAATACTTCACGATGGTCCACTACGACCAGCGTGGCGCCGGCAAGACCTGGCGCGAGGACCACTCCGACGCGGTCGCCGGCACGATCCGCATCCAGACCTACGTCGACGACCTGGTCGCAATGGCCGAACACGTGCGCAACAGGCTCGGCAAGCAGCGGCTGGTGCTGATGGCGCACAGCTGGGGCACGATCCCGGCGATGCACGCCGCGCAGGCGCGGCCCGACCTGTTCCATGCCTACGTCGGCATCGGCCAGGTGATCGACGTGCGCGAGAACGAGCGCATCAGCATTGAATACGGGCTGGCCGAGGCGCGCCGCCACGGCAATGCGGACGCCGTGCGCGAGATCGAGGCGCTGCTGCCGTATCCCGGCACCGCGCCGCTCACCCGCGAGCGCATCGTGGCCGCGCGCAAGTGGCCGCAGCACTACGGCGGCATGGCCGCGCACCGCGATGCCACCAACCTGTGGTTCTACGGGGCCGCGCGCCTGTCCCCCGACTACGACGCCGAGGACCGCGCCGCGCTCAATGCCGGCAGCCTGTTCACGCTGGAGCGGCTGCTCGACGAATACGTCCAGGTGGATTTCAGCGGCGTGCACGAGTTCCCGATCCCGGTGGTGATGTTCATGGGCCGCCACGACTACACCACGCCCTCGCAGCCAACCGCCGACTGGCTGGCGCGCGTGGATGCCCCGTTCAAGCGCGGCGTCTGGTTCGAACGTTCGGCGCACATGGTCCCGTGGGAGGAGCCGGGCAGGACGCTGGTGAGCCTGCTCGAGGTGGTCCGGCCGCTGGTGCGCGAATAGCCGGCTGCGGTCCGTCGCCGCGGGCAGCCGTGCGATGGCCGCTCGAAAGCCCCGGTTGTCAGCCCCGCAGCAGCACCACCGTGGCCGCGGCCATCAGCAGCAGTCCGCCTGCGGCCAGGGCCACGCGCAGACGGTGCCCGCCTACCGACGCGATGCCATCGCCGGGCAGCCAGCCGAGCGCCAGCAGGATCAGGCCCGCGCCGGCCAGCCCGTCGGAGGCGGCGCCGTCGCGCGCCAGCCGCAGCAGCGACGCGAGGCCGAGCAGCACGAACACCATCGGAAGCAGGCGCAGGCCCCGGCGTCCCGCGCGGGACGGATCGGACCGGCTCACGCCGGGTAGATCCCGCCCAGCACGCGCGGCCCGGCCGCACCGGTCACGCTGGACAGGTTGCCGGGCAGGCCAAGCAGGGTTTGCCGCGCCAGCCAGGCAAAGCCCATGGCCTCGACGTGGTCGGGATCGAGGCCGTGCGCGGCGGTGGATTCGACCCGGGCGTCGGGCAGCGCGGCGGCCAGCGCCGCCATCAGCCGCGGGTTGTGCACGCCGCCGCCGCAGGCGATCACCCGGCGCGTGTCCGGCTGGGTGGCCATCAGCGCATTGGCGACGGTGCGCGCGGTCAGTGCATTGAGCGTGGCCTGCACGTCGGCCGGCGCCTCGTCGCCGCGCAGCCGCGCTTCGACCCAGCCGAGGTGGAAATGGTCGCGGCCTGTCGACTTCGGCGGCGGCTGGGTGAACCAGGGGTCGTCGAGCAGGCGCGCGAGCAGGGACGCATCGACCTGGCCGCGGCTGGCGAAGGCGCCGCCGCGGTCGAAGTCCTCGGCCAGGTGGCGCAGGCACCAGGCGTCCATCAGCGCGTTGGCCGGGCCGGTGTCGAAGCCGCGCACCTGGCCGCGCGCGGGCAGCAGGGTCAGGTTGGCGATGCCGCCGAGGTTGAGCACCGCGCGGTCCTCGTCCGGTGCGCGCAGCAGCGCCGCGTGCAGTCCGGGCAGCAGCGGCGCGCCGTGGCCGCCGGCGGCGATGTCGCGGCGGCGCAGGTCGGCCACCACGGTGATCGACGTGCGTTCGGCCAGCGTGGACGGATCGCCCAGCTGCAGGGTGAACGGGTACGGCCCCCACGGCCGGTGGCGCAGGGTCTGGCCGTGCGAGCCGATCGCGCGTACCGCGGCGGCGTCGGTGCCGCTGTCGGCGAGCGCGAGGTTGGCGGCCTCGGCGAAGGCGCGGGCCACGCGCACGTCGAGTTCCGCGATGGCGTCGAGCGAGAGCGACGCGCCCTGCTGGCCGAGCGCGACCAACTGCGCGCGCAGCGCCGGATCCCAGGGATAGGTGCGGCCGAACACCAGCCGCGCCTGGCCATCGGCGAAATCGACCAACGCGGCATCGATGCCGTCGGCGCTGGTGCCCGAGATCAGGCCGAGGTAGAGATGTGACATGGCCCGATTCTACGGCCCGCGGCCTGCCGGGGTGGGCGGGCGCCGCCGCCGCAGGGATGTCGCGCGCCGGCCCGTAGGGCCTTTGCGGGCGCAGGCGTTCGCCGTCAGCGAGCGGCGCACCGGCCCTGGATTGGCTGGAAGCCCGGCGTGGCCGGGATGCCCGGCTCCCGATCAGGACCCCGACGGCGCGCGCGCTCAGCCCTTGCGGTTGCCGGGCAGCGTCGTCGCCGCGGCCACCTGCGGATCGTCCTGCGAGGGCCGTGCGGGCACCGTGGCGTAGAGGACTTCCTCGACGTCGCGGATGCGCTCCAGCGCCGGCGCCGTCTGCTGGCGGAACTGGGCCAGGGCGGTGCCGCTCAGCGGTTCCGGCGGCGGCATGGTGTGCTGCAGCGGATTGCGGTGCACGCCGTTGACGCGGAATTCGTAGTGCAGATGCGGGCCGGTGGACAGGCCGGTCGAACCCACGTAGCCGATCACCTGGCCCTGCGAGACCCGCTCGCCGCGCTTGAGCCTGGCGGTACGCGACATGTGCGCATAGAGGGTGGTGTGGCCCTTGCCGTGGTCGAGCACCACGGTGTTGCCGTAGCCGCCGTGCCAGCCCGACGAGACCACGCGCGCGTCGCCAGCCGCCATGATCGGGGTGCCGGAGCGCGCGGCGTAGTCCACGCCCTTGTGCATGCGCGAGGTGCCCAGCACCGGGTGCCGGCGGGTGCCGAAGCGCGAGCTCAGGCGCGCGTACTGGATCGGGCTGCGGATGAAGCTCTTCTTCAGCGGCCGGCCCTCGGCGGTGAAATACTCGCTCTTGCCGTCGCGCTCGAAGCGCACCGCGGTAAACGGCTTGCCCTTGGCGGTGAACACCGCCGCGGTCACCGGACCGCTGCGGATCAGCTCGCCCTCGCGCCAGGTCTGCTCGACCACCACGCTGAAGCGGTCGCCGGAGGTGACGTCGCGGTCGAAGTCGATGTCGTACTTGAACACCTCGTCGGTGAGCGTGTTGATCACCGAGGGGCTCAGCCCGAGCTTGCGCGCCGAATGGAACAGCGACTTGCCGACCTTGCCGCTGATCACCGCGGTGCGGACCTCGACCGGGCGCTCGATGACCTTTTCCACGACCTTGTCGCCGGCCAGCGAGAGTTCGACGCGCTGGGTGTCGTTGCGGTCGTAGCGCAGCGCGACCAGGCGGCCGTCGGCGGCGTGGTCGAAGCCCAGCTCGGCGCCGGGGCGCAGGCGGGTCAGCGCCTGGCGGTCGCTCGAAGCGTCCAGCAGGCGATGCAGGGTGGCGGCGGGAATGCTGCGCGCCTCGAAGATGGCGCCGAGCGTCTGGCCCCTCTCGACCTTGACCAGGTCCCAGGCGCGCTGCTGCGCCTGGGCGCGGGTGGCGACCGGCAGCGGCGGCAGGGGCAGCGACAGCGTGGTCAGTTCCGGCGCAAGGGTGTCGGTGCGCATGGCGTTGGAGAAGCCCGGCACCATGCCGATGACCAGTGCGCCGAGGGTGGCGAACAGACTGGCATGGGCCCAGTCGCGGCGGGTCCAGCGGCCGTTGAACGGAAACCGCGCCGCGTCGCGCGGATCGGCAAAGCGCGCCTCGTTGGCGGTGTTCTCGGCGGCGGCCCGCAGGTTCTGTTCGCGGATGGTCTGGCGTTGGACGTCATCCGGTGACATCTGGGGCGGCTGCGTCATGGTGGTGTCCAAAGGGCGTGACGGGCGCGTCAGCGCGGTACGATAAGCACATGAAATCCGAGCGTCAAACCCTTGTCGGCCAAGGCTTTTCGGATCTTTAGCCGGCTTTACGGATATTTAATGGTTTCTTTTGACCGGGATCACATTCCGGCCCATCACCTGGACAAACCGCCCCGATGAGTTCCGCCCCAGCCGACCCGACCGCCTTCGACCTGCTCGCCCGAGGGGCCGACGAGATCCTCAAGCACGAGGACCTGGCCGCGCGCCTGGCCCTGGGGCGGCCACTGCGGGTCAAGGCCGGGTTCGACCCGACCGCCCCGGACCTGCACCTGGGCCACACGGTGCTGCTCAACAAGATGCGCCAGTTCCAGGACCTGGGCCACCAGGTGGTGTTCCTGATCGGCGACTTCACCGGGATGATCGGCGACCCCACCGGCAAGAACGTCACCCGCAAGCCGCTGACCCGCGAGGACGTGCTGGAGAACGCCCGCACCTACGAGTCGCAGGTGTTCAAGGTGCTCGACCGCGAGCGCACCGAAGTGCGCTTCAACAGCGAATGGTTCGGGGCGATGTCGGCGGCCGACATGATCCGCCTGGCCGGCCAGCACACCGTGGCGCGCATGCTCGAGCGCGACGATTTCGCCAAGCGCTACGCGGCGCAGCAGTCGATCGCCATCCACGAATTCCTGTATCCGCTGGTGCAGGGCTACGACTCGGTGGCGCTCAGGGCCGATATCGAGCTCGGCGGCACCGACCAGAAGTTCAACCTGCTGATGGGCCGCGGCCTGCAGGAGGCGCACGGCCAGGCGCCGCAGGTGGTGCTGACCATGCCGCTGCTCGAGGGCCTGGACGGCGTCAACAAGATGAGCAAGTCGCTGGGCAACTACATCGGCATCGCCGAGCCGGCGATCGACATCGTCAACAAGACCATGAAGATCGGCGATGCGCTGATGTGGAAGTGGATCGAGCTGCTGAGCTTCGACATTTCCATCGACGAGGCCGCCAGGCTCCGGGCCGAGGTCGCATCGGGACTCAATCCGCGCGAGGTCAAGCTGCGGCTGGCGCGCGAACTGGCCACCCGCTTCCACGATGCCGGCGCGGCCGAGACCGCGATCGCCGGCTGGCAGGCGGCGGTGACCGGGCAGGGCGACACCTCGCTGCTGCCGCTGCAGGACGTGGCCGTGCCGGCCGAGGGCCTGCGCATCGCCGCCCTGCTGACCGCCGCCGGCATCACCCCCAGCAACTCGGAGGCCAACCGCAAGCTCAAGGAGCGTGCGGTGAAGGTCGACGGCGCGGTGGTGGAGGATGCGGGGCTGGCCTTCGCGCCGGGCTTCGAGGGCGTGCTGCAGGTGGGCAAGCGCAACTTCGCCCGGGTGCGGCTGGTCGCCGGCTGACCACCCGCGCCGGGCAGGGCTCAGGCGATGCGCATCGCCGCCAGGGCCAGCAGCGCCAGCACGCAGCCGTAACCCGCGACCCACGCCAGGCTGCGCGCGGTCGCGATGTCGGCGAGGTAGAACACGCCGTGCAGCACCCGCAGCACCACGAAGGCCACCGCGAGCATCGCGATGGTGGCGGGCTCCAGTCCCGCCAGCTGCGCCATGACCACGCCGGCGGCGAACGGGGCGAAGGCCTCGAAGGCATTGAGGTGCGCGGCATTGGCGCGCTGCACCCGGTAGTTGCCCTCCTGCTTGGACAGCCAGGCGCGCGGATTGCGGTTGTTGTAGCGGGGCGCGCCGGCCTTGGCGAAGCCGACCCACAGGTAGGGCAGCACGGCGGCGATCAGCACGCACCAGTAGGCGGTGGCGAGGGTCATGGCGGTCTCCGGGGTCGGGTGGGGACAGGGTAGGGCAGGCGGGGGCGGGACGCGGCAGTCTTGTGCCTCCACCCTCGCGCGCTGCGCGCGCTATCCCTCCCCGCAGGCGGGGAGAGTGAAGAGCGTTCGCCGCCCCTGGTTGGTCTTGTTCCCCCGCTTGCAGGGAAGCGCCGGGTGGGGCGAGGGCGAGGGCGCGATGCGAACGAAAACGGCGCCTGGCGGCGCCGTTTCCGATCAAGCGCGTCGCTGCGCGGGCCTCACTGGCCCGCGCGCTGCGCGTCGCGCGCGGCCTTGAACGGGTTGCCTTCGTACCAGTTGGGCCACGTGCTGCCGGCCGCCAGTTCCTGGCCCACCGCGTGCAGCAGTTCCAGGTCCTCGGCGATGCCGTCGAAGCGCCAGCCCTCGTGGACCTCGTCGCTGGGCTGGTGGTAGCGGCGCGCGTACTCCTCGCCGACCCGCTTGCCGGCCTCGCTGCCGCCCTCGACCAGGTCGCTGCCGCCCTTGGCGTACAGTGCCGGCACGCCGGCCTTGGCGAAGTTGAAGTGGTCGGAACGGAAGTAGAAGCCGCCGGCCGGGTTGCCTTCCTCCACCAGCGTGCGCTGCTGGCCGCCGGCGTGGCCGAGCAGGATGTCCTCCAGTTCGGAATTGCCCTTGCCGGTCACCACCACGTCCCGCGCGCGGCCACCCACGCTCATCGCGTCGAGGTTGATCACGCCCACGGTCTTCTCGAGCGGGAACGAAGGCTGGGCCACGTAGTACTTGGATCCCAGCAGGCCCGACTCCTCCAGCGTCACCGCCAGGAACACCACCGAACGGCGCGGCGGCGCGGCCGCGAACTTCTCCGCGATCTCGATGATGCCGGCGACGCCGGTCGCGTTGTCGACCGCGCCGTTGTAGAGCATGTCGGTGCCGGCGTCGGGGTCGTGGCCCTCGTGCTTGCCCAGGTGGTCCCAGTGGGCGAGGTAGATCACCGTCTCGTCCGGCGCCTCGGTGCCCGGGAGATAGCCGATCACGTTCTGCGAGGACTTCTGCGCGACCGTGCTGCGCAGGTCGAACGACACCTTCGCCTTGAGCGGCACGGCCTTGAAGCCGCGACGGTTGGCGGATGCGTACATCTCCTGCAGTTCAAGCCCGGAGTCGGCGAACAGCTGGCGCGCCACGTCGCCGCTGATCCAGCCCTGGGCGGGCACGCGCGGTTCCGGATCGTCCTCGGCGCGCAGGTCGAACTGCGGCCCCGACCAGGAGTTCTTCACCACGTCCCAGCCGTAGGACGCCCCTTCGTCGTCGTGGATGATCAGGGCGGCGGCCGCGCCCTGGCGTGCGGCTTCCTCGAACTTGTAGGTCCAGCGGCCGTAGTAGGTCATGCGGTTGCCGTCGAACAGCGATTCGTCGTTGGCGTGGAAGCCCGGGTCGTTGACCAGGATCACCACCGTCTTGCCCTTGACGTCGAGGCCGGCGTAATCGTTCCAGTCCTGCTCGGGCGCGTTGACGCCATAGCCGACGAACACCAGTTCGCTGTCCTTGATCGAGACCTCGGCCTGGCCGGTGCGGGTGCCGATCACCATGTCCGGGCCGAACTTCAGCTCGCGCGTCGCGCCGTTGCTGTCCAGCCGCAGCACGGTGGACTCGTCGGCGCTGGTTTCCACCATCGGCACGGTCTGGAAGTAGCTGTCGTTGTCGCCGCCGGGCTTGAGGCCGATGCGCTCGTACTGGGCCTTGATGTACTCGACCGTCTTCTCCTCGCCCGCCGAACCCGGCGCGCGGCCCTCGAACTCGTCCGAGGCCAGGGCGGTCACCAGGGTGCGCAGGTCGTCGGCGTCGATCTCGGGCTTGAAGGCGTGTTCGGCTGCCGGCGCGGCATCGGGCGCGGCGACTTCGGCCGGCGCGGCCGGCTCGCGGCTGCATGCGGCCAGCAGCAGGCCGCCGGCGCAGGCAAGGATCAGGGGTGAACGCATTCGGTGGGCTCCAGGCAAAGCAGAACCGCCGATTCTACGCCGGCCCGCAGCCGCGGCCAGGGCCGGAAGCCCCGGCCACGCGTCGTCGCGGCGGCTCCGCCGGAAGACGGACCGGTGGCCGCCGTCCGCTGCCGCGGAAGGCCGGCCGCAGGGCTTCAGTCCTGCGGCGCCCGCGGCGTGCTGTAGGCGGTGGCGGTCGCGCCGGTGACCTTGCCCACCCGCGCGGTGTCGTGCACGTACAGGTCGACCTCGCGCTCGAACACCAGCTCGCCCTCGACCACCGCGCCGGGGCCGATCACGATCCTGGGCTTGCGCTTGTTGATCTGTACCGGGAACCAGTTGGACGAGGGCTTCTCGACCCGGATTCCGCCGGTCACGTGCGAGCCGACGCCGACGGTGACGTCGCCGCTGACCGTCGCGATGCCGCCGGCCAGGTCCACGTCGACCAGGCCGATCGCGCCGTTCACCGTCGCGACGCTGCCGCCCACGCGCCCGCCCTCGCCGAGGAAGATGCTGCCGTTCACCGTCTCCACGTCGCCGCGCACGGTGGCGCGCTGGCCGGCGCGGATGGCGCCATTGACCGTCGACAGGCTGTCGGCGCCGATGTCGTTTGCGGCGCGGATGCTGCCGTTCACGGTCTCGGCGTCCTTCACGCTGGCGCCGCTTTCGATCGTGATGCTGCCGTTCACCGTCTCCACGTCGCCGTAGGGCCGGCCGGCCTGGGCCACGATGCTGCCGTTGACCTTGCTGATGTCCTGCTGCGCCAGCACCGGCGGCGCGCACAGCAGGGCGACCAGGGCCAGGGACAGCGAAAAGCGGATGGATGACATGGGATTCCTCCGTTGGGGCGCGCGGTTGCCGCTGCAACGGTCGCGGCGCCTGTTGCGTGTCCGACAGCTTGCGCCCGCTTGGCTACAATCGCACCGGTCGAAAGTCACCGGGACTCCCGTCCGTGCCAGCCGCCCCCGCTCCCCGTTCCGCGCGCCCCAGGCCCGTCGTCCTGCTGATCCTCGATGGCTGGGGACACCGCGACGACCCCCACGACAACGCCATCGCCCTGGCCGACGTGCCCAACTGGCGGCGGCTGCTGGCCGAACACCCGACCACCCTGGTGCACACCGAGGGCCGCCACGTCGGCCTGCCGGACGGGCAGATGGGCAATTCCGAAGTCGGGCACATGAACATCGGTGCCGGACGCATCGTCTACCAGGACCTGACCCGCATCGACGCGGCGATCGAGGACGGCAGCTTCTTCGACAACGACGAGCTGCTGGCCGCCTGCGACGCGGCGATGGCCGGCGGCGGCACCCTGCACCTGATGGGCCTGCTCTCGCCCGGCGGCGTGCACAGCCACGAACAGCACCTGTTCGCGATGCTCGAGCTGGCGGCGCGCCGCGGCGTGCCGCGGGTCGCCGTGCACGCCTTCCTCGATGGCCGCGACATGCCGCCGCGTTCGGCCGAACCCAGCGTGCGCGCGCTGCAGGACAAGTGCGACGCACTGGGCAACGCGCACATCGCCAGCGTGTCGGGCCGCTACTACGCCATGGATCGCGACAAGCGCTGGGAGCGCGTGCGCCTGGCCTGGGACGCGATCGTCGAGGCGCAGGGCGATGCGCCCGACGCGCTGTCCGCGCTGCAGGCGGCGTACGCGCGCGGCGAGAACGACGAGTTCGTCAGGCCGACCGCGCTGGCCGGCGCGCAGCCGATGCGCGACGGCGACGCGATCGTGTTCATGAACTTCCGCGCCGACCGCGCGCGCCAGCTCAGCGCGGCCTTCGTCGCGCCGGGCTTCGACGGCTTCGGCGAAGGCGTGCGCCGGCCGGCGCTGTCGCGCTACGTCTGCCTGACCGAGTACGACGCCAGCCTGCCGGCGCCGCTGGCCTTCGCCCCGGACAACCTCGCCAACACCCTGGGCGAGGTGCTGGGCGCGCAGGGCCTGGCCCAGCTGCGCATCGCCGAAACCGAGAAGTACGCGCACGTCACCTTCTTCCTCAGCGGCGGGCGCGAAGCGCCGTATCCGGGCGAGGAACGCATCCTGGTGCCCAGTCCCAAGGTCGCCACCTACGACCTGCAGCCGGAGATGAGCGCGCCGGAAGTGTGCGCGCGGCTGGTCGAGGCGATCGAGGCCGAGCGCTTCGACGCGATCATCTGCAACTTCGCCAATCCCGACATGGTCGGCCATACCGGCGTGCTGTCGGCGGCGATCACGGCGGTGGAGACGGTGGACCGCGCGGTCGGCGAGATCGTGGCCGCGGTGCGCGCCAAGGGCGGCGAACTGCTGGTCACCGCCGACCACGGCAACTGCGAGATGATGCGCGACCCGGTGACCGGCGAGCCGCACACCTCGCATACGGTCGGCCCGGTCGACCTGGTGTATGTCGGCAGCCGCCCGGCGCAGCTGCGCGCCGGTGGCGCGCTGCGCGACCTGGCGCCGACGATCCTCGACCTGCTCGGGCTCGACAAGCCCGCCGAGATGACCGGCGAGACCCTGCTGGTTCCGCGCGGATGACCGAGCCGGCGTGCGTGCGGCTGGCGTGGGCGGCGCTGGTGCTGCTCGTCGCCGGACTCCTCGCGCCGCCCGAAGCGCTGGCCCAGCGCGACAGCCGCGAGGCCGAACGGCGCCTGGAGCGCGTGCGCAAGGAACTCGACGACGTCGCCAGCGAGCGGCGCAGGCTGGAGGGCGAACGCGGCGACGCGGCCCGGCAGCTGCGCGCGGCCGACGAGCAGGTGGCGCGTTCGGCGCGCACGCTGCGCGATACCGAGGCCGAACTGGCGCGGCAGCAGGCCGCGCTCGCCGAGCTGGCCACGCAGCGCGATGCGCTGCAGGCGCGCGTCGACGCCCAGCGCGGCGAACTGCATGCGCTGCTGCGTTCGGCCTACGCCAGCGGCGGCGCCGCACCGCTGAAGCTGTTGCTGGCCCAGGACCAGGTGGCCGAGGCCAGCCGCGCGCTGACCTACCACCGCTACCTGCAGCGCCAGCGCGCATCGCGCATCGAGGCGCTGCGTCAGGAGCTCGACGCGCTCGAGGCGCTCGAACGCGGCATCGGCGAGCGCCAGGCGGAGCTCGAACAGGTCCGTGCGCAGCAGCGCGCGCAGGTGCAGGCGCTCGAGGGCGACCGCCGCACGCACGCGCAGGCCGTCGCCCGGATCGACCGCCGCTACCGCGACCGCAGCTCGCGCGAGCAGGCGCTGGGGCGCGATGCGAAATCGCTGGAACGCCTGCTGACGCGGC
>JAEWZE010000173.1 GCA_023395465.1 Pseudomonadota bacterium
GACCTTCGCCGCGCATGGCGTGCATGGCCTGTCGGCCATTGCCGCACTGACCGCCCAGCACACGCGGGGCGTCACCGCCGTCCACGTGCCGCCGGTCGAGTTCCTGCGCGCGCAGATCGACGCCTGCTTCGACGACTTCGACATCGGCGCGGTCAAGCTCGGCATGCTCGCGACCGCCGAGGTGATCCACGCAGTGGCCGACGCGCTGCAGGCGCATGCGCCTGCGCCGCTGGTGCTCGATCCGGTGATGGTCGCGACCTCGGGTGCGCGCCTGCTGGCCGAGGACGCGCTGGAGGCGCTGCGCACGCGCCTGCTGCCGCGCGCCGACCTGCTGACGCCCAACATCCCCGAAGCCGAACTGCTGGCCGGCATGCGCATCGCCAGCGCCGCCGACGCCGAACAGGCACTGGCCCGCCTGCTGGCGATGGGCGCCAGGGCCGTCCTGCTCAAGGGCGCGCACCTGGACGAGGGCGCGCAGGTGGTCGACCGCTACCGCGACGCGACCACGTCCGCCGTGTTCACCCATGCCCGCCTGCCGATCGAAGGCCACGGCACCGGCTGCACCCTCGCGTCGGCCGCCGCGGCGCGGCTGTGCCTGGGATGGCCGGTGCCGCAGGCCGCCGCGGCGGCGGTCGACTACGTGGGCCGCGCCTTGCGCCAGGGCTACCGGCCCGGACGCGGCGAGGCGCGCGTGCTCGACCACCTGGGCGCATCGGAACCGCAGGCATGACCCCGGCGTCCGCCAGCGGCCACGAGGTGCGCGCGGCGGACGGCCATCGCTGGGACCTGCTCGCGCGCATTCCGCCCGTGCCCCGCCACAGCCTGCTGTGGCTGCCCGCGCTGGGCGTCGCCGCCCGCCACTACCTGCCCTTCGCCGAAGCGCTGGCGGCGCGCGGCGTCGCGGTCTTCCTGCACGAATGGCGCGGCCACGGCAGCAGCAGCCTGCGCGCCCGCCGCGGCGTGGACTGGGGCTATCGCGAACTGCTGGTGCAGGACATCCCCGCCAGCCAGGCGGCCATCGACCGTCTCCTGCCCGACGGCCCGCCGCGGATCGTCGGCGGCCACAGCCTGGGCGGACAGCTGGCCTGCTGCCGGCTGGCGCTCGCGCCCGGCACGGCCGAGGCGACGTGGCTGGTGGCGAGCGGCGCTCCCTACTGGCGAGCGTTCCCGATGCCGCACCGTGCGTGGCTGCCGCTGGCCTACCGCTTCCTGCCCTGGCTGGCGTCGGTCAACGGCGCCCTGCCCGGCCGCCGCATCGGCTTTGGCGGCAACGAAGCCGCACGGGTCATCGTCGACTGGGCGCGGACCGCAATCAGCGGTCGCTACGCCGCGGCGGGACTGGCCGCGGACCTCGAGGCGGGGCTGTCCCGTCTCGACCGGCCCGCGCACGCACTGCTGCTGTCGCAGGACTGGCTGGCGCCGCACTCGTCGCTGGCGTTCCTGCTCGGCAAGATGCCGCGGGCACCGGCACGGATCGAATGCCTGGACGCAACCGCCGCCGGCACCCGGCCCGACCACTACGCCTGGATGCGGGAGCCCGAACGCGTGGCCGACCGCCTGTGCGCTCAGCTGCCGTAGCCGTCCGGATTCATCGACTGCCAGCGCCAGGCATCGCGGCACATGGCATCCACATCCAGCTCCGCCCGCCAACCCAGCAGCGCCTGCGCGCGCGCGGGATCGGCATACACCTCGGCCACGTCGCCGGCGCGCCGGCCGACGATCTCGAACGGCACCGCGCGCCCCGAAGCCCGCTCGAAGGCCCGTACCAGCTGCAGCACGCTCACCCCCGAGCCGGTGCCGAGGTTGACGGTGAAGCCGCTGCCGGTGCGGGCCAGCGTGTCCAGGGCATCGGCATGCGCGCGCGCCAAGTCGACCACGTGGATGTAGTCGCGCACGCCGCTGCCGTCGACCGTTGGCCAGTCGCCGCCGAACACGCTCAACCGCTCGCGGCGGCCCACGGCGACCTGGCAGATGTAGGGCATCAGGTTGCTGGGCGTGCCGGAGGGATCCTCGCCGATCAGCCCCGAGGCATGCGCGCCGACAGGATTGAAGTAGCGCAGGATGCCGGCCTGGAAATCCGGGTCGGCCTCGCACAGGTCGCCGATCAGCTGCTCCATCACCAGCTTGGTACGGCCGTAGGGATTGGTCACGCGCAGCGCGGCATCCTCGGCCACCGGGACCCGTTCGGGATCGCCATAGACCGTGGCCGACGAACTGAACACCATCCGCTTCACGCCCGCGTCCCGCATCGCCTGCAGCAGGTTGAGCGTGCCGGTGATGTTGTTGTCGAAGTAGTCGAGCGGCCGTTCGCACGATTCGCCCACCGCCTTGAGCGCGGCGAAGTGCACCACCGCCTCGAACCCGCCATCGGCCAGCAGCGCCATGGTGGCGTCGCGGTCGCGCAGGTCCACGCGGCGGAAGTCCAGCGCCCTGCCGGTGATCCGCTGCAACCGATCGAGGACATGGGGGGAGCTGTTGCCCAGGTTGTCGGCGATGACCAGCGCGTGTCCGCGCGCGGCGAGCTCGACGCAGGTATGGCTGCCGATGTAGCCGGTACCGCCGAAGACGAGGATGCGCATGCCGCGGGTCCAGGGAACGCCAGCGGCCGATTATCCGTCATGACGCGCCACGTGCGCATTGGCCGCATGCCGCCGCAATCCCCGTTCTGCCATGTCGCGCCCCATGCGCGTCCGGCCAGCACCGGCCGTGCCTAGAATGCGACCCTTCCTTGACCAGACGGCCCGACAGATGACCGCTCCGCTTCCCGAACGCAACGACATCCGCATCGCCGTGATCGGGCTGGGCTATGTCGGCCTGCCGCTGGCCGCCGCCTTCGGCCGTCAATACCCGACCGTGGGCTTCGACATCGACGCCGCACGCGTCGAGCAGCTGCGCCGCCACCACGACCAGACCCTGGAGATGTCGGAGGAGGAACTGCGCGCCTCGACCCGGTTGTCCTGCACCGCCGATGCCGCGGCGCTGCGCGAGTGCAACGTATTCATCGTCACCGTGCCCACCCCGATCGACGAATACAAGCGCCCCGACCTGCGCCCGCTGGAATCGGCCAGCCGCACCGTGGGCAAGGCGATCTCGCGCGGCGCCGTGGCGATCTTCGAGTCGACCGTGTACCCGGGCGCGACCGAGGAAGTGTGCGTGCCGATCATCGAGCGCGAGTCGGGCCTGCGCTTCAACGAGGATTTCCACGCCGGCTACAGTCCCGAACGCATCAATCCGGGCGACAAGGAACACCGCCTGGAGACCATCCTCAAGGTGACCTCGGGCTCGACGCCGGCCGCCGCGGACTTCATCGATGCGCTCTATCGCAGCGTGATCACCGCCGGCACGCACAAGGCCTCGAGCATCCGCGTGGCCGAGGCGGCCAAGGTGATCGAGAACACCCAGCGCGACGTCAACATCGCGCTGATCAACGAGCTGGCCCTGATCTTCGGCCGCCTGGGCATCGATACCCACGAGGTGCTGGAAGCCGCCGGCACCAAATGGAACTTCCTGCCGTTCCGTCCGGGCCTGGTCGGCGGCCACTGCATCGGCGTCGATCCGTACTACCTCACCCACAAGGCGCAGCAGATCGGCTACCACCCCGAGGTGATCCTGGCCGGACGCCGCATCAACGACAGCATGGGCAGCCATGTCGCCCAGCGGGTGGTCAAGCTGATGCAGCAGCGCGGGCTGCGTACCGCGGGTGCGAAGGTGCTGATCCTGGGCCTGGCGTTCAAGGAGAACTGCCCTGACCTGCGCAATACCCGCGTCACCGACATCATCGACGAGCTGCGCACCTACAATGTCGATGTCGACGTGCACGACCCATGGGTCTCGCCCGCGCAGGCCAGCCACGAGTACGGCATCTCGCCGGTGGCCGAGCCGGCGCCGGGAGGGTACGACGCCGTGATCCTGGCGGTCGCGCACCGCCAGTTCGTGGCGCTGGGCGCCGATGGCGTGCATGCTTTCGGCAAGCCCGATGCGGTGGTGTTCGACGTCAAGCGCGCGCTCCCGCGCGACCGCGTCGACGGCTGCCTCTGACCCACAACCGGACATTCGAATGCGCGTACTCGTCACCGGCGCCGCCGGCTTCATCGGTTCCCACCTGAGCCACCGCCTGATCGAACGCGGCGACGAGGTACTCGGCTACGACAACCTCAACAACTACTACGATCCGGCACTCAAGCAGGCCCGGCTGGAGCGGCTGCTGCCGCGGCCCGGCTTCTCGTTCGTGCAGGGTTCGCTGGAGGACCGCGGCACGCTCGAGCGCGCGTTCGCCAACTTCCGTCCGCAGCGGGTGGTCAACCTCGCCGCGCAGGCGGGCGTGCGCTACTCGCTGGAGAATCCGCACGCTTACATCGACAGCAACATCGTCGGCTTCACCAACATCCTCGAATCCTGCCGCCATGGCGGCATCGAGCATCTGGTCTACGCCTCGTCGAGCTCAGTCTATGGCGCCAACCGCAAGCTGCCGTTCGCGGTCGAGGACAGCGTCGACCACCCGGTGAGCCTGTACGCGGCGACCAAGAAGGCCAACGAGCTGATGGCGCACACCTACAGCCACCTGTTCGGCCTGCCCACCACAGGCCTGCGCTTCTTCACCGTGTACGGCCCCTGGGGCCGGCCGGACATGGCGCTGTTCCTGTTCACGAAGAACATCCTCGAAGGCCGGCCGATCGACGTGTTCAACCACGGCCACCACACGCGCGACTTCACCTACATCGACGACATCGTCGAAGGCGTGATCCGCACCCTCGATCGCGTGCCCGGCCCCGATCCAGCCTACGACCCGCTGCTGCCCAACCCGGGCTCGTCGAGCGCGCCGTACCGCGTCTACAACATCGGCAACCACCAGCCGGTGCAGCTGCTGCGCTACATCGAGGTGCTCGAGCAGTGCCTGGGGCGCAAGGCGGAGAAGAACCTGCTGCCGATGCAGCCGGGCGACGTGGCCGACACCGAGGCCGACGTCGCCGCCCTGCAGCGCGACACCGGCTACGTGCCGTCGACCTCCATCGAGAGCGGCGTGGCGCGATTCGTGGAGTGGTACCGCAGCTACCACGGAGCCTGAACCCGCCGCCCCCCGCCGTGACCGTTATTGCCGCGATTCCGCGTTATTCATGGCATCGGAAATCAAGCGGGGTTTGCAGATGCGCATGTTGAGGCAAGTGATCGTGATGCTGCTGGCCGCCATGCTGGCGGCATGCGCCACCGGCGGCGGACTGGCCGAAGCGCCGCCCATGCCCGACCAGGGCCCGGTGGACGACTACGCCATCGGCGTGGACGACGTGGTCCAGGTCGCCGTCTGGCGCAACCCCGAACTCGGCATCAACGTCCCGGTGCGTCCGGACGGCAAGATCTCGGTGCCGCTGGTCGGCGACGTGATGGCCGGCGGCCGCACCCCGAGCGAGGTCGCCGCGGACATCCAGGAAAAGCTGTCGGCCTACGTGCGCGACCCGCAGGTGGCGGTGATCCTGACCGACCTGCGCAGCCATGAATATCTGTCCCGGGTGCGCGTGACCGGTGCGGTGCGCCAGCCGGTCTCGATCCCCTACCGCCAGGGCATGACCGTGCTCGACGCGGTGCTGGCCGCCGGCGGCGTGAACGAGTTCGCCGCCCCCGACCGCTCCAGCCTGTACCGCAAGAACGGCGATGAGACCACCAGCTACGCCATCCGCCTCGACAGGATCATCAACCGCGGCGACCTGAGCACCAACTTCAAGGTCGCCCCGGGCGACGTCATCACCGTGCCGGAGCGGGCGTTCTGATGCAGCCGAGCACCCTGCCCGTACCCCAGCGTGCGGCGACGACGGCCGGCCCGGCCAGCCCGATCATCTCCCCGATCGAGTACGTCAAGCTGGTCCTGAAGGAAGGACGCCGCCGCATCGTCGTGCTGACCGCGATCTTCGCGCTCATCGCGCTGCTGACCTTCGTGATCGGCCTGTTCGTGGTCGGCCGCAACTACCAGGTCTCGGTGACGATTCTGGCCCAGGAAAGCGACATCATCCAGCCGCTGCTCGAAGGCCGCGCGGTTCCGACCGGTGTCACCGATCGCGCCGGCATGGCCCGCCAGATCGTGTACGGCCGCAAGGTGCTGTCGCAGATCGTGGAGCAAGGCGGCTGGGACGCGGCCAACATGAGCCCGTTGCAGAAGGACCGCCTGATCGAGGAGATCCAGGGGCGCACCCTCGTCACTAGCCCGCGCGCCGACCTGGTCCAGATCACCTACCGCGACAACGATCCCGAACGCGCGCACCGCGTCACCGAGATGATGGGCGCGATGTTCATCAGCGAGACACTCGCCACCAAGAGCCGCGAGAGCCGCGAGGCCTACGAGTTCATCGAGAAGCAGGTGCAGGAGTACCACCGCAAGCTCACCGATGCGGAAGACAACCTGCAGGAGTACCGCTCGCGCAACGCCGACGCCCAGCCCGGCAGCGCGACAGACGTGCACTCGCGCATCTCGGCGCTGCGTACCCAGGTGGAGCAGACGCGCATGGCCCTGCTGGAACAGCAGTCGCGCGAGGGCTCGATCGCCTCGCAGCTGTCGGGCGAATCGGCCGTCACCTCGGTGCAGACGCGCGAGACGCTTTACCGCACGCGCCTGATCGAACTGCAGGCCGAGCTCGACCGCCTGCTGCTGACCTACACCGACCGCCATCCGGACGTGCTGCGCGTGCGCCACCAGATGGAGGACGTGCAGCGGCAGCTGGTCCAGGAGCGCGACCGCGCCGCCAGCGGCCAGTCGCCGACCGGCTCGGAGGATTCCCAGCTCAACCCGCTCTACCAGGAGCTGCGCAGCCAGCTGGCGCAGACGCGGCGCGAGGTCGCCGGCACGCGCTCGCGCATGAACGTGGCCGAGAGCCTGCTCCAGGGTGAACTGGACCGCAGCCGCCGCATCGCGGCGTCCGAAAGCGTGCTGGCCGAACTCACCCGCGACTACGAGGTCAACCGCGAGATCTACCAGGACCTGCTGCGCCGGCGCGAGAACGCCCGCGTGTCGATGGGCCTGGACCTGGAGAACCGCGGCCTGACCCTGCGGGTCCAGGACCCGGCCACCATGCCACTGCGACCCACCGGCCTGCGCTTCATGCACATCGCCTCGGCCGGGCTGCTGGCCGCCGTCGCGATCCCGTTCGGCCTGCTGTGGCTGCTGGTGCGCTTCGACCCGCGCGTGCGCAGCCCGCAGCTGATCGAAGCCAGGAGCCGCTACCCGCTGCTGGCGACGATCCCGGCCTATCCCTCGCCGCGCGAGCGGCGCAGGCAGGTCTTCAACCTGACGGTGGGCACCTGCATGGTGCTGGCGGTGCTGCTGCTGTACGCGGTCACCTACGCCTACAAGATGACCAACGGTTGATCACGACCGTTGCGTCGAAGAACCCATGGAGCAGACGTTAGTGAATGCACGCCGCGATGCGTTGAACACCCCAGTCCCGGACGAAGCGGAATCGCGTTCGATCACGCGCGCCGACGGGGCCCTGCATCCCCTGACGCCGATCGCGCTGGAGGAGCGCAAGCTGATCCACCGCAACGATTCCGTCCGCGCCCAGGCCGACGCCTTCCGCGGTTTGCGGACCAAGCTGCTCGCGCTCGGCCGGGAACGCAACTTCGTCACCCTGGTGGCGCCGGTGCAGCAGGGATGCGGCGGCAGCTTCGTCGCGCGCAACCTGGCGGCCGCGTTCGCGTTCGACGAAAGCAAGACCGCGCTGCTGGTCGACTGCGACGCCCTGCATCCCGCGCAACACGCGGCGCTCTCGGTCGACGTCGCCAACGGCGGGGTCATGGACTACCTCGACGGCAGCGTCGGCGAGCTGTCGGCCATCCAGTACGACACCGGCCTGCCGCGGCTCAAGCTGATCCCCAGCGGCAGCTCGCGAGAGACCACAGGCGAGTACTTCAGCTCGAGCCGCATGCGCATGATGATCGACTCGCTGCGCGGCACCCAGGCCAACCGCTACGTCATCCTCGACAGCCCGCCGGTGCTCAACTCGCCCGACGCGAGGATCCTGTCCGACCTGGCCGACCTGATCGTCGTCGTCGCCGGCTACGGCCAGGCCGCGGTCGAGCGCATCGACGAGGCGGCGGCGAGTTTCGACCCGGACAAGCTCGCCGGCGTCGTGTTCAACAACATCTACTGAGGCAGCGGCATGAACCGGGGCGCCCCCATGAGAATCCGCAGGAAGTGCCTTCCCGTCGCCTGCGCCGCCGCGCTCGTGGTGGTCCCGCTGCATGCGCATGCGGTGCGCATCGACTACGTGGCCGACATGGGCATCGAGCGCAACGACAACGTGCTGATGTCGTCGACCGACCCGGCCAGCTCGAGCGCGCTGCGCGCCGGCTTCGGCGTGGTCGTGTCCGAGGAGACCTCGACCGTGCAGGCCAACTTCGGCGGCCGCTTCGAGTACTGGAACTACGTCGACGGGCCGCAATCGAACGCGCTCGAAACCAGCCTGGCCGGCAGGCTGAACTGGTTCCTGGTGCCCGAGACGCTGAGCTTCACCGTCGAGGACAGCCTGGAAATGCGGCCGATCGACCGCTTCGCGCCCGACTCGACCAACAACCGCCAGCGCGTCAACGTGCTGTCGGCGGGCCCCAACCTCCACTTCAACTGGAACCAGGCCGTGCGCGGCCGCGCCGAACTGCGCTGGATCAACAGCAACGCCGAGGAAGCCGACGAATTCGAGTCCGAACGGATCAGCGCGTCGCTGCACGCGATCCGCGAACTGGACCCGACCAGCAGCCTGACGCTCAGCGCGCGCGGCCAGGAAGTCGATTTCGACAACGCCGTCGCCGCGCGCGACTACCGGCGCTACGAGGGCTACCTGCGCTACCAGAAGAACCTCGCCCGCGTCAGCTTCGCGCTGGACGCCGGCTACACCTGGGTGGACTACGCCGACGGCAGTTCGACCTCCCATCCGATGGTCCGGGGCGCCGGCGAATGGCGCATCAGCCCGCGCAATGCCGTCTCGCTCGGCGTCGCCCACCAGTTGACGGATTCCTCGGACTCCGCGCTCCAGGGCATCGGCGTGGCGGTCGAAGTGCCCGACCGGCTGTCGACGGCGTCCTCGGCGGTCAATGCCTCGATCTACGAGGACGACCGGATCGACCTCACCTACATGTATCGGCACGAGCGCATCGGGCTCAGCGTGGGGCCCTACTACGAGCGGGTCGACTTCGTCGACACCGGCGCTTTCGACGAGACCCGTCGCGGCGTGGTCATGCAGCTGTCCTACCAGCTTTCGCCGACCTGGGACCTGCACTCGTTCGCCGACGTGGCGCGTTCGACCTTCACCGACATCGACGTGCGCACCAAGGACGAACGCGTCGGGTTCGGCGTCAGCAAGACCTGGACGCGCCACTGGAGCAGCCGCCTGGACTACCTGCATTACCGGCGCTCCGACGATGGCCTGTACGGCGACAGCCGGCAGAACGTCCTGTACCTGACCGTCACCTACCGCAACCGGTAGCAGCGCGACATCGGACCTGCGTCACACGCCAGATGTGACGCCAGCGGGCACGCCGCGCCCGCAGACCGCCATTCCACGCCATCGCTTGACGCCAGCCTTCGTTCAGCCTTTATTTTGCTGAACGACGGACCGGGCGCCTATGATCGCTCGTCTTCTCAGGGGGAAGGACGCGCAATCGGAGGCCAGAGGGCCACGTCCTGGTGACGTGGGCCAGGCCGGCAGCGCCATGCCGGCCGGGTGCAGGGAAGCCGTGACAGGCCCTTCCGTTCGCGGCGCCCATACCTTTTCCGGTTCCGGCCAGGTGGCACATTCCCCATGAGACTTCTTTTCCGGGCTTCCGTCCTTCCGGCCCTCGCCGGCCTCGCGCTGGCCTTGGCCGGCTGCTCGCCGGTGCCGCAGCAGGCCATCCAGGCCGGCGACACGCCCCCCCAGGCGGCAGCGGCGTCCGCGCCGGCGCCGCAGGCGCAGTCCCCGCGCCAGGCCAGCGCAGCGCCCCGCGTCGCCAAGGCCATCTCCAACCCGATCCTGTTCGTCACCCAGGTGCCCACGGCGGGGGGCGATCCGTTCGCCAGCCGCCTGTCGAGCTTCGCCAACCACATGCCCGGCATGGGTTCGGCGCTGCGCGGCGGCGACCTGATGATCCGCTACCCCGACGGCGTGCTGCGCAACCTGACCCGCGAAGCGGGCTTCGGCATGGACGGCCTCCAGGGCGCCAACGCCATCGCGGTGCGCGAACCAACCGTGCACTGGAGCGGCGACCGCGCCATCTTCAGCATGGTGGTGGGCGCGCCGACGCAGCGCTACGGAGCGATCAGCGCGAAGTGGCAGCTGTACGAGGTCACCGGGCTGGCACGCGGCCAGACCGCAAGCATCACCCGGGTCGCCAGCCAGCCGGCCGGCTACAACAACGTCTCGCCGCTCTACACCAGCGACGGCGACATCCTGTTCACCTCCGACAGCCCGCGCCGCGGCGAAGCCCACCTCTATCCGAACCTGGACGAGTACGAGAGCACGCCGACCGTCATCGGCATCTTCAAGCTGGAGGTCGCGACCGGCCGGGTGTCGCTGCTCAACCACGTGCCCAGCGGCGCCTTCAGCCCGACCATCGACAGCTTCGGCCGGGTCATCTTCACCCGCTGGGACCACCTGCAGCACGACCAGCAGCAGGACGGCTCGATCTATCTTGGCTATACCTTCGACCCGTTCAACTTCTCGAGCGAAGCGGCCAACGCCACGCGCATCGGCCTGGTGCGCGACACCTTCCCCGAGCGCAGGCAGGAGTCCACTTCGCCCTATGGCCGCGTGGGCGGGCATACCTACAACCTCTTCGCGCCCTGGCAGATGAACCAGGACGGCACCGACGAACTCACCCTCAACCATATCGGCCGCCAGGAACTGGTCGGCGACTATGGCTACCTGCCACGCGCGTTCATGGACGACGGCGCGCTGTCGGACAACGTGTCCCTGGCCAACTTCGCCAACCGCAAGCACATCCGGATGGACGGCGGCATCTTCCACATCCGCGAGAGCCGGGTCGAACCTGGCATCTACTACGGCATCTATGCGCGGGAGTTCGCTGAAGGCTCCACCAACCAGATCGTGCGCATCGCAGGTGGACCGACCCTCAACGCCGAGCAGATGACGATCACCGACGCCAGCCCCGCCACGGGCAGCAACGGCCTGCCGGGCGGCCGGTTCCGCAATCCCCTGCCGCTCGGCTCGGGCGACATGGTGGCCAGCTACACGCCCGATGCCACGTTCGGCGGCTCCTCCAGGCTGCGCCTGCACCAGCTCAACGCGGATGCGTCGGGCATGTTCGTGGCCGGCACCGCGCTCACCCCGGGCATCCGCAAGACCGTCTCGTGGTGGACCGACGCCGCCACGCCGCGCGAGTACAGCGGCGAGCTGTGGGAACTGGAAGCCGTGGAAGTGGCGGCGCGCACGCCGCCGCCGGCGACCGCGCATCCGGCCATTCCCTCGCCCGAGCGTGCCGTGCTCACCGCCGAAGGCATCAACGAAGCGGCGCTGCGCGACTGGCTGCGCAGCAACGAGCTCGCCCTGATCGTCACCCGCAACCAGACCAGCCGCGACCGCGGCGACACCCAGCAGCCGTTCAACCTGCAGGTGCCCGGCGGGGTGCGCAAGACCCGCGGCAACGGTCGCGTCTACGACATCGCCCACTACCAGATCGTGCAGGCCAACCTGGTGCGCGGCTACGGCAACAACATCCGCGGGCGCCGGCCCGTGGCGCAGCCGATGAGCGTCGCGGCCAACCTGCCCAACAGCACCGGCCCGGCCGGCAGCGTCAGGATCGCGGCCGACGGCTCCACCGCCGCGTTCGTCCCGGCCAATCGCGCCCTGAGCTGGCAGACCGTCGATCCGAACGGCGAACCGGTGGTGCGCGAGCGCGTCTGGGTGACCATGCAGGCCGGCGAGATCCGCACCTGCGCCGGCTGCCATGGCGAGAACACCCGCAACCAGGCCGGCGAGGCGACCCCGACCAACCAGCCGCAGGCCCTGCGCGAGCTGATGCGCCACTGGAAGCAGACCTACGCCGGCAACAGCGGCCGTCGCCGCAACGGCGCGGCGCCGCTGGCCCCCGGCGGCTGACCGCCCGGTCCGCCGGCCGGCTGCCGGCGGACAGTTCCCTGCGTTCGGGCGTTCGGGCGTTCGGCCGCGCCCTTGTCCAAGGCCCGATCGCCCCGCCTGCGACCCGCCGCGACCACGGCCGCACGCGGCGCACGCGGCGCACCCTCCGCATGCCGCAAGGCCACTCGTCCCCGGCATCCCGCGACGGCGCACCCGCGCGGTCGATCCCACCGGCGCGTGTCCCCTCCCCGCCAGTCCTTGCGTCTGTTTAGGTCAGGACAACGCCGGCAGGACCGGGCGGCCGCCAAGCGGCGGCCCCGGGTCGATCCCCCGGCACCGTAGACGGACAGGCAGATCGCCGGCCGGCACGCGCACCGGATGCGGCCCATGGCCATGCGGGCGCCGCCAGGGGAACCAGAAGCATATGAGCAAGGCCGAATTCAACGACATCGTGCAGGCGCCCGCCGCGCGCCGGGCCGCCAGCCTGATGCCGCGCTTCATGCGCCGCACCGCATCGCGCTGGCTGGCGCTGATCATCGCGCTGGAGATCCTGTTGCTGGTGGGCGCCGTGTTCCTGGCGATCTACGTGCGCTTCATCAGCGATCCCGAACCCCTGGGGTCTGCCTCGCTGTGGCTGCAGGGCCTGCGCGCGCTGCTGTTCGCGGTGCTGGTCGTGCTGGGCATGACCACCATGGGCCTGTACCAGCCGCACCTGCGCGAGAGCTGGACCGGTTCGCTGGTCCGCCAGGCGGTCGGCTTCATGTTCGGCACCTTCGCCCTGCTCGTGCTGTTCTATGCCTTTCCGCCGCTGGAACTGGGCCGCGGCATCCTCAGCCTGGCGCTGGTGTTCGGCTTCCTGCTGGTCACCGGCCTGCGCGCGGCGTCAGATCGCCTGGTCGACATGGAGGCGCTGAAGCAACGGGTCCTGGTCCTGGGTTCGGGCGACCGGGCGGCACTGATCGAACAGCGCCTGCGCCGCCAGGCCGATCGCCGCCGCTTCCGCGTGGTCGGCTACGTGCGCTGCGGCAACGAGGCCAGCGCCGTCGGCCCCGACAAGCTGGTGGCCATCGACACGCCTCTGGCCGAATGGGCCCTGCTCCACCGCATCGACGAGATCGTGTTCGGGCCCGACGACCGCCGCGGCGGCCTGCCGATGCAGGACCTGCTGCAGTGCAAGCAGATCGGCGTGCAGGTGACCGACCTGGCCTCCTTCTTCGAGCGCGAGGCCGGCAAGATCAAGCTCAGCCTCACCGACCCGTCCTGGCTGGTGTTTTCCGGCGGCTTCGACAGTTCGCTGGGCCGCCAGGTCAGCAAGCGCGCGATGGACGTGATCGCCTCGCTGGTCGTCCTCGCATTCACCTGGCCGCTGCTGCTGCTGGTGGCGCTGGCGATCCGGATCGAATCCGGTGCAGGGCAGCCGATCCTCTACCGGCAGGACCGCGTGGGCCTGCTCGGCTCGGTGTTCCCCCTGGTGAAGTTCCGCAGCATGCGCACCGACGCCGAACGCGACGGCGTGGCCCGCTGGGCCGGCAAGAACGACGACCGCATCACCCGGGTCGGCCGGATCATCCGCCGCACCCGCCTGGACGAGCTGCCGCAGCTGTGGAACATCCTGCGCGGCGACATGAGCATCGTCGGGCCGCGCCCGGAGCGGCCCGAGTTCGTCTCCGAACTGGACGCGGACCTGCGCTACTACAGCCTGCGCCACTGCGTGCGCCCCGGCCTGGCCGGCTGGGCGCAGCTGCGCTACGCCTACGGCGCCTCCAAGCAGGACGCCGAGGAGAAGCTCAAGTACGACCTGTTCTACGTGAAGAACCACAACCTGCTGTTCGACGTGCTGATCCTGATCCAGACCTTCGAGGTCGTGGTGTTCGGACGCGGGGTCCGCTGACGGGAGAGCTCGGTCCGG
>JAEWZE010000178.1 GCA_023395465.1 Pseudomonadota bacterium
GCCCCCCCCCGGGCGCGGGCGGGGGGGGCGGGGCCCGGGGCCGGGCGGCGGGACCACGCCGCCCGGATGAAGCTCCGGTGGCCGCGCCCACGCGGCCCGCGCAGGCGCCCCTAGAGGCTGGCGCTGAGCTTGACCCATGCGGTGCGGCCCGGCTCGTGGATCCGCACCGGGTCGGCCGGGTAGCCGAAGGCACTGTTGCCGGCCAGGTTGAGGTGTTCGGCGTAATCGCGGTCGAACAGGTTGTCGATGCCGGCGGCCAGGCGCAGCGTGTCGTTGATGCGCCAGGCGCCGTTGAGCGAGAACACCGCAAAGCCGCTGCTGGGACCCAGGTCGCGGCCGACCACGTTGCCCAGCGCGGGACTGACCCGGTCCTGCGAGGCCACCGCGCGCAGCAGCGCACTGGCCGACCAGGTGCCGTTGTCGTAACCGGCGTTCAGGCGCGCCTCCAGCGGCGGCATCTGCGGCAGGGCCTGGCCGCTGTCGGCCAGTTCGCCCCACGAGTACGCCACCGTGCCGCCCAGCTTCCAGTGCTCGGCCATGCGCCACTCCACGCCCGCCTCGCCGCCGCGGATGTCCGCATCGGCATTGCGCGCCCGCGTGGTCGTTCCGGCCATGCCGCTCATGTAGTCGAAGGCGATGTAGTCGGTCATGCGCCCGGCGTAGGCCGAGACCCAGGCGTCGACGCGCTTGCCGGCGTAGCGCATGCCGACATCGAGCTGGGTGGTGCGCTCGGGCTGTACGCCGGCGAAGGCGTTGGCCGCGCCGTCGGGGCCGCGAGTGGGCGAGAACAGCTCCCAGTAGTCGGGCATGCGCTGGGTGTGGCCGACGCCGGCGTACCAGCGCAGCGGCTGGCCTTCGATGTCCTGCTCGAAGCGCACGAAGGCCGAAGGCAGCGTTTCCGAACGGGTCTGCCCGGCAGTGGGATTGGGCATCGGCATCATGCCGCCGGTGCTGGCGCGGCGATCCTCGGCCTCGGCGCGGTCCACGCGCGCGCCGGCGATCACATGGTTGCGCGCGTCCAGGTGCCAGTGCAGTTCGGCGAAGGCGCCGGCCTGGCGGAAGCGCGCGTCCACCGTCCACGGCTGCGCCAGGTACCGGTCGCGGCCCATCGCGCTGCGGCGCGCATGGCGGCTGCTGCGCGCGTCCAGGCCTGCGGTCAGGTCCCAGTGTTCGCCGCCGAAGCCCAGCGCCACGCGGCCGCCGCTGGTGCGATGGGCGACGTTGCTGGCCATCGGCATGGGCATCGTGCCATTGGGGTCCGGATCGCGCAGCGTGTAGTTGTCCATCACGTGGTCGACGTCGTTGTAGTAGGCGTTCGCGGCGATTTCGCGCAGGCGACCCTCCATGCCCTTCTTCTCGAAGCGCAGGCCGTAGGTGGTGCGGTCGAACTGCGTGCCGTCCATGCCGCGCCCGGCGTAGCGCGCCTGCCCATCGCCGGTGCCGACGCTGGCTTCCAGCACCGTGTCCGGGTCCGGCGTCCAGCCGATCGCCGCGTCGGCATTCCACTTGTCCCAGGCCGAGGGCACGGCACGGCCGGCGCCGTCCTCGTAGTCGCCCGACTCGGACCGGTTGGCAGTCAGCCGTCCATACACCTGCGGGTTGCCGGCCAGGGCGTTGATCACCTGGTCGTTGCGGCCGTGGCTGGCGAACATGGCGCTGCCGTCCAGGCGCAGGCCGGGTTCGTCGAAGTACGGGATCTCGCGCTCGAAGCGCACCGTGCCGGCCGAGGCGCCGCCGCCCCACAGCACCGTCTGCGGCCCCTTGACGATGGTCAGCCGGTCGTAGGTTTCCGGCGAGACGTAGGACATCGCATTGTCCATGCGCGACGGGCAGGCGCCCATCAGGGCGCCGTCGCCGGCGAGCAGGTTCAGGCGCGAGCCGAACTGGCCGCGCAGCACCGGATCGCCATTGGTGCCGCCGCTGCGCAAGGTGGCGAAACCCGGCACGGTCTTGAGGTAGTCGGCGCCATCGCTGGCCGGCACCGGCTGGCGCGGCAGGCGCGGATCGGTCACCCAGGTCAGCGAGGCCACCGGGGCCACGCCCACCACGACCAGCGTGTCGAGGTTGACCACGCGCTCTTCCGTCGGCGATGCCGCCTCGTTCGCGGCCCATGCGACGCCGCCGGCAAGCTGCGCCAGCACGGCCGCCACGCCCAGGTACAACACCTTGCTCTTCATCTCTGATCCTCCGTTCGTGGCGCCATTGCAGCGCGGTTCGATACGGCGGGGAATGGACAAAATGTCCGGATTCGGAGCGGTCTTGACCTGGGTCACGGGCCGCGCATCCGGCGCCCGTCGACTGATCCAGATCAAGGCGGGCGGAGGCGGCGGCGCACATGCTGGCGCAGCCGTCGGCCATGGCCGTCACCGTCATCGTTACCGAGGAAGCCCCATGCAATTCCACGTACAGCTCGACACCGGCCGCATCGACCTGGCCTCGCTGGAGCAGCAGCTGCAGTCGCAGGATCCGTCGGCGCTGGCCGACTTCGATGCGCTCAGCCGCACCCTGCGCCTCTCGACCACGCTGGCCGAAGGCGACATCGCCGCGGGCCTGGCTCGCGCCGGCATCGCGGTGCCGGAGCAGGCGATCGAACGCCAGGCCTCGACCTGCTGCGGCGGCTGCGGCGGCTGAGGCGCGCGCCGCGGCAGTCCGCCCTCGCGGGCGAAAACTCGCAGCGAAGCCCTCGCGAACTACCCGACCCGCAAGCCCGGGTCACCTGCACGCGTCTGTGCGATGCGATGCGCTGCGCGCGCCGGTCACAAGCGCAGCCGTTCCCCTCCGTCGCGCATGACGCCTGCGCCGATCCGCATCGCATGCGGGCCGGCAGCACGGCTTTCCCGCAGGCGGCCGGTCCGGCCGCCGCGGCCTATTCGACCGTGACCGCCTTGGCCAGGTTGCGCGGCTTGTCCACGTCGGTGCCGCGTGCCAGCGCGACGTGGTAGGCCAGCATCTGCACCGGGATGGTGTGCACGATCGGACTGAGCACGCCGACATGGCGCGGCGTGCGGATCACGTGCACGCCCTCGGACTCGCTGAAGTTGCTGTCGGCATCGGTGAACACGAACAGCTCGCCGCCGCGCGCGCGCACTTCCTGCATGTTCGACTTCACCTTCTCCAGCAGGCCGTCGTTGGGCGCGATCACGACGACCGGCATCGCCGCATCCACCAGCGCCAGCGGGCCGTGCTTGAGCTCGCCGGCCGGATAGGCCTCGGCGTGGATGTAGGAGATTTCCTTGAGCTTGAGCGCGCCTTCCAGCGCGATCGGATAGTGCACGCCGCGACCGAGGAACAAGGCATGCTGCTTCGGTGCGAAGCGTTCGGCCCATGAGGCGATCTGCGGCTCCAGGTTGAGCGCGTGCTGGATGCTGCCGGGCAGGTGGCGCAGCGCCTCGATGTATCCGGCTTCCTTCTCCGCGTCGAGTCGGCCGTTCAACTTGGCCAGCGTGGCGGCCAGCGCGAACAGGCCCACCAGCTGGGTGGTGAACGCCTTGGTCGACGCCACGCCGATCTCGGCGCCTGCGCGGGTGTAGAAGACCAGCCTGCTGGCGCGTGGGATCGCGCTCTCGGGCACGTTGCAGATCGACAGCGTGTGCTCGTGCCCCAGCGACTTGGCGTACTTGAGCGCTTCCATCGTGTCGAGCGTCTCGCCCGACTGGGAGATGGTGACGATCAGGTGCCTCGGGTTCGCCACCGCCTTGCGATAGCGATATTCGCTGGCGATCTCGACGCTGCAGGGCAGGCCGCCGATCGACTCGATCCAGTAGCGCGCGACCGATCCGGCATAGAAGCTGGTGCCGCAGGCGAGGATCTGCACGCCCTCCACCTCGCGCAGGACTCCTTCGGCGTTCTTGCCGAACAGCGCCGGCTCGAAGCCGTTGGCGTCGATGATCGCTTCGAGCGTGTCGCCGATGGCGCGCGGCTGCTCGTGGATCTCCTTCTGCATGAAGTGCCGGTAGGGGCCGAGCTCGAGCGACGCCAGCGAAACGTCCGACAGGTGCTCGTCGCGTTCGACCTGCGCATCCTGCGCGTCGTACACGCGCACGCCGTCGCGGGTGATCTCGGCGGTGTCGCCCTCCTCAAGGAAGATCACGCGGCGCGTGGCCTGCAGGATCGCCGAGACGTCGGAGGCCACGAAATTCTCGCCCTCGCCCAGTCCCACCAGCAGCGGGCAGCCCATGCGGGCGACCACCATGCGGCCGGGCTCCTTGCGGCTGATCACCGCCAGCGCGTAGGCGCCGTGCAGTTCCTTGACCGCGCGCTGCAGCGCGCCGAGCAGGTCGTCGCCGGACGCGAGGTAGTGGTGGATCAAGTGCGCGATCACCTCGGTGTCGGTCTGCGACTCGAACGCGTAGCCGAGCTGCTGCAGGCGCGCGCGCTGCTCCTCGTGGTTCTCGATGATGCCGTTGTGCACCAGCGCCACGCCGTGGCTGATGTGCGGGTGCGCATTGGCTTCGGTGACGCCGCCGTGCGTGGCCCAGCGGGTGTGGCCGATGCCGAGCGTCGCGTGCACGCCCTCGCCCTGCGCGGCGGCCTCCATCTCGGCCACGCGCCCGGTGCGGCGCACGCGGCGCACGTCGCCATCGGCGACCAGGGCGATGCCGGCGGAGTCGTAGCCGCGGTATTCCAGACGCTTCAGCCCGTCGATCAGGACGGGAACCACATCGCGATCCGCGATCGCGCCGACGATGCCGCACATGTATCCGCTACTCCTCGATTGTCCAGCAAGTCTACGGGAAAGCGCCGTCCGTCCGGACACGAGCGGCGTCCGCCCGGACACCGGCCGCATTGGCATTTCGCAGTCCAATCATGCACTTGGAGGTTGGCACGGTGATTGCGTGCAACCCCCGTACGCCTTCCTGCATCCAGATCCAGACATGGACATCCAAGCCCGCATCCGCGACACCTCCGCCCAGGACCAGGTCCTGGCCAGCCCGACCGGGCTGCGCCGCGTGCCCAGGACCTGGCTGCTGGCCGGTGGCGCGGCGCTGGCCATCGCCGCGCTGGTGGCGTGGGTCGCCAGCGGTTGGGCCTCGGGCAGTTCGTCCTACGACGCCTCGCGCGTGCGCATCGCCGAGGTGACCCGCGGCGACCTGGTGCGCGACCTGTCCGCGGACGGTCGCGTGATCACCGCCAACAGCCCCACGCTGTACGCGATCGCCGGTGGCACCGTGTCGCTCAAGGTCGTGGCCGGCGACGTGGTCGAGGCCGGGCAGGAGCTGGCCGTGATCGACAGCCCCGAGCTGCGCAGCCGGCTGGTGCAGGAGGAATCCACCCTGGCCAGCCTGGAAGGCGAAGCCAGCCGTGCCGTGCTCGATGCGCAGCTCACCCGCTCCGAGGCGCAGAAGCTGCTCGACCAGGCGCAGATCGACCACACCGCCGCGCAGCGCGACGTCGAACGCTACCAGCGCGCCTTCGAAGGCGGCGCTGTGTCGAAGAACGAGTACGACCGCGCGCTCGACGGCCTGAAGAAGGCCGACCTGGGCCTGGCCGCGGCGCGCAGGGACTTCTCGCTGCAGGGCCAGGGCGCCGGCATCGACGCGCGCAACAAGCGCCTGCTGGCCGACCGCCAGCAGGCGGTGGTGGCCGAGCTGCGCCGCCAGGTCGACGCGCTCACCCTGCGCGCGCCGTTCGACGGCCAGGTGGGCCAGGTGCAGGTCGCGCAGGGCACCAACGTCGCGATCAACGCACCGGTGCTTGGCGTGATCGACCTGAGCGTGTTCGAGGTCGAGATCCGCGTGCCGGAAAGCTTCGCCCGCGACCTCGCCATCGGCGTGCCCGCGCAGGTCACCAGTTCCGGCACCCGCTACGCGGCCAAGGTCGCGGCGGTGTCGCCGGAAGTGGTCAACGGCGAGGTCACCGCGCGGCTGCGCTTCGAGCAGGACCAGCAGCCGCCGAACCTGCGCCAGAACCAGCGCCTGTCCGCGCGCATCGTGCTGGACACGCGCGAGGACGTGCTGATGGTCGAGCGTGGCCCGTTCCTGGAACAGGACGGCGGCCGCATCGCCTGGGTGGTCGAGGGCAGCAGTGCCACCCGCCGCCCGATCCAGGCCGGGGCCAGCAGCCTCAACGCCGTGGAAATCGTGTCGGGACTGCGGGAAGGCGAGCGCATCGTCGTCTCGGGCACCGACCAGTTCGCCAACGCGGACCGCGTCCGCATCTCGGGACAATGACATGCACACCTTCCCCCACTTCCCCTCCCGTCCGCACTGGACCGCCCAGCAGCTGACCGATGCGGTCCCGCTGCGCCTGCACGAGCTGTACGTGTTCGACGCCTCGGTCGACGGCGCAAGCCGCGCCGCCAACGGCGAGCGCAGGGCGCGCCCGGCGCCGGACCACTACGTCGCGCGCTCGCAGCTGCCGGCCCGCTTCGGCGTCGGCTGAGCCCGCCCCGCCTTCATCCCGGCTGCCGCCCGCGCCCGACTCTCTCCGGGCACGACGCGGCGGCGGGATGGTCTTCCTCTTCCCAGCAGCGCTTCGAAGGAATCCACCATGCTCGACATGCGCCAGGTCACCAAGGTCTACCGCACCGAACTCGTCGAAACCCACGCCCTGCGCTCGCTCGACCTGCAGGTGCGCGATGGCGAGTTCGTCGCCGTCACCGGCCCGTCGGGCTCGGGCAAGACCACCTTCCTCAACATCGCCGGCCTGCTGGAGACGTTCACCGGCGGCGAGTACCGGCTCGATGGCGTGGACGTCAAGGGGCTCAACGACAACCAGCGCTCGCGCCTGCGCAACGAGAAGATCGGCTTCATCTTCCAGAGCTTCAACCTGATCCCCGACCTCAACCTGTTCGACAACTGCGAGGTGCCGCTGCGCTACCGCGGCATGCCCGGCAACGAACGCAAGCTGCGCATCGAGGAGGCGCTGTCGCAGGTCGGACTGGGCTCGCGCATGAAACACTACCCGGCCGAACTGTCGGGCGGCCAGCAGCAGCGCGCGGCGATCGCGCGCGCGCTGGCCGGTTCGCCGCGCCTGCTGCTGGCCGACGAACCGACCGGCAACCTCGACTCGCAGATGGCGCGCAGCGTGATGGAGCTGCTGGAGGACATCAATTCGCGCGGCACCACCATCGTGATGGTGACCCACGACCCGGAACTGGCCGCGCGCGCCCAGCGCAACGTGCACATCGTCGACGGCATGGCCACCGACCTGTCGATCGAGCCGGGCCTGGGGCGCGCGACGCACGCGGCCCACGCCGAAGCCGAAACCGCCTAGGCCCTGCTTCCAGGCACAGACCGCTCACCCGCCGCGGGCCGACGCCCGCTTCCGGAGCCTTCCATGTTCGGCTACTACTTCAACCTCGCACTGCGCAGCTTCCGCCGCAACCGCGTGCTCACCGCGCTGATGGTGCTGGCGATCGCGCTGGGCATCGGCGCGTGCATGACCACGCTGACCGTGTTCCGCGTCCTGTCCGGCGACCCGCTCCCGGGCAAGAGCGGACAGCTGTACTACGTGCAGCTCGATCCCGAGGGCATGCAGGGCTACACCCCCGGCGGCGAGCCCAACGAACAGGTCACCCGGACCGACGCGGAAACCCTGCTGCGCGAGAAGCGCGGCGACCGCCAGGCGATGATGACCGGCGGCGGCGTCTCGGTCACGCCCGACCGCGCCGACCTGACCCCGTTTCTCTCCGACGCGCGCTACGCCAGCACCGACTTCTTCCCCATGTTCCAGGTGCCGTTCCTGTACGGCAACGGCTGGTCGCAGCAGGACGATGAGTCGCGTGCGCGGGTGGTGGTGATCTCCAGCGACCTCAACGATCGCGTGTTCGGCGGCAGCGACAGCGTCGGCAAGCGCCTGCGCCTGGACCAGACCGATTTCACCGTGATCGGCGTGATCGACGAATGGCGCCCCACCCCGCGCTTCTACGACATGAACAGCGATCGCTACGGCGAGCTTGAAGACGTGTTCCTGCCGTTCTCGACCTCGCGCGACCTGCAGATGGGCCGCAGCGGCAACATGAACTGCTGGGGCGATTCGCGCGGCGACAACACCGCGCTCAACGTGCCCTGCGCCTGGATCCAGTACTGGGTGGAGCTGGGCTCGGAGGAAAAGCGCAAGGCCTACCACGATTACCTGACCAGCTACTCCGAGCAGCAGCGCGCGGCGGGACGCTTCGAGCGCCCGACCAACGTGCGCCTGCGCAGCGTGATGGAGTGGCTGGACTTCAACCGCGTGGTGCCCACCGACGTGGTGATGCAGCTGTGGCTGGGCTTCGGCTTCCTGCTGGTGTGCCTGCTCAATACGGTCGGGCTGCTGCTGGCCAAGTTCCTGCGGCGCAGCAGCGAGATCGGCGTGCGCCGGGCACTGGGCGCGTCGCGCGCGGAGATCTTCAAGCAGTGCCTGGTCGAGGCCGGCACCATCGGACTGGCGGGCGGCATCCTCGGCCTGGGGCTGGCGCTGCTGGGACTATGGGCCGTGCGCCAGCAGCCGGCCAGCTACGCCGAGCTCGCGCACCTGGACCTGGGCATGCTGCTGACCACCTTCCTGCTCGCCATCGTCGCCAGCCTGTTCGCGGGGATCCTGCCCGCCTGGCGCGCGATGCAGGTCACTCCCGCGCTGCAGCTCAAGTCGCAGTAGCGCCCGCCGCCTTCCCGGAGACCACCATGGAAATCCGTCCCATCCTCTCCACGCTGATGCGGCACAAGACCGCCGCCACCCTGATCGTGCTGGAGATTGCGTTGACCTGCGCGATCATCTGCAACGCCCTGTTCATGATCGGCGAGCGCATCACGTTCGTTAACGAGCCCAGCGGCCTGGTCGAGGACGAGCTGGTGCGCGTGCAGATCACCGGCATCGGCAACGACGACAACGCCGCCGCGCAGACCCGCACCGACCTGGCCGCGCTGCGCGGCATGCCCGGCGTCACCGCCGCCACCGTGCTCAACCAGGTGCCCTTCACCAATTCGTCCTGGAACAGCGGCGTGCGGCTGAGCACCGAGCAGACCCAGTCCAACATGGTCGCGACGGTCTACATGGCGGAGGACCAGCTCATGGACACGCTGGGCCTGCGCCTGGTCGCCGGCCGCTGGTTCCAGCCCGACGAGTACCTGGAGTTCGAAGCCGTGGATCGTGCCGAAGGACCGGTGCGCATCCCCGCCGCGGTCATCACCCGCAAGATGGCCGAACGCCTGTTCCCGGGCGAGGACGCGGTCGGCAGGAACTTCTACAGCTGGGGCGACGAGCCGACCCGCATCGTCGGCGTGGTCGAACACCTGGTGCGCCCCAGCCTGCAGGGCGGCCCCGAGGCCCGCGAATACAGCATGATCTTCCCGATCCGCCCGACCTACGCGGTCGGCGGCAACTACGTGATCCGCACCTCGCCCGAGCGGCGCGACGAGATCCTCGAGGCCGCGATCAAGACCCTGCGCGCCAGCGGGCCCCAGCGCATCGTGCTGGAGGAGAACACCAAGACCATGCAGGCGCTGCGCGCGGAGTTCTACCAGGCGCCCAGGGCGATGGCCTGGCTGCTGGGCATCGTCTGCCTGGGACTGCTGTTCATCACCGCGCTGGGCATCGTCGGCCTGGCCAGCTTCTGGGTGCAGCAGCGCACCAAGCAGATCGGCGTGCGCCGCGCACTGGGCGCGACCAGGGGCCAGATCCTGCGCTACTTCCAGACCGAGAACTTCCTGCTCGCGACCATCGGCATCGTGCTGGGCATGCTGGCCGCCTACGGCATCAACCAGCTGCTGATGAACCAGTACGAGCTGGCGCGGCTGCCGCTGCACTACCTGCCGCTGGGCGCGCTGGCGCTGTGGCTGCTCGGCCAGGCTTCGGTGCTGGGCCCGGCGCGACGCGCGGCCTCGGTGCCGCCTGCCATCGCCACGCGCAGCGTCTGAACCATGGCGACCATGCATCGTGACCGCGCCCGCATGGGCGCAACGACGGCCGGCCTGGTGGCGGGACTTCTCTGCGCCGGCGCCTGCGCCGGCAGCGGGCCTGCCGATGCGGCGCTGGACGCGACGATCGCGGGCCTTGATGCCGAAGTCTTCGCAGCGTTCAACCAGTGCGCCGATCCGGCCGCCCTCGCGCGCCACGCGGCGCACTTCGACGAAGACGTCGAGTTCTACCACGACACCGGCGGCGTCACCTGGACACGGGAGGCGATGCTCGACAACACCCGCCGCCATGCCTGCGGCCGCTACACGCGGCAGCTGGTCGAGGGCAGCCTGCAGGTCCATCCGGTGGCGGGATTCGGCGCGATCTCGCAGGGTCGCCATCGCTTCTGCGCGACCGGCACACAGGCCTGCGACGGCCTGGCGGAGTTCACCATGGTCTGGCGGCTGCGCGACGGGCGCTGGACCATCACCCGCGTGCTCAGCTACGGCCACCGCGCCGCGGACTGACAATCGCTACGATACGCACAGGCCTGCCCACGCTTCCCCATGCCCACCCTCCTGGTCATTGACGACAACCCGTCCGTCGGCACCGCGCTGGAACTGCTGTTCTCGCTGCACGAGATCGATGTCGAGCGCGCCGAAACCCCGGACGCCGGCCTGGCGCTGCTGCAGCGTGGCGGCATCGACCTGGTGATCCAGGACATGAACTTCCACGCCGACACCACCGGTGGCGACGAGGGCGTGGCGCTGTTCCGCGAGATCCGCGACCGGCACCCCGACATGCCGGTGATCCTGCTCACCGCGTGGACGCGGCTGGAGTCGGCGGTGGACCTGGTCAAGGCCGGCGCCGCCGACTACATCGGCAAGCCCTGGGACGACCACAAGCTGCTGGCCTCGGTGAACAACCTGCTCGAACTGGTGGAAACGCGTCGCGAACTCGCCGCGCGCAGCGCCGGCGAGCGCGGCCGGCGCGAGGCGATGGCGCGCCAGCACGACCTGCGCGGCCTGGTCTACGACGACCTGGCCAGCGAGACGGTGCTGTCGCTGGCGCTGCAGGTCGCGCGCTCGGAGCTGCCGGTGCTGGTCAGCGGCCCCAACGGCGCCGGCAAGGAGAAGTACGCCGAGATCATCCACTACAACTCGGCGGTGAAGTCCGGTCCGTTCGTGGCGGTGAACTGCGGCGCGCTGCCCAGCGAGCTGATCGAGGCCGAGCTGTTCGGCGCCGAGCCCGGCGCCTATACCGGCGCGGGCACCAAGGCGCGCGTCGGCCGCTTCGAGGCCGCCGATGGCGGCACCCTGTTCCTGGACGAGATCGGCACGCTGCCGCCGGCCGGACAGGTCAAACTGCTGCGCGTGCTCGAGACCGGCCGCTTCCAGCGCCTGGGCGGCCACCAGGAGCGCAGCGCGAAGGTGCGCGTGGTCAGCGCGACCAACGCCGACCTGGCGACGATGATCGCCGAGGGTCGCTTCCGCGAGGACCTGTACTACCGCCTCAACGGCATCGAACTGCGCCTGCCGGCGCTGGCCCGCAGGCCGCGCGACATCCTGCCGCTGGCGCGCCATTTCCTGCCTGCCGGGCGCAAGCTCGGCTCCGGCGCCGAGCGCGCGCTGCTCCAGCACCCCTGGCCCGGCAACGTGCGCGAGCTGCGCAACGCGGTGCAGCGCGCGGCGCTGCTGTCGGGCGAACTGATCGAAGCGTCCGCGCTGGGCCTGATGCCACTGCCGTCGGACGGCACCGCGCCCGGCCACGGCGACGAGCCCGACCGCGCCATGATCGAAGCGGCGCTGCAGCGCGCCGGTGGCGTAATGGCGCAGGCGGCGGCGGACCTGGGCATGTCGCGGCAGGCGCTGTACCGGCGCCTGGACCGCTACGGCATCCCCCGCGGCTGACACAGGGCCTGTCAATGCCAATGACACATGCCGCATGGATCTCCCGTGGCCGTCGGGTGGTGCTGCGTGGCGCAGCGCCCGACTGGCCGTCAGCTCAAGCCATGCGGCGCCGCATGGCCACGGGTGGTCCAACCGACGGGCCGCTCCCGCGGGCGCGAGCAGCGGCGTATGTCACAAGCGTTGGAAGGCCCTAGGCATGCGCATCCTCCGCGTCCTGCCGCTGGCGATCCGCATGGTCGCACTGGTGCTGGTAGCGGTCGCGTCCACCGCCGCGCTGACCGCGCTGCTCACGACGTGGCTGCCGCCGTGGCTGGCCGCGGCCTGCGCCGCGCTGGCCAGCGGCGCGCTCATGGGCCTGGTGGTCTGGCGCACCTTCGTGCCGCTGCGCGCGCTGTTCCGCGCGCTCGCCGGCACCGTGGCCGGCTATCGCGACGGCGATTTCAGCTTCGGCATCACCTGGGACCGCTACGGCGACCTGATCGAACTGGTGGATGCGCACAACGCGCTCGGCCAGGCGCTGCGCGAACAGCGGCTGTCGCTGGTGCAGCGCGAACTGCTGCTCGACACCATGGTGCAGAACACGCCGGTGGCGATGCTGCTGCTGGACCCGGGCCGGCACGTGGTGCTGGGCAACCTGGCCGCGCGGCGCATGCTGGGCGACGGCCGGCGGCTCGAGGGGCGTTCGCTCGAGGCGCTGCTGCAGCAGGCGCCAGCGGCGGTGAACGAGGCCTTCGCCCGCGGCGGCGACGGCATGTTCACCGTCGGCGACGAGGACCACGAGGACATCTACCATCTGGCGCGGCGCATGTTCCGCCTCAACGGTCGCCGCCACGAGCTGGTCCTGTTGCGGCAGATGACCGCCGAGCTGCGTCGCCAAGAGGTGCAGACCTGGAAGAAGGTGATCCGGGTGATCAGCCACGAGCTCAACAACTCGCTGGCGCCGATCGCCTCGCTCGCGCATTCGGGCGCCGAGCTGCTGCGTCGCGGCCAGTACGAAAAGCTGCCGCTCGCGCTGGCCACGATCGAGGAGCGTGCCCGCCACCTGGAAGGCTTCCTGCGCGACTACGCCCGCTTCGCCAAGCTGCCCACGCCACGCGGCGAGCCGATCGCGCTGGCGCAGTTCGTGGAGAAGCTGCGCAGCCAGGTGGAGTTCGCGATCGAGGGCGTGGTGCCCGACGAGATCGTGCACTTCGACCCCGCGCAGATCGAACAGGCACTGTTGAACCTGCTCAAGAACGCGCACGAGTCGGGCACCCCGCACGATGCAGTGGCGATGGCCGTGCGCCGCACCGCGGAAGGCTGGCGCATCGACGTGCTCGACCGCGGCAGCGGCATGAACGAGTCGGTGCTGGCCAACGCGCTGCTGCCGTTCTATTCGACCAAGCGCAGCGGCACCGGATTGGGCCTGGCCCTGGCCCGCGAGATCGCGGAAGCCCATGGCGGGCGCATCGCCCTGCTCAACCGCGATGGCGGCGGGCTGTGCGTGTCGATGGTGCTGCCGGTCGCAAGATAACCATGCCTCGGCGGTGACCAACGCGTCCGCACGCGCGGCGGGCTGGAACGCCTGCGTCCACGCCTGTCGTTATTGGCGCGCGGGCGGCGGCGCGATTACGCCGCTCGTGAGCCGCCCGTGGGAGCGGCTTCAGCCGCGAACGCCCCGACGGCAATCAGCATTCACCACCGAAGTCGCATGCATTCGCCGCCGAGTTGCAGGCATTCGCGGCTGAAGCCGCTCCCACAGGGCCAGGGCCGGGCGGAGTGGCTAGGACTTCTTCTGCGGCCTTTCCCAGCCTTCGATCGTCACCTGGCGCGCGCGGGCCACGGTGAGCTTGCCCGGCGCGGCGTCGATGCCGATCACCGAGCCGGCGCCGATGGTCGCGCCCTCGCCGATCGCGACCGGTGCGACCAGCGCCGAGTTGGAGCCGATGAAGGCGCCATCGCCGATCGTGGTGGTCGACTTGTTCACGCCATCGTAGTTGCAGGTGATGGTGCCGGCGCCGATGTTCACCTTGGCACCCACCTCGGCGTCGCCCAGGTAGCTCAGGTGGTTGGCCTTGCTGCCCACGCCCAGGCGCGCGTTCTTGGTTTCGACGAAGTTGCCCACGTGTACGCCGTCGGCCAGCACCGTGCCCGGCCGCAGGCGCGCGAACGGTCCGATGGTCACCGCGCCTTCCGCACGCGCACCCTCGAGATCGCAGTGCGCGCGCACCTCCGTCCCCGCGCCGAGCACCACGTCCTTGAGCCGCGTGAACGGGCCGATGCGCACGCCCTCGCCCAGCTCCACCCGGCCTTCGAACACCACGTCGGCATCGATCTCCACGTCACGGCCCACGACCACCTCGCCGCGGATGTCGAGCCGCGCCGGATCGGCCACGCGCGCACCCTGCAGGCACAGCGCCCGCACCGCGCGCAGCTGGAACGCGCGCTCGAGCTGCGCCAGCTGCCAGGGGTCGTTGGCGCCTTCGGTCTCGCGCGCATCGTCCACGATCACCAGCTCGGCCGCGGTGAAGTCGGCCGCGGCCATGCCGGCCACGTCGGTAAGGTAGTACTCGCCCTGCGCGTTGTCGTTGGACAGTCTCGAGAGCCAGTCCTTGAGCGCGGTGGCGTCGGCGGCGATCACGCCGGTGTTGACCAGGCCGATCGCGCGCTGCTCGTCGCTGGCGTCCTTCTCCTCGACCACGGCGGCGACGTGGCCCTGTGCGTCGCGCAGGATCCGGCCGTAGCCGGTGGGGTTGTCCAGCTGGGTAGCGAGCAGGGCCAGGCGACCCTCGGACGCGAGCAGCCGCCGCAGCGTCTCCGCGGTGAACAGCGGCGCGTCGCCGTACATCACCAGCACGCGCGCCTCGTCGGGCACGTCGGGCATCGCCTGCTGCACGGCATGGCCGGTACCGAGCTGCCGCGCCTGCTCGGCCCACACCAGGTCGTCCTGGTCGGCGAACGCGGCCTGCACCTGGTCGCCGCCGTGGCCGTACACCACGTGGATGCCGGCGGGCGCGAGCGCGCGCGCGGTCGCGATCACATGCCCGAGCATCGGCCGCCCCGCGATCTTCTGCAGCACCTTGGGCAGGGACGACTTCATGCGCTTGCCTTCGCCGGCGGCGAGGATCACGACGTGCAGGGGATTGCTCATGGGGCTTCCAGCGGGTCCGGACCGGGAATTCTAAGGCGCTCCCCGCATGTACGCAGAATCGCGCGCGGACCGGTCTGCCCGTCGGTGCCTGCGGCGTGGCGATCCGGAACCGCCGGCCGATGTTCCGTTAACCCGGCTGGCGCTACCCTAGGCGCCCATGACCGGTCCCCGTCCAACCGCACGCGCAGCGGAGCCTCGCCCATGAGCCTGCGGCGCCAGGGCGGGCACTACCTCGTGATCGGAGGCCTGCAGTGGCTGCTCGACTGGGGCGTGACGGTGTGGCTCTCGCACCTGGGCATGATGATCGAGCCGGCCAATATCACTGGCCGGGTCAGCGGCGCGATGCTGGGCTACTGGCTCAACGGCAAGTTCACCTTCGCCGGCGACGACACCGCGCTGGGCCGGGTGCAGTTCCAGCGTTTCGCGCTGATGTGGCTGTGCACCACCGCCGTCAGCACCTTCGCCGTCGGCGCGATCGACGACGTGCTGGGCCTGAAATGGGCCTGGCTGGGCAAGCCGCTGGTCGAGATCGTGCTGGGCCTGGTCGGTTTCGTGCTTTCCCGGCACTGGATCTACCGTCGCTGAGCCGGCGGACGGGCGCTATCGCAGCGGCGCCGCTGCCTGGCCCTCGCGCCGGAGCAGCGGCAGCGCGCGTTCGAGCGGGAGGGCCTGCACCGCACCGCGGTGGCCATCCATGTCGCGGGCCCGGAACAACGAGTTGACGATGGCTTCTTCCGTGGCCTCGGCCACTGCCTCGAACAGCGGCGTCATCGCATCGTTGGACAGGACCACCCGGCCCGGCGCCGCATCGCCACCGGGACCACGCAGGCCCGCCGCGGTGGAGAAGGCGATCACGTAGTCGCCCGAGCCGTTGCTCATCGACGAGCCGGTGCGACCCAGGCCCAGCAGCGCGCGCGTGGCCAGGCGCCGCAACAGGCGCGCATCGAGCGGCGCGTCGGTGGCGACCACGATCATGATGCTGCCGTCTCCGCGCGCAGGCGGCGCTTCCCGCGCGGCGACGCGCCGTGGCTGCAGGGCATCGAGGGCGACGCCACCGATCGTCAGGCGTCCGCCATAGTTGCTCTGCACCAGGACGCCGACCGTGTATCCGCCCCGCGCCGGATCGAGGCGGCGCGAGCTTGTGCCGATGCCGCCCTTCCAGCCGAACGCGATCGTGCCGGTGCCCGCGCCGACGGCGCCCTCCTCGACGTTGTCGACCGAGGCCGTGTCCAGGGCCCGGCGCACGTGTTCCGGCCGCAGCGGACGGGCACGGATATCGTTGAGGTAGCCATCGTTGGTCTCGCCGACCACGGGGTTGAGCGAGCGCACCTCCTGCATTCCCGGCCGCGCCAGCTGCCACTCCACCAGCGCATCGGCCGCGCGCCAGACCCCCAGCGTGCCGGTGAGCAGGATCGGCGTCTCCAGTTCACCGAGTTCATCGACCTGGGTGATGCCGAGCAGCTTGCCGTAGCCGTTGCCGACCACGATCGCCGCCGGCACGCGCTCGCGGTACAGGTCGCCAGGATGCGGCACGATGGCGGTGACGCCGGTCCGGATGCGGTCGCCCTCGATCACCGTCGCGTGGCCCACCGCCACGCCCGGGACGTCGACGATGGCATTGCGCGGGCCGGGAGCCAGCGTGCCGATCACGACGCCCGCCTCGCGCGCGCGCGGGCGTTCCGCGGCGAGGGCCTGGCCCGCCGACCCGCAGGTCGCCAGCGCCGCGGCCAGCAGCCAGATCCAACGCCAGTGGGCGTCTGCCATTGCGCACTCCCGGGATCACGGTGACGGGAGCATTGTGTCGCACTCGCGCGCAGACCGCCGGCCGGGTCGCCCGGCGTGCGACCGCGCGCGGACCGCAGCGCGCGCGTCATCGCCATGACCGCGCCCATCGCGTTGCGGTGGCGAGCCGGACTCCCCGACGCCACAAACGGAAAACGCCGGCGCGAGGCCGGCGTTTCCGTGGCACGGCGTGGGCGCCGCCCGTCAGTGCTTGAGGTTCTTGCGCAGGCGCTCGAGCGCCGACAGCTGCGCCATCACCTCGGCCATCTTCTGCTGCGCCTCGGCGATGTCCATCGCCTCGCCGCGGCCGGCCAGCACCCGCTCGGCCTCTTCCTTGGCTGCCCTGACGGAGGCCTCGTCGATCTCGTCGGCGCGGATGGCGGTGTCGGCCAGGATGGTCACCACCTGCGGCTGCACCTCGAGGATGCCGCCACCGATGGCGAAATCCAGGACGCTGCCGTCGGGCTGGGTCACCACGACCTTGCCGGGCTTGAGCCGGGTGATCAGCGGCGCGTGGCGCGGCGCGAT
>JAEWZE010000133.1 GCA_023395465.1 Pseudomonadota bacterium
TCGTCCCGCGCGGCGGATGAAGATCGGCCACCTTCCGACCCCAGGCCGCCATGCCCCACGACGCAGCGCCGACCCTGTCCGCAGCCGAAGCGCCCGCCGCACCGCCGCCCAGGCCCCGTTCGTCGAACGCGGCCCTGGTGCTGGCCACGCTCGCGGTGGGTTTCACCCTGTGGGCGGCGCAGGACGTGGTGCTGCCGATCCTGCTGGCCATGTTCTTCGCGCTGGTGGGGAACCCCGTCATCCGCATGCTGCACCGGTTCTGGGTGCCGCGTTTCCTGGCCGCGCTGCTGGTGCTGTGCGGCGGCCTGGCGATGGCGGGGACGCTGGCCTACCAGATGGCGCCCTCGGCGATCGCCTGGGCCAGCGAGGCGCCGCGCGCGCTGCGCCAGCTCGCGCCGAAGCTGCGGGAGTTCACCAAGCCGGTGCTGGAGGCCAACAAGGCCGCCGAAACCTTCGCCCGCGCCGCGGGCGGCGACAACGGCCGGCGCCCGCAGGTGGTGCAGACCGCGCCCGACCCGTACCGGATGCTGACCGAAACCCCGCGCCTGCTCGCCTCCATCCTGGCGGTGGTGCTGCTGACGTTCTTCTTCATGGTCTACGGCGTGAACCTGCAGCGCCACGCGATCGCGCTGCTGCCGGGACGGCAGCAGAAGAAATTCACCGTCGAGATCCTGCAGTCGATCGAGCGCGAGGTCTCGCGCTACGTGCTCACCATCAGCCTGATCAACACCGTGGTCGGCCTGCTGTTCGCCGTCGTGCTGATCCTGATGGACGTGCGCCTGTCCGAAGCGCTGCTGTGGGGCACGATGGTGGCCCTGCTCAACTTCGCCCCCTACGTCGGTCCGCTGATCGGGATGCTGGCGATGCTGCTGGTCGGCTTCGTGACCTTCGACGATGCCTGGATGGCGCTGATGCCGGCGGCGGCCTACCTGGTGCTGCACACCATCGAAGGCCAGCTGGTGACGCCGATCGTGCTCGGGCGCAGCATGGCGCTCTCGCCGCTGGTGCTGATCCTGGCGCTGATGCTGTTCGGCTGGCTGTGGGGGATCGTCGGCCTGCTGCTGGCGGTGCCGCTGCTGGTGTGCGTGAAGCTGGTGCTGGCGCGGGTGGAGGACATGGACGGCTGGGCGCGGCTGCTGGAGTAGGCGGCACCTCCCCGGCCTGCCCGCGCCGGACGACGGAGGGCCAAGGCCCGGATCCGGGCGGCTGCACCTACAATGGCGGCGTGACTTTTCCCGTCCGCGCCATCACCCTGGACCTCGACGACACGCTGTGGCCATTCGCGCCCATCGGTGCGCGCATCGACCGCGTGCTCGAGGAGTGGATGCGCACGCACAGCCCGGCCACGGCGACGATGTTCCCGGCAGCCGCGATGCGCAGCCTGCGCGACCGCGTGTGGCGCGAGAACCCGCAGCTGGCGCACGACCTCAGCGCGCTGCGACGCCTGGCGCTGGAGATCGCGCTGCGCGACAGCGGCGGCGACCTGTCGCTGCTCGACGCCGCCTACGAGGCCTTCTACGCCGAGCGCAACCGGGTCGAGTTCTATCCCGATGCGCTGGACGCGCTGCAGCGCCTCGCCCGCCGGGTACCGCTGGTCTCGCTGAGCAACGGCAACGCCGACCTGGTACGGGTGGGCATCGACGGCCATTTCGCTTTCGCCCTGCATGCGCGCGAGCACGGCGCGGCCAAGCCCGAGCCCGGCATCTTCCTGGCCGCCTGCACGCGGCTGGGGCTGGCGCCGGGCCTGGTGCTGCACGTCGGCGACCATGTCGATACCGACGTGGCCGCGGCCGCGCGCGCCGGCCTGCGCAGCTGTTGGATCCGGCGCCCGGACAATCCCGGCGGGCACCTGCGCTGGCCGCACGCCGACCCGGTGCCGGACCTGGAATTCGACAGCCTGGCCGGGCTGGCCGACTGGCTGGACGCGCAGGCCTGAGCGGGTGTCCCTGATCGGCCGCATCGAGCAGTGGAACGACGCGCGCGGCTACGGCTTCGTACGCCCGCTGGCGTCGCAGTCCGATGCGCAGGCGCGCGCCTTCGTGCACGTGCGCGCGATCGAGCGCGCCGGGCGCCGGCCCGCCGACGGCGACCTGGTCCGCTACGCCACCGCGCGCGATGCGCAGGGCCGGCTCAATGCGGTGCGCGTGTCCTTCGTCAACGCCGACGCCATGCTCCGGCAGTCGCAGGCGCGCAGCCATGCGCGCGAAGCCTCGCGGCAGCGGCGCGCCGGCGCGCGCCTCGGCGGCGGATTGCGGCGCGCCGTGCTGGTCGCTGCTACCGCCGTGCTGGCCGGTGGCTGGCTGCTGGGCGAGTGGGGCGGCGTGGTGCCGGCGTGGTATGCGGCGATGAGCGCGGTGGCGTTCCTGGCCTACCGCCGCGACAAGCTCGCCGCCGGGCGTGGCGCACGGCGCACGCCCGAAAGCAGCCTGCACCTGATCGACCTGGCCGGCGGCTGGCCCGGCGGCCTGGTGGCGCAGCAGGTGCTGCGGCACAAGTCGAGCAAGTCGGCCTACCAGGCCATGTTCTGGATCACCGTGGCGCTCAATGTCGCCGGCTTCGCCTGGCTGCTGCACAGCGGCCAGCTGGACGCCCTGCTGCGCGCCGTGCCTGGGTGATCCGGCGCGCCATCCCTTCCATATCCGTTGTTCGTTCCGGAGTGTTGTCCATGACCAGTTCCCCGCTTCCCGCCGGCTTCGCGTCCGACGCCGCGTCCGCGCGGCCGCTGCACGTGCTCGAGCCGTCCGCCTTCGCTGCCTGGCTCGACGCACAGCCGGAGGCCACGCGCGCCTGGCTGCAGGCGCAGCAGTTCAAGGCGGCCGCGGGCACGCACGCGCTGCTGCCGGGCGAGGACGGCGTGGCCGGCGCGGTGCTGGGCATCGGCGATCCGCTGGACGCCTATTCCTACGCGCACGGGCCGATGGCGCTGCCCGAGGGCGACTGGGCGCCGGCAGGAGAGCTGCCCGCCGCGCAGGCCGCCGCGCTGCAGCTGGGCTGGGGCCTGGGGGCGTACCGCTTCAGCCGTTACAAGTCGGGTGGCCGGGCGCCGGCGCGGCTCGCGCTGGCGTCGCCCGATGTTCTGCAGGGCCACGTGCTCGAGGCCTGCGTGCGGGTGCGCGACCTGGTCAACACGCCGACCGAGGACATGGGCCCGGAACAGATGGAAGCCGAAGTGCGCGCGCTGGCGCAGGCGCATGGCGCCTCGTTCGAGAGCATCGTCGGCGACGAGTTGCTGGCGCGGAACTTCCCCGCGATCCATGCGGTCGGCCGCGCCTCGCACCGCGCGCCGCGGCTGCTGCGCCTGGACTGGGGCGATGCCGCGCATCCACAGCTGGTGGTGGTCGGCAAGGGCGTGTGCTTCGACACCGGCGGGCTCGACATCAAGCCCGCCGACGGCATGCGCAACATGAAGAAGGACATGGGCGGCGCCGCGCACGCGATCGCGCTGGCCGGCCTGCTGATGGCCAGCGGCCTGCCGCTGCGCCTGACCCTGCTGGTGCCGGCGGTGGAGAACGCGATCGGCCCGAATGCCTACCGTCCGGGCGAGGTCATCGCCACCCGCAAGGGCGTGAGCGTGGAGGTGGACAACACCGATGCCGAAGGCCGCATCGTGCTGTGCGATGCGCTGACCCTGGCAGGCGAGCTGTCGCCGTCGCTGATCCTGGATTTCGCCACGCTCACCGGCGCGGCGCGCATCGCGCTGGGCCCGGACCTGCCGGCGCTGTTCGCCAACGACGACACCCTGGCCAACGACTGGCTGGCCGCCGGCGCACTCACCCGCGATCCGGTCTGGCGCATGCCGCTGTGGCGTCCCTACCTGCGCTACCTCACCAGCAACATCGCCGACATGGCCAACGCCGGCTCGCGCATGGCCGGCGCGGTGACCGCCGCGCTGTACCTGGAGCGCTTCGTGCCCGAGGGCACGCCGTGGGCGCACCTGGACGTGTACGCCTGGAACGACTCGGCGCGTGCCGGCCGACCGGCCGGCGGCGAGGCACTGGGGCTGCGCGCGGCGTTCGAGATGCTGCGCCAGCGTTTCCCGGCGGGCTGAAGGCGCGCCGCGGTCCGGACGGGTCGCAACGGCCCGCCAGGGCGCAAGCGGGCGACGGGAACCAGCCCCGCGCGGCTGCCCCATCCGGGCGGCACGCAGGTCCGCAGGGCGGGCCGGGTCATGCCGGGCGCAGCCAGCCCCGCGCGGCGGCGTGTCGTGCGTACAGCCACAGGCCCAGCGCCACCAGGCACAGCACCACCGGGAACAGCGCGCCGACGACGCCACTCAGCGCCCACACCGGCGTGGTCAGGTAGACCGCGGCGAACTGCACCGCCAGCGCCAGCAGCGAGACCAGCAGCACGGGCGCCGACCAGCGCCGGCGCAGCAGCAGGCCGAGCATGCCCAGCACGCCCGCGCCGGTCGCCAGGCCGAACGGCAGCAGGATCCAGCGCGGCATGGCCAGGGTGACCTGGCGCTCGACCTCGGGCAGGGCGGCGATGGCCTCGGGGGTGATGGTGAGGTTGATCCAGAACATCGCCAGGCCGTACAGGTTCCACAGCAGGCCGAGGACGGCGACGATCCAGAACGTGGCGGGGACGGTGCGCTGCATGGCGGCGGCTCCTGCGGTTTGCCGCAGTCTAGGCGCTGCGTGGCGTGGCGGCCGTCCGTCCGTCCGGACGCGCGCGGCTGCCTACAGCCAGCCCTTCTCGCGCGCCAGCCGGTAGGCCTCGATGCGGTTGCCGACGCCGAGCTTGCCGATGGCCTCGGACAGGTAGTTGCGCACGGTGCCGTGGGACAGGTTGAGCTGGGCGGCGATGTCGGTGGCGCTCATGCCTTCGCCCGCCAGGCGCAGCACCCTGCGCTCGCGCTCGCTCAACGGATCGGCCTCGCCCCAGGCTTCGAGCGCCAGCTGCGGGTCGATCGCGCGTCCGCCGCGATGCACCTGGCGCAGCGCGGCGGCCAGCTGTTCGGCGGGCGCGTCCTTGAGCAGGTAGCCCGACACGCCGGCATCGAGCGCGCGGCGCAGGAAGCCGCCGCGGGCGAAGGTGGTCACGATCACCACCTTCACCGGCAGCCCCTGGCGCTGGATGCGCTGCGCGAGTTCCAGGCCGGTGAGGCCGGGCATCTCGATGTCGGTGACCAGGATGTCGGGCGAGAGCCGCTGCAGTTCGCGCCAGGCGGCCTCGCCATCGCCGGCGTCGCCGACCACTTCGATGTCGGCCTCCATCCCGAGCAGCGCCGCCAGCGCGCCGCGCAGCATGGCCTGGTCCTCGGCGAGCAGGATGCGGATCATCGGTCGGTGCGGGGCGGCGGCATGCCGGAACGTTAGCAGTTCCCGCGGCCGCGATACCCGTGGGAACGGCCTCGGCCGCGATGCAGGCGCGGACGTCGCGCCAGTCCGTGCGCGCGGCTGAAGCCGCACCTACACGGCGGCCGGCGCGTCCTGCGGCGGCGTAACCGCATCGTCGTTCGCGGCCAGCGGCACCCGTGCCTCGACGGCGGTGCCGCCATGTTCGCCGGCCCCGATGCGCAGCCGGCCGCGCAGCCCCTCGATGCGCTCGCGCATGCCCGACAGGCCGTTGCCGGGCACGATCGCGCCGCCGCGGCCGTCGTCGCTGATGCGCAGCACGGCTTCGCCGGCTTCCATGCCGAAGCGGGCTTCGGCACGCTGCGCGCGGGCGTGGCGCTGGATGTTGGTGGCCGCTTCGCGCACGGTCATCGCCAGCGCGGACTCCACGCCCGCCGGCAGCGCGTGGCCGGTGAAGCCGTCGTCGAAGCGGTAGTCGAAGGCGATGCCGTCGGTTTCCAGCAGCAGCCGGGCCGAGGCCAGTTCGGCGGCGATGCCCGCGGCGCGGATCCCGCTGACCGCGCGCCGGACCTGCAGCAGCGCATCGCGCGCGACGCGGCTGACCTCGTCGATCTCGCTGCGCGCGGCGGCCGGGTCGCGCTCGAGCAGGCGGCCGGCGAGGTCGGACTTGAGCGCGACCATCGACAGCGTGTGCCCGAGCAGGTCGTGCAGGTCGCGGCCGATGCGCTCGCGTTCGGCCAGCGAGGCCAGCCGCCGCACCTCGTCGTGCGACAGGCGCAGCGCGGTGTCGCGCGCCACGCCGATGCGGTCGACCACCACCAGCACGCCGATGATCGCGGTGACCGTCGGCATCCACACCAGGGCCTGCCACGGATAGCCGATGTGCAGGGCATAGCCCAGCAGCGTCGCGTTGAGCAGCAGCAGCACCGCGAGATAGCCGAGGATCCCGCCGCCGCGCCGCGGCTGCAGCATCACGCAGCCGAACACGAAGTAGCTCAGCCCCGACGGGTACCAGGGCAGCAGCGCGAAACACAGGCCCACGATCGCCAGCGCGCAGGCGTAGGCCATGCGCGGCGCCTTCGTCACCGTCAGCAGGTACAGCACGACGAACAGCGGGAACGACAGCAGCGTCAGCCAGGCCCATCGCGCGCTGTAGCCGTAGTCGCCACCGGCGAAGGCCGGCGTCAGGAACACCCACACCGACCACACCAGGTGCACGAACGGCAGGTACGGCGAGCGGCCGGCGCGCTGGTCGAGCGCCGCGAGCGAGCCGGGCTGCGGCTGCAGCCAGCCGGGCAGCGCGAACCGGAACGGAAAGTGGAAACGGCTCATGTGCGTGGATGCCCCATCGGATCGCCGGCTCCCGGGACGGAGCGCCGGTGGCGCATCGTGCGGCTCATTCGGCTGCCGACAGCCGGCGCTGCGCCAGCGCGAAGCATGCGCCGGTCACGGCCGCCAGCGCCAGCACGTGCACCCAGGCCGGGGCGCCGCCGTCGTGGCCGACCACCTTCTGCGCCAGCTGGGCCAGGTGCCAGGCCGGCCAGACCGGTGCCATCCGCCCGATCCAGTCCGGCAGCATCGACAGCGGCAGCCACAGTCCCGACAGGAAGGCCATCGGCAGGTACAGCGCGTTGAGCAGCACCGGCGCCGCGTTGCCGCCGACCAGGCTGCCGACCCACAAGCCGATCGCGGCAAAGGGCAGCACGCCCAGCACGTTGACCGCGAGCAGTCCCACCCATTGCGCGGGCGCGAGCGAGACGCCGGCCAGCAGCACGGCGATCAGCGCCATCACCGCGCTGATGATCACCGCGAACACCGCCGCCATCGCCATCCGTGCCAGCAGCAGCGCGCCCGGCGGCGTGGGCAGGGCGCGACGCAGGCGCAGGTAGCCGCGTTCGCGGTCCATGGCGATGCTGACGCCGAAGCCGAACATCGCCGCGCCGATCACGCCGAACACGCCGTAGCTGGCCAGCAGGTATTCGGCGGCCGCGCGGTTGCCGCGGTTGAGCAGGACGCCGAACAGCACGTAGAACAGGGCGGGGAACATCACCACCGGCACGCAGTATGCGGGCTCGCGCAGCATCCGCAGCAGCTCGCAGCGGATCTCGAGGAGGTACGCGCGCCAGGGCGCGTGGGGTCGGGTGTCGTGGGCGATTGTGCTCATGCGGCCTCCGCCAGGTCGGGGCTGGTCAGGGCGAGGAAGGCGTCGGCCAGGCCGGCGCGGCGGATTTCCAGGTCGCGCAGCCCGGGATCGGCTTCCAGCAGCTGGCGGACCACCGGTTCGGCCGGCTCGGCGACGATGCGCAGCGCCTCGCCTTCGCGCCGCGCCTCGCGCACGCCCGGCCACTGCGCGACCCGCGCGGCGGCGAGCGAGGAGACGCAGTGGATCCGGCGCAGCGACACCCGCGCGCGGATCTCGCCGACGCTGCCTTCGGCCAGCAGCCGTCCGCCATCGATCACCGCGACCCGGTCCGACAGCGCTTCGGCTTCCTCCAGGTAATGCGTGGTCAGCAGCACCGCGCAGCCTTCGTTGACCTGCTGGCGCACCGCCGCCCACAGCGCCTGGCGCGCGCCGATGTCCAGGCCGGTGGTGGGCTCGTCGAGGAACAGCAGGCGCGGCCGCCCGCAGATCGCCAGCGCGAACTGCAGGCGCCGCTGCTGTCCGCCCGACAGCGCGCCGTAGCGCCGGCCGAGCAGTCCCTCCAGGCCGGCGAAGGCGACGCATTCGTCGATGCTGCGCGGCTGCGCGTAGCCGCTGCGCACCAGCGACAGCATCTCGCCCACGCACAGCCGCTCGGGAATGCCGGCCGACTGCAGCATCGTGCCGCACTGGCGGCGCACCGCTGCGCTGCCGGGCATGGCGCCGAGCACCTGCATCTCGCCGGCGTCGGCCTTGAGCAGCCCCAGCAGCAGGCCCACCGCGGTACTCTTGCCGGCCCCGTTGGCGCCGAGCAGCGAGGTGACCTGGCCGGCATGCAGCGACAGGTCGAGGCCGTCGAGCGCGACCTGGTCGCCATAGCGCTTGCGCACGCCGCGCAGCGCGGCCAGTGGTGTTGCAGTATCCATCGCGTACTCCGGTGCAAGGGGGCCGGAGTGGAGTCTGCGCGGCTGATGTCCGGCGTGACATCGCCTGCCGTCAACCGAAGCATGTGACAGCTGTCAGCAGCCGCCATCGGTCCCGGCCGCTAGTCTGGCCGTCGTCGACCCGCGTCGCTGGGTCACAATGGCCGCCGGCCTCCGTCCTGTCCTTCGATGAATACAAACGCAGACCTGCTCAGGGAACTCCGCATCGACCGTTCGCCCGGCCCGCCGCCCTCACGCAAGGGCCTGTGGATCGCGGTGGGGTCGATCATTGCCATCGCCGTCCTGGTCCTGCTGGGCTGGTGGCTGTTCGGCCGCGAGCGTGCGCTGCCGGTGCGCACCGCGACCGCGGTGTCGCTCGCGGCCGGCGATGCGCCGGCATCGGTGCTCGATGCCTCGGGCTACGTGGTGGCGCGGCGCATGGCCACGGTGTCGTCCAAGATCACCGGACGCGTGCGCGAGGTACTCATCGAGGAAGGCATGCAGGTCGAGGAAGGGCAGGTGATGGCCACGCTCGACCCGGTCGATGCCGATGCGCAGCGCGCCCTGTCCGCCTCGCAGCTGGGCGCCGCGCGCAGCGACATCGCGCGGGTGCAGGCCCAGCTGGCCGAAGCCGAGGCCAATGCGCGCCGGCTCGGCACGCTGGTCGGCCAGCAGCTGGTCTCCAAGGCGCAGCACGAACAGGCCGTCGCCACCCGCGACGCCCTGCGCGCGCAGCTCGACAGCGCGCGGCGCAACGCCCAGGTCGCCGCCGACGGGCTGCGCATCGCCGATATCGGCGTGGACAACACGGTGGTGCGCGCGCCGTTCTCCGGCGTGGTGATCGCCAAGGCCGCGCAGCCGGGCGAGATCGTCTCGCCGCTGTCGGCCGGCGGCGGCTTCACCCGTACCGGCATCGGCACCATCGTGGACATGGATTCGCTGGAAATCGAGGTCGAGGTCGGCGAGGCCTACATCGGCCGCGTGCAGCCGAAGATGCCGGTCGAAGCCGTGCTCAACGCCTACCCGGACTGGAAGATCCCGGCCGAAGTGATCGCCATCATCCCCACCGCCGACCGCGGCAAGGCCACGGTGAAGGTGCGCGTGGCGCTGAAGGTGAAGGACCCGCGCATCGTGCCGGAGA
>JAEWZE010000018.1 GCA_023395465.1 Pseudomonadota bacterium
GACATGGTCTGCTCGATTTTCGGATGCATGTTGGTGGGATCGGCCCGGTCGCCGGATTCTTTAGGGCTCAGGAGGCACGGAGCCGGTGATCGGCGTCGTTCTCCGCCGGCAGGAGCGGTTTCCGGCCTTCGCCGGGTGCCGGGAGGGGGCGGCGCGACGCCGCGATGGCCGCATCGGGGCGCAGACTCCGGCCGTTGCCGCCGGATGCGCCCTCCAGCCGGAACGCGGCCACGGCCTGCACCAGCTGTCCGGCCTGCTGCTCCATGCTGCGCGCCGCCGCCGTGGCTTCCTCGACCAGCGCGGCGTTCTGCTGCGTCGCTTCGTCGAGCTGCATGACCGCGCGGTTGACCTGGCCGATGCCGGCCGACTGCTCGCTGGAGGCGGAGGTGATCCCGCCCATGATCGCGGTCACCCGCTGCACGGCATCGACGATTTCGGCCATCGTGCGGCCGGCGCGATCGACGCGCTCGGCACCTTCGCCGACCTTCGCCGAAGAATCCGAGATCAGCGCCTTGATCTCGCGCGCGGCCTCGGCCGAACGCAGGGCCAGGTTGCGCACTTCGGCGGCGACCACGGCGAAGCCGCGGCCTTCCTCGCCGGCGCGCGCGGCTTCGACCGCGGCGTTGAGCGCCAGGATGTTGGTCTGGAAGGCGATGCCGTCGATCACGCCCACGATGTCGGTGATCCGGCGCGAGGATTCGCTGATCTGCGCCATCGTCGCCACCACGTCGGCGACCACCCGTCCACCGTCCTCGGCCACGTCACCGGCGCCGCGCGCCAGTTCGTTGGCCTGCAGCGCGCTGTCGGCGTTGCGGCGCACGGCTGCGGTCAGCTGCTCCATCGAGCTGGCGGTTTCCTGCAGGTTCGCGGCCTGCTGGCCGGTGCGGGTGGACAGGTCGATGTTGCCGGTCGAGATTTCGGCGGCGGCCTGGCCGATGGTGCGCGTGGCGGCCTGGATGTCGGCGACCAGCTGCGCGAGCTGCTCGACCGCGGCATTGGTGCTCGCCTTCATCTCGCCGAACAGGCCGTGCATGTCGCTGGTGATGCGCTGGCGCAGGTCGCCATGCGAGAGCGCGTCGAGCACGCCCGCGGTCTCGCGCAGGCTCAGTTCGGTGGCCTGCATCAGCCGCGCCAGGCCAGTGCCGACCGTGTGCACGAAGCCGCTGGCCCCGCACAGGTCGAGGCGCTGGCTGAAATCGCCGTCGGCGGCGGCGGCGACCACCGTCTCCAGCTGTTGCTCCAGCGCCAGTTCGACGGTGCGGTCGCGCCACTCGGCCACCGTGCCCAGGCGCGCGCCCGAGTCGCCCAGCACCGGGGTCATGGTGATGTCGAAGGTGCGTGCGCCACAGGTGATGCGGTAGGGATGCGTCGCCGCCAGGGTCTCCAGCCTGGCGCGCTGCGCCTGCGGGTCGGGATCCAGGACATGCAGCGGACTGCCGTCCAGGGCGTCGGGCGCGAAGCCGGGACAGGCTTCGCCCAGGTCGGCCGCGGCAGCCGCGAGCATCGTGCGCGCCGCCGGGTTGGCGTACACGATCGCGTGGTCGTGGTCGGCCACCAGCACGCTGGTGGACGCGGCGTCCAGCGCGCAGCGCACCCGCGCCATCTCCGCCGCCTCGCGGCGGCGGTCCTCGATCTCGAAGCCCAGGCGCACCTGCATCGATTTCAGGCCCAGCAGCACGCCGCCCACCTCGTCGTTGCGGTCGATGGCGATGTCGCAGTTGTAGTGGCCGGTGGCGAAGTCGCGCAGGTGCGACACGGCCGTCTCCAGCCGCCCGACCACGTCCCGGCACAGCCACCAGGCCGAATAGAACGCAGCCGCGGTGGCCGCGGCCACCAGCCCGAGTAGCAGCGGCAACGACACGCCCGCGGATGCCAGCAGCACCAGCGCGGCGCACAGGCCGCCGACCCCGGCGGCGGACAGCAGCAGCCGCTGGCGCAGGCTGAGGCGCCAAAGCGGATTGAGCGTGCGCAGCAGGTCCGGCGCCACGCGCGCGCCATGGCGCACGCGCAGCCGGCTGGTTCCGGTGCGCATCGCGGCATAGTCGCGCTCGGCCGCGTCGATCTCGGCGCGGCTGGCCTTGCGCCGCACCGACATGTAGCCCACGTGCGTATCGCCCTCGTAGTAGGGCGTGGCGTGCGCGCGGACCCAGTAATGGTCGCCGTCCTTGCGCCGGTTCTTGACCATGCCCACCCAGGGGCGACCGGCCTGCAGCGTGCGCCAGAAATCGGCGAAGGCGGCGGGCGGCATGTCCGGATGGCGGATGAGGTTGTGCGGCTGGCCGATCAGTTCGGCTTCGCCGAAGCCGCTGGCCCGCACGAACCCAGAATTGACGTAGACGATGACGCCGCGCAGGTCGGTGCGCGAGACGAGGGGTTCGTCGTCCTCGAGCGCGAATTCGCGCTGGGTGACGGGGAGGTTATTGCGCATTTCGACTTCCGGGGGGAGACAAACCCGCGGCGTCGACGCGCCGCGGGGGACTTGCGCGCGCTCGATCAGGCGGCTTCGGCGGCCACCAGCCCCATCGTTTCGTGGCCCATCAGGCGTTCGATGTCGAGCAGGATCAGCATGCGCTCGTCGAGCGTGCCGATGCCGGTGAGGAACTGGCGGTCGATGGTGGCGCCGATCTCCGGCACCGCGCGGACCTGCTCGCCCGACAGGCGCACCACGTCCGAGACGCTGTCGACCACCATGCCGACCACGCGGCCGCCCACGCTCAGCACGATCATCACCGTGAGCGCGTTGTACTCGGCCTTGGCCAGGCGGAACTTCAGGCGCATGTCGACCACCGGCACGATGATGCCGCGCAGGTTGATCACGCCCTTGATGTAGTCCGGCGCGTCGGGCAGGCGGGTGACCGCGTCGTAGCTGCGGATCTCCTGCACGCGCAGGATGTCGACCCCGTACTCCTCCTCGCCGAGCACGAAGGTGAGGAACTCGCCGGTATTGGCGTCGCCGTTGGCAGCGGGGACGGGGGTTGTGGTGGCTTGGGACATGGTCTGCTCGATTTTCGGATGCATGTTGGTGGGATCGGCCCGGTCGCCGGATTCTTTAGGGCTCAGGAGGCACGGAGCAGGTGATCGGCGTCGTTCTCCGCCGGCAGGAGCGGTTTCCGGCCTTCGCCGGGTGCCGGGAGGGGGCGGCGCGACGCCGCGATGGCCGCATCGGGGCGCAGGTCCCAACCGTCGGCGTGCAGGCGGGTTCCTGTCCCCGATGTCGGCCGGGCATGCGGATTCTTCATGCGCACCGTGTACCGCCCGTCGCATCCGGCTCAAGCCGGAGCGGCGCGCGCCGTTACCCGTCGCAGTTCCCCCTCCCTTACGGACAGCCGGCATGTACCCGATCATCGGAGCCCTCGTGGTCATCGCGAGCGTGCTCGGCGGCTTCATGATGGTCGGCGGCAAGCTGCTGGCGCTCTGGCATCTCAACGAGATCGTCGTGATCTGCGGGGCGGCCCTGGGCGCCTACGTGATCGCCACGCCGCCGAAGGTGATGAAGGCCGCGCTGGCCGGCACCGTGGCCCTGGTCAAGGGGCCGAAGTATCAGCGCGTGGACTATGTCGAACTGCTGAAGCTGATCTACGCGCTGCTGCAGAAGATGCGGCGCGAGGGCATGATGGCGATCGAGAACCACATCGAGCGACCGACCGAGAGCGCGATCTTCCAGAAGTACCCGAAGATCCTGGCCGACCACCATATCCTCGATTTCATCACCGATTGCCTGCGCCTGATCGTCGGCGGCAGCATGACGCCGCACGAGCTCGAATCGCTGCTCGAGTACGAGCTCGAGACCCATCACCACGAGGCGCTCGGGCCGTCCCAGTCGGTGCAGAAGGTGGCCGATGCGCTGCCGGGCTTCGGCATCGTGGCCGCGGTGCTGGGGATCATCAACACGATGTCCATCGTCGGCAGCGCGGCGCCCGCCGAGATCGGCCAGAAGGTCGCCTCCGCGCTGGTGGGCACCTTCCTCGGCATCTTCCTCGCCTATGGCTACGTGGGGCCGATCGCCT
>JAEWZE010000122.1 GCA_023395465.1 Pseudomonadota bacterium
ACAACTTCGGCCTCCTCCGCGAGGAGGAAGCGCAACGTCGCTTCCGCGCACCGGTGGCCGCGCACGGCGAGTTCGAGCTGCGTGCCGGATGCGAAGGCCCGGTCCTGGCATCCGCCCCGCTCCCGGCACGGCCCGGCCCGGACGGCTTCGTGGAACTGCAAGCGCCATTGCAGTCCGCGCCTCCCGGTCGCACCGACCTGTGCCTGACCTTCAGCGGCGACACCCGCCCGCAGATGTGGGTGCTGAACCGGGTCAGCCTGCAGACCGCGCGTTGAAGCCCCTCCGTGGCGAAGCCCTCGGGATTGCGATGACCGGTCGACTTCCTCCCCGCAAAATTGGGAAGGAAGTCGGCGGAACGCCCTGGATCCTCGCCACCCATCGGGTCCGGAACAGGCGAAGCGCACGGGTTCGACTCCGGTCGCTAGTCGCTCCCGCTGCTCCGTCCCCGGTCGATCCGCAGCAGCAGGTCGTGCAGCGGGGTCAGGCGCGTGCCCAGTCCGGCGATCACGCCCAGGGTGTTGGCCAGGGCGTCCTTCGTCTCGGCCATCCGGTCGACGGTCAGCGCGCCCTGGGCGTACTCGATGCCTATGCCCAGCAGCACCAGGCCCAGGCCCGCGCCGAGCAGCGCCGGCCATCCGCGGAACAGCTGGACCGCGCTCGCGGCCAGCGCGAAGTAGGCCAGGAAGTGCGACCACTTGTCGCTGCCATCGAACTCCGGCATCGGCGGTGGCGGCATCAGCGACGACACCACTACGGCGGCGATCGCCAGGCACCACAGCGCGGCCCAGAACCGCGGATGCCGCAGCGGCTTGAGCGAACGCCCCGGCCGGTATGCCGGTCGCGGCCGCCGGCTCACAGGCGGAAGCACAGGTCGCCGAACAGGAAGGCCGCATCCAGCGGCACGTCGCGCGCGAAGCCCATCACCTGGAAGCGCTCGCCCATCCCGCCGGGCACGGTCAGCGCCTTGGCCTGCTGGCGCAGCGCATAGCGCGCGGCTTCGTCCGGCGCGTCGGCCTCGTGTGCGGCCAGGCGTTGCTCCAGGCCATTGCCGATCAGGAAGCTCGCCTGCGAACAGTAGCCGGCCAGCTCGAAGCCGGCGCCGGTGCCGGCTTCGGCGAGCGCGGTGAAATCCACCGAGGCGGTGATGTCCTGCAGGCCCACGCGCGCCAGCACGTCCTCGACCAGGCGATGGCGATGGAAGGCGCGAAGGGTGCCGTCGCGGCGGCGCGGATCGTAGTACTCGCGGCGCGGGTAGCCGTAGTCGGCGAACAGCAGCGCACCCGACCGCATGCCGCCGGCCACCGCCTGCAGCCAGTAGGGCAGCTGCGGCAGCAGCTCGGCGCGGTGGCCGTCGGCGAACGGCCCGTCGAGCTGACTCTCCACGTGGCGCACGGCCGCCGACAGCAGCGCGTCGGCGGGACGGTCGATGCGCACGAAGCCATCGCCATCGAGCACGACGTGCTCCTCGAACACCTGCCCGCCCTGCATCGCGAAGCGCGGCGTGGGCAGTGCGTCCAGCACCTCGTTGGCGAACAGCACACCGTTCCAGTCGTCGGGCATCGGTCCCTGCAGCCACTCGACGCGCTCGAACGCGGCCGCCGGCAGCGCGCGCGACAGATGCGCGTGCTGGCGCTCGCGCAGGTCGGCGCTGGGTTCGAGGATGGCGTAGCGGGCCGGCATCGCGTCGAGTTCGAGCAGGTGCGCGATGGCGTCGCCGGCGAAGCGGCCGCTGCCCGCGCCGACCTCGAGGAAGCGCGCCTGCGGACCGCACTGCCGCAGCGCCGGCGCCAGCGCGGCCGCCACGCACTCGGCGAACAGCGGGCCCAGTTCGGGCGCGGTGACGAAATCGCCAGCGGCGCCGAACTTGGTCGCGCCGGCGCTGTAGTAGCCCAGTCCCGGCGCGTACAGGGCCAGCTCCATGAAGCGCCAGAACGGGATCGCGCCGCCGGCCGCGGCGATCTGCTCGCGGATCAGCGCCTGCAGGCGCGCGCTGTGGTCGAGCGCGTCGCTCGTGGGCGTGGAATCGGACATCGGCAACGTCAGCGGCGACAATGCATCAGGATAACGGCAATCCGGAGCCCGCCATGTCGACCCCGCCCCGCGTCGCCCTGGTCACCGGCGGCGCTCGCCGCCTCGGTGCGGCCATCGTGCGCCGGCTGCACCAGGCCGGGTATGCCGTCGTCGTGCATTGCCGCCAGTCGGGCGCGGAGGCCAGGGCGCTGGTCGCCGACCTGGAGGCCGCGCGCCGCGGCAGCGCGCGGGTGCTGGAGGCGGACCTGGCCCGCTTCGACGCGCTGCCCGAGCTGGTGGCGCACACGGTCGGGCAGTTCGGCCGGCTCGATGCGCTGGTCAACAATGCGGCCGCGTTCTTCCCCACCCCCATGGGCACGGTGACGCCCGCGCAATGGGACACGCTGCTGGCGACCAACCTGCGCGCGCCGTTCTTCCTGGCCCAGGCCGCGGCCCCCCACCTGAAGGCCGCGCGTGGCGCGATCCTCAACATCAGCGACGTGTACGCGCGCCAGCCGCGCGCCGACCTGGCCGCCTACGCGATCAGCAAGGGCGCGCTCGAAGCGATGACCCGCGCGCTGGCCGCCGCCCTGGCGCCCGAGGTGCGGGTCAATGCGCTGGCGCCGGGCGCGATCCTGTGGCCGGAGGACGCGCCCGAGCCGGCGCTGCAGGCGCGGATCCTTGCCCGCACCGCGCTGGGCCGGACCGGCGGGCTGGACGAGATCGCCGCGACCGCGCTGTGGCTGCTGCGCGATGCGCAGTACACCACCGGCTCGGTGGTCGC
>JAEWZE010000128.1 GCA_023395465.1 Pseudomonadota bacterium
CGGTCGCGCCTTCGAGCTGCGCGAGGTTCACCGCGTCGGTGGCCTCGGTGCCGGCCGCCACGTTGGTGACCTGGCGCTCGGCGCCCGCGGCGCCGACCGACACGCTGTTCTCGCGGTCGGCTTCCGAGCCCGCACCCAGCGCCACGCTGTTGGCGGCGCTGGCATCGGCCAGGAAACCCACGGCCGTGGAGTCCTCGCCGCTCGCCGAAGACCCGCTGCCCAGCGCGCTGGCGCCATCGGCGGTCGCGTACGCCAGCGTGCCCAGCGTGGTCGACTGCACGCCGGTCGCTTCGGCCAGCGTGCCGACCGACGTCGCGCCCAGGCCCGTCGCCCACGCGCCGTTGCCGATCGCGGTCGAGGCGATGCCGCTGGCCTCGGTGGTCTGCAGGATGAAGCCCGGGAACCCGAACACCAGTTCGCCGTAGTCGGCGATGCCGCCCACCGCCAGGCCGTAGTCGCCGCTGGCCTCGCTGCCGTAACCCACTGCGGTGGCGAACCCGCCCGTGGCCTGGCTGAAGCTGCCCAGGGCGCTCGAACCGTCGGTCGCGGCATTGCTGCTGTAGCCGTAGGCCGAGGACTGCGTTCCGGTCGACGTCGCTGCCGCGCCGGTCGCGGTGCTGAACGCGCCGTTGGCCTGCGCGCCCGCGCCGAACGCGCTTGCGCCCACTTCCGAGGCGGTCGTGGTCTGGTCGAGCAGCACTTCGCCCGTGTCCGGATCCTCGTAGTACAGGCTGCCGCCCACCGCCGTCGCGCTGTCGGCCGTGGCCGTGGCGTTGTAGCCCGAGGCCGTCGCGTTCTGGCCGTCGGCGTAGGCGCCGCTGCCGTAGGCCGAGGCGCCCTGGCCGTAGGCGTTGGCCGCCTCGCCCGAGGCGGTCGCATACGCACCTTCGGCATACGCACCCACGTCGTCGCTCTGGTCCTCGTCGTTGCCCGTGGCCTGGAAGTAGCGGTTGTCCGCCGTCGCCTCTTCCAGCTGGTCCAGGTTCACCGCGTCCGTGCCTTCGGTGCCGGCCGCCACATTGGTGACCTGGCGTTCGGCGCCGACATCGCCCACCGACACGCTGTCCTCGCGGTCGGCAACCGAGCCCGAGCCCAGCGCCACCGCATTGGCCGCATCCGCTTCCACGGTCGCGCCGGCGCCGATCGCGATCGCGCTTTCGGCGTTGGCCAGCGAGTTGGTGCCGATCGCGATCGAATGCAGGTCGTTGGCCAGCGCCTGGGTGCCCAGGGCGACGCTGTAGTCGGCGTAGCCGAACGCGCCGCGGCCCACCGCCACGGAGTTGGCGCCGGGCGACCAACTGCCCGAACCGATCGAGACCGAACGCCGCCCGGACGCATACGAATCGATGCCGAGCGCGGTCGCTTCCTCGCCGGTCGCCCAGGCGAAGCTGCCGAACGCGGTCGCGCCGTACTGGGTGGCCCAGGCATAGGAACCTGTCGCGGTGGCCTGTTCGGCCGCACGGCTTTCGTCGCCCAGCGCCACGCTGTAGTCGCCCGAAGCGTGCGCCTTGTTGCCGCCCGCGAGCGAGTTCACGCCGGTGGCGCGTGCGTTGTAGCCGAAGGCCGCCGACAGCTCGCCGGTCGCCTGCGCACCCGCGCCGACCGCGGTCGCGTAGTCGCCGGCGGTCGCACCCACGCGCACGGGGTTGCCGTCTTCGTCCTCGATCGGCCAGCCGAACTCGTCGAGCGCCACGCCTTCTCCACCGATCGCCACGCTGGACTCGCCCGCCGCTGTGGCGGAGTGGCCGAACGCCGCGCTGTTGTCGGCGGACGCCGAGGCGTTGAAGCCGACCGCGGTCGCATGGTCGGCGAGCGCGAAGGCGCCACTGCCCAGGCCGGTCGCGCCCATCCCCGTGGCCGTGGCGGACTCGCCGGCGGCGGTGGTGTATTCGCCCTCGACGTAGGCACCGTTGTCGCTGTCGGCGCCGCCGCTGGCGACGAAGTAGCGCGCGTGCCGGGTGGCCTCGTCCAGCTGGTCGAGGTTCACCGCGTCGGTGCCTTCGGTGCCGGCGGCCACGTTCGTGACCTGGCGTTCGGCGCCTGCCGCGCCCACCGACACGCTGTCGTCGCGGTCGGCATACGAGCCGCGGCCCAAGGCCACGCTGCTGTCGCCTTCGGCCAGGCTGTCGGAACCCAGGGCGAGGCTGTTGTCGCCCTCGGCCGCGCTGAAGTTGCCCACGGCGGTGCTGTTGAAGCCGCCCGCGAAGGCGGCGCCGCCGACGGCCGTGGAGTAGTCGCCGGCCGCCTCGGTCGGGACCAGGCCCCAGAACGCGCCACCCACGGCCACGGCGTTGTCGCCACTGGCGATCGCACCTTCGCCCACCGCAACGGTGTCGAAGTTGCCGGCCACCGCACCAAAGCCGATCGCGGTGGCGCCATCCATCGTGGCTTCGGCGCCGTAGCCCAGCGCGCTTGCGCCCAGGCCGTTGGCCACGGCGTAGCCGCCGTAGGCCGAGGACGCATCGCCGGACGCTTCGCTGCGGAAGCCCAGCGCGCTCGACTGCAGGCCCGTGGCGGCGGCCTCGTTGCCCACAGCCGTCGCGTACGCCGCGCCGGCCTGCGCGCCGGCGCCCAGTGCCGATGCGCCGTCGCCATCGGCCACCGCGTTGGCACCGGCGGCGATCGCGCCTTCGCCGGCGATGCTGGCATCGTCGCTGCCGTCATCGGCGCCGTCCGCCTTGAAGTAGCGGTCGGTGTGTTCGGCCACCTCGGCCACCGCCTCGACCACGCCGGCGACCGCATTCACCTGCCCGAGGGTCGCCGCGTCGCTGTCGGCGATGCCGTCGGCGACATTGACGATGCGGCGCGTCGCCGGACCGAGTGTGCCCGCGCCGCCGCCATTGCCGACCGACAGCACGCCGGCCTCGGTGGCGCGTGCGCCGTAGCCGAGCGCGACGCTGCCCGCCGCGGACGGGCTGGCGTAGGCGTTGAAGCCGAGCGCGATCGCGCCTTCGGCATGCGCCTGCGCGCCCTGGCCGACGGCGGTACTGCGCAGGCCGAGCGCCTGTGTGGAGCTGCCCAGCGCGGTCGAGGCCGTCCCCGAGGCCAGGGCGTTGGAACCGGCGGCGGTCGCGTTGGACTGCAGCGCGCGCGCGTTGTTGCCGAATGCCGATGCGCTGGTGTGCGTGGCGCGTGCCGCGTTGCCGATGGCGGTCGACCCGGCGCCGCTGGCCACCGCGCCTTCGCCGCAGGCCGTGGCGCCAGTGGCCGTGGCCGTGGCCGAACCGCAGGCGTCGGCCTTGGCCGCCTTGCCCGGAGGTTGCGCCTTGCCGGCGTGCGCCGGCGCCTTGCCGCCGGAGGCGCCGCGGGCCGGACCCTGCGCAAGCGCGGCCCCCGCGAATGCGATCGCACCGGTCGCCACGATGGCCTGCAGCAGCCGGGCGCCCTTGCCCTTGCCCTTTGCCTTGGCCAGTTCCGACGCGACGCTGACCTGACCGGTGGACTGGTTCCAGACCTTGGAGTAGATGCGGTTCATCGTGTGTGGCCCCTCGTGATGGATGTACAGACGGATCCCCTGGCGCGCAGGCCTGGCGGCTCGCGGCATCGGGTGCGATTGCATGGGATCAGGGGCGTCGCAGTCGCAATGAGATTCGGCGTGAGCCAGTCCTTGTGCGGGCCGATAGCGCTTTTCCTGAACGCCCCTCGAATTGCTTGCAACTGGGACCGATACTCACCGCGACTGACAATTTTCGTCAAGTCTTGGCGCGAACTTCGTCAGTAATTGACCTTATCTGGCAGCGCCGACCCCAAAGAATCAACGACTTGCGCCGACACGAACGAAAAGAACGTGATATTTCTCATAAAACGGCTTGAGCTGAGCGGGAAATGGACACGTTCGCAGGTGGAATCAGCCGGTGCAGGCCCGGTGCGGGTCGACCGTGGATGCGCAGGCAAGGCCGTTGCTGCTGCAACGCAGCACGCATCTCCGCCGCCGCTGTCGCCCGCTGCGACGACAGCGGCCGGCCACGCGGCATCGCGCCGCCCGATGGGCAGCGCGCGTGGGAAGGAAGGCGGCGCCGCGGACATCCGCGGCACCGGGGGCTCAGCCGATCCGCGCCCGCGCGTTGCGGAACATCCGCAGCCAGGGTGAATCGTCGGGCCACTGTGCGGGCGCCCAGCTGAAATTGGCGCGGCGCAGGGTGCGTTCGGGATGCGGCATCAGGATCGTCGCGCGGCCGTCGTCGCTGCTCAGGCCCGCGATCGCGTCGGTCGAACCATTCGGATTGGCCGGATACGAGGTTGCCGCGGTGCCGTCGCCCTCGACGTAGCGCAGCGCCACCCGCGCCGCGGCCTGGTCGGCCGCGTTGCCGAATGTGGCGCGGCCCTCGCCATGGGCGATGACCACCGGGATGCGCGAGCCGGCCATGCCCGACAGGAACAGCGACGGCGAATCGAGCACCTCCAGCATGCCCAGGCGCCCCTCGAACTGCTCGCTGCGGTTGCGCAGGAAGCGCGGCCAATGGGCGGCGCCCGGGATGATCTCGCGCAGCTGCGACATCATCTGGCAACCGTTGCACACGCCAAGCGAGAACGTCGCGGCGCGCGCGAAGAACTCGCCGAACTGGTCGCGCAGGGCCGCACGTTCCAGGATCGACGTGGCCCAGCCGCGGCCGGCGCCCAGCACGTCGCCGTAGCTGAAGCCTCCGCAGGCGACGAGGCCGTCGAAGCCGTCGAGCGACGCGCGCCCGGCGATGAGGTCGCTCATGTGCACGTCGACCGCGGCAAAGCCCGCACGGTCGAAACCGACTGCCATCTCGACTTGGCTGTTGACGCCCTGCTCGCGCAGGACCGCGACCCTGGGCCGTGCGCCGGTGCCGATATAGGGCGCGGCCACGTCCTGGGCGGGATCGAACGCGAGTCTGGGCTGCAGTCCGGGCGCATCGAAGCGGCGCGCCGCGGCGCGCTCCTCGTCGGCGCAGTCGGGATTGTCGCGCAGCCGCTGCATCGCATGGGTCACCGACCACCAGGCATCGAACAGCTCCTCCCAGCTCCACTCGGCCAGCGCCTGCTCGCCGTGCAGCACGCGGATGCGGCCGCTGCCGGTGGGACGGGCGATGCGCTGCGCGCATTCGACCAGCCCATGGCGGGCCACGAGGTCGGCGAATTCGGCCCGGTCCTCGCTGGCGATCTGCACCACCGCGCCCAGTTCCTCGGCGAACAGCGTGCGGAAGGCATCCTCGGCCCGGTCCTCGCCCCAGCCGTCCAGGTCGATGTCCAGGCCGCGGTGCGAACAGAACGCCATTTCGCACAGCGCGGCGAAGGTGCCGCCGTCGGAACGGTCGTGGTAGGCGCGCAGCAGCCCGGCCTCGCGCGCTTCGCCGATCAGTTCGAAGAACGCCCGCAGCCGCGCCGGATCGTCCAGGTCGGGGCAGGCGCCACCGAAGGAGTCGAAGCACTGCGCCAGGATCGATCCGCCCAGCCGCTGCTTGCCCGCGCCCAGGCCGATCAGCCACAGCTCGCTGTCGACGCCGTCCTCGATCAGCGGCGTGAGCTGGCGGCCGACGTCGGGCACCGGCGCGAACGCGGTGACGATCAGCGACACCGGCGACACCGACTTGTGGGCCTGGCCGCCGCGCTCCCCGGCCGCGGTCCACTGCACCTGCATCGACAGCGAATCCTTGCCGACCGGGATGCTCAGGCCCAGCTCCGGACACAGCTCCATGCCCACGGCATGCACCGCGTCGAACAGCTTCGCGTCCTCGCCCGGGTGCCCGGCAGCGGCCATCCAGTTGGCCGACAGCTTGACCCGTTCCAGCGATTCCACCGGCGCCGCGCACAGGTTGGTGATCGCCTCGCCCACGGCCATGCGCGCGGCCGCGGCCGCATCTATCAGGGCCAGCGGGGTGCGCTCGCCGATCGCCATCGCCTCGCCCGCCACGCCGTCGTAGCCGGCCAGGGTCAACGCGCAGTCGGCCACCGGCATCTGCCAGGGCCCGACCAGCTGGTCGCGCGCGGTCAGCCCGCCCACGGCGCGGTCGCCGATGGTGACCAGGAACTGCTTGGCCGCGACGGTGGGATGCGCGAGCACGCGCAGGCCGGCCTCGCGCAGGTCGATGGCACCGGTGTTGAGGCCACGCCAGCGCACGGGCGCCGGGCGCAGCGCGTCGCGGTGCATCTTCGGCGCCTTGCCGAACAGCACGTCCATCGGCAGGTCGATGGGGTGAGGACCACCCGCTTGCGCGGCACTGCCGCGCGGGTGGTCCGAACGCCCGGCGTGCTGCGCGGGGCCGGAGATACTGTCCGCTGCAGTGTCCGCCAGCACGCCATACCCGACCGTGAGGTGTTCCTCCGCCGTCGCCACGCCCACCGCCGCGAACGGGCAGCGCTCGCGCTCGCACAGCGCGGCGAACTCGGCCATGCGCGCCTGCGGCACGCCCAGCACGTAGCGTTCCTGGGATTCGTTGCACCACAGCTGCATCGGCGAGAGCGAGGGGTCGTCGCTGGGCACGCGGCCCAGGTCGATCGCGCCGCCCACGTCCGAATCGTGGAGCAGCTCTGGGATCGCGTTGGACAGGCCGCCGGCACCGACATCGTGGATCGAGACGATCGGGTTGTCCGCGCCCAGCGCCACGCAGGCGTCGATGACCTCCTGGCAGCGCCGCTCCATCTCCGGGTTCTCGCGCTGCACCGAGGCGAAATCGAGGTCTTCGGCGCTTTCGCCGGACGCGACCGAACTGGCGGCGCCGCCGCCCAGCCCGATCAGCATCGCCGGGCCGCCCAGCACCACCACCGCGTCGCCGGGCTGCAGCCTGCGCTTGGCCACCATCGGCCGGTCCATGGCGCCGAGGCCGCCGGCCAGCATGATCGGCTTGTCGTAGGCGCGCGCCGGCTCGCCTTCGTGCTGCAGTTCGAAGCTGCGGAAATAGCCCAACAGGTTCGGGCGTCCGAATTCGTTGTTGAACGCGGCGCCGCCCAAGGGGCCGTCGAGCATGATCTCCAGGGCCGGCGCCATGCGCGGATTGAGCGCGCGTTCGCCCTCCCAGGGCTGCGGCAGCGTCGGGATGCGCAGGTGCGAGACGCTGAAGCCGGTGAGACCGGCCTTGGGCTTGCCGCCGCGGCCGGTCGCGCCCTCGTCGCGGATCTCGCCGCCGGCACCGGTACTCGCACCGGAGAACGGCGAGATCGCGGTCGGGTGGTTGTGGGTCTCGACCTTGATGCAGAACGCGCTGTCGGCGAGCGGCTCGGCGCGGTACTCGGCCGAGGCCGGATCCGGCCGGAACCGGGTGGCCGGATATCCCTCCACCACCGCCGCGTTGTCGCTGTAGGCCGACAGCGTGTGCTGCGGCGTGCGCGCGTGGGTGTTGCGGATCATGCCGAACAGCGAGCGCGGCTGGTCCTCGCCATCCACCGTCCACGAGGCGTTGAAGATCTTGTGCCGGCAGTGCTCGGAATTGGCCTGCGCGAACATCATCAGCTCGACGTCGGACGGATCGCGACCGAGGCCGGCGTAGCGATCGCGCAGATACTCGATCTCGTCCGCGGCCAGCGCCAGGCCGAGCCGGACGTTCGCCTGTTCCAGCTGCGCCAGCGCGATGCGCTCGACCGCGCCGCGCGCCGGGGTGGCGAACAGTCCGGCCGCCTCGTCGTGCGAGGCCAGCAGCGATTGCGTCATCGGGTCGTGGAGCAGTTTCGACAGCGCCGCCCGGGCGGCGGCATCGTCCGGCCAGCCGGTCAGGTCGATGCGGGTGCCCCGCTCCACTCGGCGCACCGGTTGACGGGCGCCGCGCAGGATCTCGCTGGCCTTGCTCGCCCATGGCGAGATCGTGCCCAGCCGCGGCGCGACGAAGCGCGAGATGCTGCCGCTGGCCGGCGCGGCGCGGTCGTCGCCGGCCTCCAGCACGCGCCGCAGCACGGCCGGGTCCGGGCTCGCGCCCGGTTCGGGATCGATCCAGTACACGTGCCAGGCGCCGGCGATGCGCACGCCAGGGGAAACGGATTGGAGGCGGAGCTCAAGCCGTTCGCGACGGAACGGCGACAGGGCCGGGAGGCCCTCGAGGACGATCATGTCCGGGAGAACACCTGGGAGCGGGCCGCCTATTGTAAGCGGCTTCGCCGCCTCCGGCCGGGATCGGGGCCGCAGCCCTGGCGGGCGGTCGCCCCGGTACAACTGCCAGCGGCCGCGCCGGCCGTCCGGCGGCCGGACGCGCCCCTCCTCAGCTGCCGGCGGCGTCCGTGGCTTCGGGCTGCACCGCGTCCATTTCCCGCAGCGCCGACAGCAGCGCGTCGGGCGGCAGGTAGCCCGGCATCGACACGCCGCTGGCGGTCACGATCATCGGCGTGCCGGTCAGGCCCACGCGCTGGCCGAGTTCGTAGTGGCGCGCCACCGGGTTCTCGCAGCTGGCGGAGGGCACGTCGCGGCCTTCCTTGGCATCGGTCAGCGCCTTCCGACGGTCCTTGGCGCACCACACCGACACCATCAGCCGGTAGTCGGGCGTGTCGATGCCCATCCGCGGGAACGCCAGGTATTCGATGGCGATGCCGCGCTTGTTGTACTCGGCGATGTCCTGGTGCAGGCGGCGGCAGTAGCCGCATTCCACGTCGGTGAACACGCTGACGGTGTACTTCGGATTGGCCGGCGCGAAGATGATGCGCTCGCTCGCCGGCACCGCGGCCAGCAGGCGGCGGCGGACGTCCGCCACGCCGGCCTGGCTGAGGTCGCGCTTGGCGCGGATGTCGAACAGGCTGCCCTGCAGCAGGTAGTTGCCGTCATCGCTGACGTACAGCGCCTGCCCGCCGACGATGACCTCCTGGAAGCCCTCCAGCGGCGCGGCCGAGATCGCGTCGATCCGGATGTCCGGATTGATCGATTCGATCGCCTGGCGGGCGCGGTCCTCGGGCGTGCCCGGCGTGGTCTGCACCTGCTCGACCTGCTCGACCGGCCCGGCGCCCGCCTCCTTCTCCGGCTCGCCGTCATCGGTAGGGGTCTGCGCGCAGGCGGACAGGCTGGCGGCACACAGGACGGAGATCAGCAGGCTTCGCATCACGGACATGGGCTCGGCGCAGGGCGCATTGGCGGGAAGCGGGCATTGTCGCACGCCCCCGCCGCGGCGCCCGGCGATCCACGGGCACCGGTGCGGGGCCATTCAAGCGCGGGGCGGCCGCGGAATGCGCGGTCAGGGCGACGCCAGCGCCTGGTCGTGCACGCCCGCCACCGCCCGCCCGGACGGGTCGGCCATCGCCGCGAAGCTCGCGTCCCAGGCGATCGCCGCCGGCGACGAGCAGGCGATCGACTTGCCGCCGGGCACGGTTTCGGCGCAGGCGGGGCCGGGATAGAACTGCTCGAACAGCGTGCGGTAGAAATAGGCCTCCTTGGTCTGCGGCGGATTGACCGGGAAGCGCCGGCTGGCGGCCGCCAGCTCGCGGTCGCTCACCTGCGCTTCCGCGTGCGCCTTGAGGCCATCGATCCAGCCGTAGCCGACGCCATCGCTGAACTGCTCCTTCTGCCGCCACAGGATCGCGTCGGGCAGGTAGCCCTCGAAGGCTGCGCGCAGCACGCCCTTCTCCATGCGCTGCGGGCCCGCGTCGCCGCGGCGGACCATCTTGTGGCTGGCGTCCATGCGCATGGCCACGTCGAGGAACTCGCGGTCCAGGAACGGCACGCGCGGCTCCACGCCCCAGGCCATCATCGACTTGTTGGCGCGCAGGCAGTCGTAGTTGTGCAGGGCGTCGAGCTTGCGCACCAGCTCTTCGTGGAACTCGCGGGCGTCCGGCGCCTTGTGGAAGTACAGGTAGCCGCCGAAGATCTCGTCGCTGCCCTCGCCGGAGAGCACCATCTTCACTCCCATCGCCTTGATCCGGCGCGCCAGCAGGTACATCGGGGTCGATGCGCGGATGGTGGTGACGTCGCAGGTCTCGACGTGGCGGATGACCTCGGGCAGCGCGTCCAGTCCTTCCTGCAGGGTATAGGTGAAGCCGTGGTGCACGGTGCCCAGCATCTTCGCGGCGACTTCGGCGGCGGCGAGATCGGGCGATCCCTCCAGGCCGATCGCGAACGAATGCAGCCGCGGCCACCAAGCCTCGCTGGCATCGTCGTCCTCGATCCGGCGGCGGGCGTAGCGTGCGGCCACCGCGGCGACCAGCGACGAGTCCAGTCCGCCCGACAGCAGCACGCCGTAGGGCACGTCGCTCATCAGCTGGCGATGGACCGCGGCTTCGAAGGCCTCGCGCAGTTCCTGCTTCGACACCTGCACGCCCTCGACCGCGGCGTAGTCGCGCCACGGGCGCTCGTAGTAGCGATGCAGCGTGCCCTGCGGCTGGCCATCGACGCCCTCGGCCGACCACTCGTACCAGTGTCCCGGCGGAAACTGCGCCACGTCCGCGCAGATCGGCGCCAGCGCCTTCATCTCCGACGCAACGCACAGGCGGCCTTCGCGGTCGTGCCCCCAGTACAGCGGCACCACGCCGATCGGGTCGCGCGCGATCAGCACGCGCCTGCCGGCCGCGTCCCACAGCGCGAAGGCGAAAATGCCGTTGAGCCGGTTGAGGAACGAGGCCGGCCCGTCCTCGCGGTACAGCGCATTGATCACCTCGCAGTCCGAGCCCGTCTGGAAGTCGTACTCCTGCCGCAGTTCGGCCTTGAGTTCGCGGTGGTTGTAGATCTCCCCGTTGACCGCCAGCACCAGCGCGCCGTCGGCCGAGCGCAACGGCTGCGAGCCGCCCGCCGGGTCGACGATCGCCAGCCGCTCGTGCACCAGGATGGCGCCTTGGTCGAGGTGGATGCCGCTCCAGTCGGGGCCGCGATGGCGCTGGCGCTGGGACAGCTCCAGCGACTGCCGGCGCAGGGCCGCGATGTCGTCGCCGGGCTGCAGCCCGAAGATGCCGAAGATCGAACACATGGGATGACGCTCCTGAGGGAAGAGGAAGCCCGCGGCCGGGTCCCGATACGAAAAAAGCCCGCATCCTGCGATGCGGGCTTTTGCGTTCGGGCGAGGCCCCGGGGGGATCTACGCCTGGCTGCAGCCCGCTGCGCGCGCACGATTGTTCGCCGCATTCGAATTGCGGTTGCGAACCTGCGCGTTGCGGGAAGACTGCGATGCCATGGGGCGACCGTAATCGAGTCATTCCGGCTTTGCAACGGTTGCAGACACAACCGTCACCGTGGCGCCGGAATACTTCGGGCGCGCTGGCCGGGGGCCGGCGGACAGCCGAAGGGGCGAGTACACGTGAACGACACCATGCAGCGGCTTTCCCGCACCTCCCAGGTCATCGCGATGTTCGCGCGCTACCGGCGCGCCGGCATCATGACCGGCTTCGACCTGGGCGAGATGCGCGAGGAGGACGCCGCCGACGGCGGGACCGACGCGCTGGCCGAGCGCTTCGTCGCCGACCTCGAGGAGATGGGGCCGGCCTTCGTCAAGCTGGGTCAGGCCCTGTCGACGCGCCCGGACCTGGTGCCGGCAAGCTGGATCACCGCACTCGAGCGCATCCAGGACGACGCGACGCCGGCTCCGGTGGGCGACATCGAGGCGCTGCTGGAAAGCGAACTGGGCGTGCGCGCGAGCAAGGTGTTCGCCGAGATCGATCCGCAGCCCATGGCCGCCGCCTCGCTGGCGCAGGTGCATCGCGCGGTGCTGCACGACGGCCGCGTGGTGGCGCTGAAGATCCAGCGCCCGGACGTGGCCGGCGCGGTGCGCAGCGACCTCGACGTGCTGGCGCGCCTGGCCGACACCGCCGACACCCTGACCGACGCCGGCCGCCGCCTGCGCCTGGCCGACTGGATCGGCGAGTTCCGCAAGGCTATGGTCAACGAACTCGACTACCGCATCGAGGCCGAGAACCTCGACCGCTTCGGCCGCCACCTGTCCGGCTACCCGCTGCTGCGCGTGCCGACCCCGCTGTGGGACTACGTGACCCCGCGGCTGCTGGTGATGGACTGGATCGACGGCATCAACGTCACCCGCATCACCGGCCTGCGCCGCACCGAACTCGACACCCTGCCCGCCACCCGACAGCTGCTGTGCGCCTACCTCGACCAGGTGTTCGTGCACGGCGACATCCACGCCGATCCGCATCCGGGCAACGTGCTGCTCGGTCCGGACGGGCGCATCGCGCTGATCGACCTGGGCATGGTCGCCACCATCCCGCCGCGCCAGCGCGAACACCTGCTCAAGCTGGTGTTCGCCGCCGTGGACGGCCGCGGCGAGGACGTGGCGCGCGAGCTAGTGGTGCTGGGCACCCGCCTGGAGGACTTCGACGAGGCCGCGTACATCCGCGAGATCTCGCAGGTGGTGGCCCGCTACGCCAGCACCACCCGGCGCGCCTCAGAAGGCCGGATGGTGCTGGACCTGGTGCGACGCGCGACCGAGTGCGGGCTGCGCACGCCGCCGGAGATCAGCCTGCTGGGCAAGACCCTGCTCAACCTGGAACGGGTGGTCGATGCGCTGGCCCCGGAACTGGACATCCGCGAACAGATCGAATCGCACCTGCAGTCGCTGATGCGCGACCGCATGCGCAAGGCGCTCTCGCCGGCCAACCTCGCCACCGAGGCGCTGGAGCTGCAGGAGCTGGTGCGCGACGCGCCGCGCAAGCTGTCGGACACGCTGTCGCTGATGGCCGCCAACCGCATGCAGGTCCGGCTGGCGGGCCTCGACGATTCGCGGCTGATGGAGAACCTGCAGAAGATCGCCAACCGGATCGCCTCGGCGGTGGTGATCGCCGCGCTGCTGCTGTCGTCCACCCAGCTGATGCGGCTGGACGTGGGCCCGACGATGTTCGGCTATCCGGCCCTGGCGGTGGTGATGTTCGTGATCGCCGCGGTGCTGGGCGTGATGCTGGTGGTCAGCGCCATGCGCTACGACCATCGCGCGCGCCCGCTGGAACGCACTGGGGCCGAGTAAGGCTGCAGGCGGCGCGGAGGCACCCGCGCCGTCGCATTGCCGGCATCAGCCGCGTCCTGCGGGGACCGGACCGCCCGCAGCCCCCTCACTGGCAACGCCTTTTGCGGAGCGGTCCGAGTTGCCGACCAGCAGCCGCTCGGCCAGCCGCAGGTACAGCTCCGGCAGCGCCTCGAGGTCGGCCACGCGCACGTGTTCGTCGACCTGGTGGATGCTGGCGTTGACCGGTCCGATCTCGATGCACTGGGCGCCAAGTGGCGCGATGAACCGCGCGTCCGAGGTGCCGCCGCCCGTGCTTTCCTCCGGCATCGCCCCGGCGAACTGCGCCAGCACCTCGCGCGCCGCGGCGCGCAGCGGACCCTCCGGGGTGTGGAACGGCTCGCCGCTGCGATGCCAGCGCAGCGAGTAGTCCAGGCCGTGGCGATCGAGCAGGGCCGACACCTCGGCTTCAAGGGACGGGGCGTCCCAGTGCGGGTTGTAGCGCAGGTTGAACAACACCTGCAGCTCGCCGGGGATGACGTTGCCGGCGCCGGTGCCTGCGTGGATGTTGGAGATCTGCAGGCTGGTCGGCGGGAAGCTCTCGTAGCCCTGGTCCCAGCGGCGCGTCGCGAGTTCTGCCAGCGCGGGCGCGGCCAGATGGATCGGGTTGCGCGCCTTGTCCGGATAGGCGACGTGGCCCTGGACGCCACGCACGTCGAGCGTCGCCGACAGGCTGCCGCGCCGGCCCACCCGCAGCAGGTCGCCCAGGCGAGCGGTCGACGAGGGTTCGCCGGTGATGCACCAGTCGATGCGCGTGCCGCGTTCGCGGAACAGTGCGGCGACGCGGCGCACGCCGTCGATCGCGTCGCCCTCCTCGTCCGAGGTCAGCAGCAGGGCAATGGTGCCGGGATGGTCCGGATGCGCGGCCACGAACCGCTCCAGCGCGACCACGAAGGCGGCGACGCTGCCCTTCATGTCGGCCGCGCCGCGCCCGTACAGCACGCCGTCGCGTACCGTCGGCACGAACGGGGCGCTGCGCCAGGTCTCGGCCGGGCCAGGCGGCACGACGTCGGTATGGCCCAGCAGCACCAGCACCGGCCCACCGCTGCCGTGCGCGGCCCAGAGGTTGTCGACCTCGCCGTAGCGCAGCGCTTCGATCGCGAACCCCGCGCCCGCCAGCCGCGTGGCGACGAGCGCCTGGCAGCCGGCGTCGTCCGGCGTCACCGACGGCCGCGCGATCAGCGCGCTGGCCAGCTCGAACACCTCGCTCACGTGGTCATGCCTCCGATGTGGGGGCGGCCGCCATCCGGGGTCCGCGCGGCCCTTGCGTCGCGCAACTCCATCTCAGATGTCGAAGCGCTGCTTGAAACCGTTGTCAGTGAAGCCCTGGCTGACCTGTCCATCGCCGGTCACCACCACCGGGCGCCGGATCAGCTGCGGGTACTCGCGCAGCAGCAGCTTCCATTCCGCATCGCTGGCGGCCGCCTTGCGGTTGTCGGGCAGCTGCCGCCAGGTGGTCGAGGACTTGTTGACCATCGCCGCGAATCCACCGAGCTTGCCGGCCCAGTCCACCAGGGTCTCCGGCGAAGGCTTGCTGTCGCGATAGTCGACGAAGGTGTGGGCGATGCCGAAGCGGTCGAGCCACTTCGTCGCCTTGCGGCAGGTGTCGCAGTTCTTCAATCCGTAGAGCGTGGTCATCCCGTCTTCCTGTTCGATCCGCGCCAGGCGCGTTCACCGGCGCCCGCATATCCGGCCACCCGGCCGTTCCGCATCGCCGACGTGTCGGCTTCCGGCGCGCTCAGTCCGCCAGTCCGCGCAGCAGGTCGTTGACGCTGGTCTTGCTGCGGGTCTTCTCGTCGACCTGCTTGACGATGACCGCGCAGTACAGCGAATGCGAGCCGTCCTTCGCCGGCAGCTGGCCCGAGACCACCACGCTGCCCGGCGGCACGTAGCCGTAGCTCACCTCGCCGGTGGCGCGGTTGTAGATGCGGGTGGACTGGCCGAGGAACACGCCCATGCCGATCACGCTGTGGTGGCCGACGACAACGCCTTCCACCACCTCCGAGCGCGCACCGACGAAGCAGTGGTCCTCGATGATGGTCGGGCTTGCCTGCAGCGGTTCGAGCACGCCGCCGATGCCGGCGCCGCCGGACAGGTGCACGTGCCGGCCGATCTGCGCGCAGGAGCCGACGGTCGCCCAGGTGTCGACCATCGTGCCCTCGCCGACATGCGCGCCGATGTTGACGAAGCTCGGCATCAGCACGACGTCGCGGCCGAAATAGGTGCCGCGGCGCGCGACCGCACCGGGCACCACGCGCACGCCCAGGGCCCGGAAGCGGTCCGCGTCGAAGCCGGCGAAGCGCGCTTCGACCTTGTCCCAGTAGGGCGCCGGCTGCGCTTCGACAACCGCCATGTCGTTGACGCGGAAGTACAGCAGCACCGCCTTCTTCAGCCACTCGTTGACCTGCCAGCCGCCGCCGGGCTTCGGTTCGGCCACGCGCAGGTCGCCGCTCTCCAGCCCCTGCATCGCCGCCTCCACCGCCGGCCGGACCAGGTCGTCCGTTTCCTCGCCGGTCAGCGTGGTGCGACGCTCCCAGGCGTCCTCGATGGTGCGCTGGATGCCGCTCGCCTGTGCCGCTGGGGTCATGCCTTGCTGTCTCCGTCGATGCCAAGCTGGAGCGCGTCGCGCAGGGCGTCGCGCTGGATGTCGTCGAGTGCGCGGTCTTCGCGGTCGCTGACCAGGAAGACGTCCTCGGCGCGCGCGCCGAAGGTGGCGATGCGCGCATCATGCACGCGCAAGCGCTGCTGGCGCAGCACCTGGGCGATGTCGGCGAGCAGGCCCGGTCGGTCGGTGCAGACCAGGCTGACCACCGTGTGGCGTCCGTCGGGTGCCGCGTCGAAATCGACCTGCGGCACGACCCGGAAATGGCGCAGGTGGCGCGGCTGCGCGCGCCGCGCCGGGCCCACGGCCAGCGAACCAGCCCGCACCGTCGCCAGCTTGCGCTCGATCGCGCCGATGTCCGGCGCCTGGCGCTGGTCGACCGACAGCACCTGGAACGTATCGAAGATGGTGCGCTGCGGCCCGTCCAGCGCGCGCGCCTGCTGGATCGCCAGCCCCAGCCTGTCCAGGGTGATGACGATGGCCGCGAACAGGCCGTCGCGGTCCGGCGCGTGCACGAACACTTCCAGCGCGTCGCCGGCGCCCGCGACCCGGCGCACGCGCACCACGGCCGCGCCTGGCCCGGTCTCGCGCAACGCCTGCGCCTGCCACACCACCTGGTCGGCGCGTGCGCGCAGGAAGCTGTTGTCGGGCATGCGCGCGAACAGTTCGTCGATGCCCTCGACGCCTTCGGCGACCAGCAGGCCGCGGGCCTTGTCGCGGGTCTCGACGATGCGGTCGGCGGCGCCGACGCGGTGTTCCAAGCCGCGCCGCAGCGCGTAGCGGGTGGCGGTGCGCAGGTCGGCCAGCAGCCTGTCCTTCCACGCGTTCCACAGTCGCGGCGAGGTGCCGGCGATGTCGGCGCAGGTGAGCAGGTACAGGTAGTCCAGCCGCTCGCGGTCGGCGACCTGCGTCGCGAACCGGTGGATCACCGCCGGATCCGAGATGTCCTGCTTCTGCGCGGTCACCGACATCAGCAGGTGCTTGAGCACCAGCCATTCCACCAGCTCGGTATCGCCGGCGCCGTAACCGTGCGCCTCGCAGAAGGCGCGCGCGTCGACCGCGCCGAGTTCGGAATGGTCGCCGCCGCGGCCCTTGGCGATGTCGTGGAACAGGCCCGCGATCAGCAGCAGTTCCGGCTTGCGCAGTTGCGGCCACACTTCGTGGGTATCGGAGAAGCGCTCATCGGCGATGCCGGCCGAGAACGAAGCCAGGTTGCGCAGCACCGCCAGTGTGTGCTGGTCGACGGTGTACACGTGGAACAGGTCGAACTGCATGCGCCCCGACACCTGGGCGAACGCCGGGATCCAGCGCCCCAGCACGCCCAGCCGGGCCATGCGTTCGAGCGTGCGGACCGGCCCCGGGCCGCGCAGCAGTTCGACGAACGCCTCGCGCATCTCCGGATGCGCCACGTCGTAGGCCGGCAGCGCGTGCAGCGATTCGGCCAGCGCGCGTGCGGTGCGCGAATGCAGCCCCTTGGCCTCGGGATGGTCGGCCCAGAGCGCGAACAGCGCGAGCACCCGCGACATGTCTCCGCCCGGCCAGAACTCGTCGCGCGCCACCAGGTAGCCGCGCTTCATCGCGAACTCCGCGTCCAGCGGCACCGCCTCGACGTCGCCTTCGATCTGCTCCTCGTAGCGCTGCAGCAGGCGCTCGCCGATGCGCAGCAGGATCGCCGCGCTGCGATAGAACCCCTGCATCATGCGCTCGACCGCCGCGTTGTCGGCATCCTCGATGTGCTGCAGGCGCGCCGCGAGCGCCTTCTGGTAGTCGAAGCGCAGCCGCTCCTCGCGCTTGCCGGCCACCAGGTGCAGGCCGTAGCGCAGGCGCGAGAGCACCGCCCACTCGCGCTCCAGCGCCGAGTATTCGTCCAGGCCCAGGTGGCCCAGCGGGATCAGCGACTCGATGTCGCGGGTCCCGAACACGCGCCGCGCCATCCAGCGCAGGGTATGGATGTCGCGCAGTCCGCCCGGGCCTTCCTTGATGTTGGGTTCGAGGTTGTCGGCGGTATCGCCGAAGCGCGCATGGCGCTGGCGCAGCTCCTCGCGCTTGGCATAGAAGAACTCGCGCGCCGGCCAGACCCGGTCCACCGCCACCGCCTGTTCCAGGCGCACGGCCATTTCCGGCGTCGCCACCAGCGGCCGGGCCTCGATCAGCGAGGTCATGACGGTGAGGTCGTCGGCGGCGGCCTGCGTGCACTGGTCCAGCGTGCGCACCGCATGGCCGACCGGCAGCCCGGCATCCCACAGCAGCGCGAACAGTCGCGACAGGGCGGCCGTATCGGCTTCGCTCGCCTCGTCGCCGACCAGCACCAGCAGGTCGATGTCCGAGCGCGGGAACAGCTCGCCGCGGCCGTAGCCGCCGATCGCGAACAGGGTCAGGGCGGCGTCGGCCGGCACCGTGCGCGACCAGGCCTGGCGGACCAGCGCGTCCACCGCGATCACCCGCGCCATCAACAGCCGCTCGATATCGCCGTCGGCGTCGAAGCGGACCGCAAAGGCGGCATCCTGCGCGCGCAGCTGCTCGGCCGCGAGCGCGGCCCAGGCCGCGTCGTCCTCGCCCTGTGTGGCCTCCACCTCAGCCACCGGCGAAGACGCCGCGCGGTCCTGCGGGCAGGACGCGCGTGGGACCGGCATGTGGCGTCGCCCGCATCGGTCTAGAGATCGTTGTCGTCGCCGGGCAGGCGGGTGAGGATCTCCACGCCGTCGGCGGTCACCAGCACGGTGTGTTCCCACTGCGCGGAAAGCTTGCGGTCCTTGGTGACCACCGTCCAGCCGTCGGGCAGCAGACGGGTGAAGCGCGTGCCCTCGTTGATCATCGGCTCGATGGTGAAGGTCATCCCGGGTTGCAGCACCACGCCCTCGCCCGGCCGGCCGTAGTGCAGGACCTGCGGGTCCTCGTGGTAGACCTTGCCGATGCCGTGGCCGCAGTACTCGCGCACCACGCTGAAGCGCTGGCCTTCTGCGTATTCCTGGATCGCGTGGCCGATGTCGCCCAGGGTCGCGCCCGGACGGACCGCCCGGATCCCGCGGAACAGCGCCTCGCGGGTGGTCTCGACCAGACGCCTGGCCATCACCGAGGGCGTGCCCACGTAATACATGCGGCTGGTATCGCCGTGCCAGCCGTCCTTGATCACGGTGACGTCGATATTGATGATGTCCCCGTCCTTGAGCACCTTGGCTTCGTTCGGGATGCCGTGGCAGATGACGTTGTTGGCGGAGATGCACGTGGTCTTGGGGTACCCCTTGTAGCCGAGGTTGGCCGGGGTCGCCTTCTGGACGTTGACGATGTGGTCGTGGCAGATGCGGTCGAGCTCGTCGGTGCTGACGCCGGGCTTCACGTGCGCCGCGACGACCTGCAGCACCTCGGCCGCCAGACGGCCGGCCACGCGCATCTTCTCGATCTCGTCGGGGGTCTTGAGGGAGATGGTCATGCGTCCATTATCGCCGAGCGCGGCGCGCTCTGCCCGGGGGGCCGGGTCCGGCGCCGGACGGCCGGGCCGCGGCCGCGCGGCCCGGCGGGCGATGGACCGCCAGCCGCGGGCAGCCGCGGGTGCCGACGTCCTGCCACGCGTCGGGCCAGCGCCCCGTGGCAACCCGCCCTCCCGTCGAGGGACCGCGGGTTTGCCTGGAGCCTGCTGTCCGGCTATGATTGCGCGGCTGTGCCTGGCCGTCCCGCCAGCCAGCCGCCCACGCCGGGCGCGGCGTCGTCCCTGACGCAGGCGAATACACACCCGCTGCAGACACCCGTGCCGGGGTGTCCCGGTCCGGAAGGACGGGATCTGGCCACGGAGGCAGCGGGGAGGCCCAACCCCGGAACCACGCGCCCTGCCCCGTGCAGGACCGCACCGCCCTTCACAGAGCCCGGGCGGCGGTTCCCCTGTCAGGAGTCCCCTGCAATGCCCCAGATCACCATGCGCCAGATGCTGGAAGCCGGCGTCCACTTCGGCCACCAGACGCGCTACTGGAACCCGAAGATGGCCCCGTACATCTTCGGCGCCCGCGGCAAGATCCACATCATCAACCTCGAGAAGACGGTTCCGCTGTTCAACGACGCGATGAACTTCATCTCGGGCATCGCCCAGAAGCGCGGCATCATCCTGTTCGTCGGCACCAAGCGCAGCGCACGCGAGGCGGTGAAGGAAGAGGCCGAGCGTTGCGGCATGCCGTACATGACCCAGCGCTGGCTGGGCGGCACGCTGACCAACTTCCGCACCGTCAAGCAGTCGGTGTCGCGCCTGAAGGAACTGGAAGCGGCCGAAACCGACGGCACCTTCGACAAGCTGGTCAAGCACGAAGTGCTGGGCCTGCGCCGCGAGCGCGAGAAGCTGCTGGCCTCGCTGGGCGGCCTGAAGGACCTCAACCGCCTGCCCGACGCGCTGTTCGTGATCGACATCGGCCATGAGGACATCGCGGTCAAGGAAGCCAAGAAGCTCGGCATCCCGGTCATCGCCGTAGTCGACACCAACTACGATCCGGCCCTGGTCGACTACGCCATTCCGGGCAACGACGACGCGATCCGCGCCGTGCAGCTGTACGCCCGCGCCGCCGCCGACGCCGTGCTCGAGGGCAAGGCCGCCGCGCCGAACGCCTCCAGCGTGCGCGAGGAAGAGTTCGCCGAGGGCGAAGGCAAGCCGGGCCGCCGCGCGCCGGCCAAGAAGGACGCACCGGCCGGCGAAGCCGCCGCCGCCGAGTAACCGCGTCGCAACGCAGCCGCGGCACCCTGCCGCGGTTGCGTTCATCGGCCTGCGGCCCCATCCCGGGCCGCACCGAATCCCACGGCGGGCCGCGCCCGCCTGCCCGTCTTTCTTCGAATCGAGGTCCCCATGGAAATCACCGCATCCCTGGTCAAGGAACTGCGCGAGCGCACCGGCGCCGGCATGATGGAGTGCAAGAAGGCGCTCAGCGAACACAACGGCGACGTCGACGCCGCCGCCGAGGCCCTGCGCAAGTCCGGCCTGGCCAAGGCCGACAAGAAGGCCAGCCGCGTCGCCGCCGAGGGCCGTATCGCGGCCGCGCAGGAAGCCGGCAAGGCCGTGCTGGTCGAGATCAACTCCGAGACCGACTTCGTCGCCAAGGACGAGAACTTCCTGGGCTTCTCCGAAGCCGTGGCCGCCGCCGCGATCTGCGCTGCCGACATCGAGGCGCTGAAGGCCGCGAAGCTGCCCTCCGGCGAGACCGTCGAGGAAGCGCGCGCCGCGGTCATCGCCAAGGTCGGCGAGAACGTGCAGGTGCGTCGCCTGGCGCGCATCGACAGCGACAACACCGTGGCCGCGTACGTGCACGGCGGCAAGATCGGCGTGCTGGTCGAGCTCAAGGGCGGCGACGTCGAACTGGCCCGCGGCCTGGCCATGCACGTCGCGGCGATGAACCCGCCGCACAACAGGCAGAGCGACGTGCCGGCCGAGTTCGTGGCCAAGGAAAAGGAAATCGAGATGGCGAAGATGTCCGAGAAGGACCGCTCCAAGCCGGCCGAGATCCTGGAGAAGATCATCGGCGGCAAGATCGCCAAGATCGTCAACGAGGTCAGCCTGTACGGCCAGCCCTACGTGCTCGATACCGACAAGTCGGTCGAGGCCGTGCTCAAGGCCGCCGGCGCCGAAGTCATCGGCTTCCAGCGCCTGGCCGTGGGCGAAGGCATCGAGAAGGTGGTGGAAGACTACGCCGCCGAAGTGATGAAGCAGGCCGGCCTGGCGTAAGCCGCCGCGCCCAGCCGAAATGCCGGAAGAAGCCGCGGGGAACCGCGGCTTCTTCCGTTTCGGGCCTCCCCACCGGGTGACGTGGCTAAGGAATCGGCCTGCGCGGCCGATACCGGCTCCGGATTCCCCTGGCAGGTTGCGATGCACCCCGAACTCAAAGCCGTGCTGAGCCACTGCCGCAGCCTGCCTTCGCCGCCGGCGATCGCACTGCGCATCATCGAACTGGCCCAGCAGCCGGACGCGGACCTGGATGCGACCGTCGAGGTGATCTCCAGGGACAGCGCGCTCAGCGCGCGCATGCTGCGCATCGCCAACTCCCCGCTCTACGCCAACCGCCGCCAGGTCGCGACCCTGTCCCAGGCGCTGACCCTGCTCGGCCTCAACGCCACGCTGAGCCTGGCGCTGGGACTGTCGCTGAGCCGCACCCTGCGCAACACGCAGCCACGCGACGCGCTGTCGATCCTGTGGCAGCGCAGCGTGCTGTCGGCGATGGCGGCGCGCCTGCTGGGCGAGGAGCTCGGCCTGGCGCGGCTGGAGGAACTGATGCTCGCCGGCCTGCTGCAGGACCTCGGCGCCCAGGCCCTGCTCCAGGCCCGGCCCGACGCCTACCGCGAGCTGCTGCGCGTGGCCGGGGACCCCGACGACCGGCTGCGGCGCGAGCGCGAGGCGCTGGGCGCCGACCACGCCGAGATCGGCGCCTGGATCGCCGGGCACTGGAACCTGCCCGGCTACCTGCAGCAGGCGATCGGCGCCAGCGAGTCGCCAGCCGGCAGCGGCCACTGCTTCCACGACTGCGTCGCCGCCTCCGGCCTGGTCGCCGACCTCTGGCTGGCCGAAGGGGAGGAGCGGATCCGCGACGCCCGCCAGCGCGCGCTGGCCGCCACCCGCGACCGGCTCGGCCTGGACCAGGCCCGCTTCGACGCCCTGGTCACCCGCATGTCCGACGCGCTGCCCGAGATCGCGGCCCTGTTCGACGTGCACATCGTGCAGCAGGAACAGTTGGACGCGATCGTCGAACACGCACGCGAACTGCTGCTGCTGCGCAACCTGCGCGAGATCCAGGGCGCCTTCCAGGCGCGCAGCCAGGCCGACGCCGCGGAAGAGCGCGCGCGCCAGTTCGAGGAGCTGGCGCTGCGCGACCCGCTGACCGGCATGTACAACCGGATCCAGCTGGAGGACGTGCTGGCGCGCGAATTCGAGGCCTCGCTGCGGCGCGACGAACCGCTGACCCTGGCGTTCATCGACCTGGACGATTTCAAGCAGGTCAACGACCGCCACGGCCACCTGGTCGGCGACCAGGTGCTGAGCGAGTTCGCCCGGACCCTGTCGCGCCTGCTGCGCGGCGCCGACCTGATCGCCCGCTATGGCGGCGAGGAATTCCTGGTGGTGCTGAGCAATTCGACCAGCGATGCCGCGCAGGTGGTGATCCGGCGCATCCTCGACGAGGTCGCGCGCACCCCGATGGCGATCGTCGACGGCAAGCCGCTGTACGTAACCTTCTCGGCGGGCCTGGCCACCCAGGGCGAACACGAGCGGTTCGAGAACGCGCGCCAGCTGCTGGACGCCGCCGACCAGGCCCTGTACGGCGCCAAACGCGAGGGCCGAAACCGGGTGGCAGCCCCGCGCCCGCCCGACGACGCGGATTCCTGAGCCAGCGTACCGGCGTGGCGCGCCGCGCCAGCGTGCCGGCCCGGTGCCTGCCCGGTGCCTGCCGGTACAGGGCCGGATCGGCGCGCGGCGCCCTCGCGGCGCTGCGCGATCCGCTAGAATTCACGCGTTTGCCACTCCCGAGCCCCCCATGTCGCAACTTGCCTATCGCCGCGTCCTGCTCAAACTCTCCGGCGAGGCGCTGATGGGCGACGAGGACTACGGCATCGACCCCAAGGTCATCGGGCGCCTCGCGCGCGAGGTCATCGAGGCGCAGCAGGCCGGGGCCGAGGTCGGGGTGGTCATCGGCGGCGGCAACATCTTCCGCGGCGCGGGCCTGGCCGCCGGCGGCATGGACCGGGTGACCGGCGACCAGATGGGCATGCTGGCCACGGTCATCAACGCGCTGGCGATGCAGGACGCGCTGGAGAAGCTCGGCGGCAAGGTCCGGGTGATGAGCGCGATCAAGATCAACGACGTCTGCGAGGACTACATCCGCAGGCGCGCGATCCGCCACCTGGAGAAGGGCCGGATCGCGATCTTCGCCGCTGGCACCGGCAATCCCTTCTTCACCACCGATTCGGGCGCCGCGCTGCGCGCGATCGAGATCGGGGCCGACCTGCTGCTCAAGGCCACCAAGGTCGACGGGGTGTACGACAAGGACCCCAAGAAGCATGCCGACGCGGTGCGCTACGACAGCCTGACCTATGACGAGGTGATCTCGCGCGACCTGCAGGTGATGGACACCGCCGCCTTCGCCCTGTGCCGCGACAGCGACCTGCCCCTGCGCATCTTCGACATGTCCCAGCCCGGCATGCTGCTGCGCATCCTCAAGGGCGAGCCGATCGGCACCCTGGTGCGCGGCCGCCGCTGAACCGCGTTGCCGCTGGCGTCCCGCCGCGCCACCCCGGCCCCTGCGCCGCGGGCCAGTCGACGCAAACGCACCCCGGCCAGCGTCCGCAAGCCCGGCCACCCACGCCAGTGGGCCGCCAGGCCGGTGCGCACGGGGCCGTGCGGACGCCACACCGCCTATAATCCGCGGTCTAGCCTCAAGCAGACCAACCGGAGCCGGTGATGCTCAACGAAATCAAGAAGGACGCCCAGACCCGCATGGCCAAGAGCATCGACGCTCTGCGTCACACCCTGGTGAAGGTGCGCACCGGACGGGCCTCGACCGGGCTGGTCGACAGCATCCGGGTCAGCGCCTATGGCAGCGACGTACCGCTGTCGCAGGTTGCCGCGGTGTCGGTGTCCGACTCGCGCTCGCTGGTGATCCAGCCGTGGGACAAGGCGATGGTGGGCGTGGTCGAGAAGGCCATCCTGGCCTCCGACCTGGGCCTGACCCCCAACACGGCCGGCACCACCATCCGCCTGAACCTGCCCGCGCTCACCGAGGAGCGGCGCCGCGACCTCACCAAGGTGGTCCACGCCGAGGGCGAGGACGCCAAGGTCGCGATCCGCAACATCCGCCGCGACGCCAACCAGCAGGTCAAGGAGCTGCTGAAGGACAGGTCGGTCACCGAGGACGACGTGCGCCGCAGCGAGGACGAGATCCAGAAGATCACCGACAAGGCGATCAAGGACGTCGACGACGTGGTCAAGGCCAAGGAACAGGAACTGATGGCGGTCTGAGGCCGGCCGGGAACGGCGAATGGAGCATCGCCCGCCCGCCAGCCACGCCATGCCGCAGGCAGCGATACACACGGACCGCCCTTGAACTCCTTCCGATTCACGACGCCCGCCCCCGCGGTGCCGCGGCACCTTGCCGTCATCATGGACGGCAACGGACGCTGGGCCGCGCGCCGCCGCCGGCCGCGCGCGATCGGCCATCGCGCCGGTGCGCGTGCGGTCAACACCTGCATCGATTTCTGCCTGGAACAGGGGATCGGCGCGCTGACCCTGTTCGCGTTCTCCAGCGAGAACTGGGGCCGGCCGCAGGACGAGGTGGGCGCGCTGATGAAGCTGTTCGTCGCCGCGCTCGACCGCGAAGTCGAGGAACTGCACCGGCGCGGCGTGCGGGTGCGCTTCATCGGCGAACGCGGCCGTTTTTCCGACAGCATCCGCGATCGCATGCAGGCCGCCGAGACGCTGACCGCCGGCAATACCCGACTGTCGCTCAACATCGCGGCCAGCTATGGCGGCCGCCAGGACATCGCCGCCGCCGCGCGCTCGCTGGCCGAGGACGTCGCCGCCGGCCGGCTGCATCCCGGGCAGATCGACGAAGCGGCGCTGGACGCCCGCGTCGCGCTGGCCGACCTGCCGCCGCCGGACCTGTTCATCCGCACCGGTGGCGACTACAGGATCAGCAACTTCCTGCTGTGGCAGCTGGCCTACACCGAACTGTGGTTCACCGAGACGCTGTGGCCCGAACTCGATGTCGCCGTCCTGCATGAGGCGCTGCGCGCCTATGCCGGGCGCGAGCGCCGCTTCGGGCTGACCGGCGACCAGGTGGCCGACCGGGCCCGGCCCGACCTCCAGGGGAGTCCCACGCCTTGACCCGCACCCGCGTGCTTGCCGCGCTGACCATGGCGCCGCTCGCCATCGGCGGCGTGCTCCTGCTGCCCACGCCCTGGCTGGTCGCGCTGTCGGCGATCGTGTTCCTGATGGCGCTGTGGGAATGGTTCCGCCTGTCGGAAATCGACGACACCCTGCAGCGCACCGTGCTGCTGGTGGCCAACCTGCTGCTGATGGCCGCGCTGGTCTGGGCCTCGCCCAACGACAGCGGTGGCTCGCTGGTGCTGTTCAAGCTGGTGGCGATGCTCGGCGTGGTCTGGTGGTTGCTGGCGATGCTGTGGCTGCGCCACTACGACTTCGCCTCCGACCACGACAGCCATGCACGCGTGTTCAAGCTGGCCGCGGGCACGGCCGCGGTGGTGCCGGCCTGGTGCGCACTGGCGGTGCTGCATGCCGGCGATCCCACGCCCACGGCGTGGCCGCTGGTCAGCCAGGGCCACGTGTGGCTGCTGACCGCGCTGATGATCGTCTGGGCGACCGATACCGGCGCCTACTTCGCCGGGCGCAGGTTCGGACGGCGCAAGCTGTCGCCGCGGATCAGCCCCAACAAGACCGTCGAGGGCCTGCTGGGTGGCGCGGCCGGCGGCGTGGCCGTGGCGCTGGCGATGGCGCCGCTGGCGGGGGCCAGCCTGGGGCAGCTGCCGCTGGTGGCGGTGGCCGCGCTGGCCACGGTGCTGGTTTCGGTGGTCGGCGACCTGTTCGAAAGCCTGCTCAAGCGCCACGTCGGCGCCAAGGATTCGGGCACCCTCATTCCCGGGCATGGCGGCATCCTCGACCGCGTCGACAGCGTGCTGGCGGCCCTGCCCGTATTCGCCGTGGCGAAGATCTGGCTGGACTTCTGATGCAGCGCGTCGCCGTGCTGGGCGCTACCGGGTCGATCGGCGGGTCGGCGCTCGACGTCATCGCCCGCCATCCCGAACGGATGCGCGCCAGCGTGCTGGCCGCCGGGAGCAACGTCGAGGCGCTGGTCGCGCTGTGCGCCACGCACCGCCCGGAGCACGCGGTGGTCGGCGAGCCGTCGCGGCTGCCGGCACTGCGCGAAGGGCTGCGCGCGGCGGGCGTCGCCACGTCCGCGCACGCCGGCGCGCAGGCGCTGTCGGAGCTGGTCGCCGGCGCCGACTGCGAGACCGTGGTCGCCGCGATCGTCGGCGCCGCCGGGCTCGATTCCACCCTCGCCGCCGCCCGCGCCGGCAAGCGCCTGCTGCTGGCCAACAAGGAATCGCTGGTGCTGGCGGGCGAACTGCTGACCGGGGCCGCCGCTGCCGCCGGCGCGGTCGTCGTGCCGATCGACAGCGAACACAACGCCATCTTCCAGTGCCTGCACGGCCACGCCGCCGGCGCCGAGGTGCGGCGCATCACCCTGACCGCGTCGGGTGGACCGTTCCGCGGCTGGGACCGCGCTCGACTGGCGGCGGTGACGCCGGCCCAGGCCGTGGCCCACCCCAAATGGTCGATGGGTCCGAAGATTTCGGTCGATTCGGCCACGCTGATGAACAAGGGCCTGGAGCTGATCGAGGCGCACCACCTGTTCGGGCTGCCCGACGGCCAGCTCGACGTGCTGGTGCATCCGCAGAGCCTGGTCCACTCGCTGGTCGAGTTCGTCGACGGATCCACCCTGGCCCAGCTGGGCCTGCCGGACATGCGCACCTCGCTGGCGGTGGGCCTGGGCTGGCCGCAGCGCATCGCGTCGGGGGTCGGCCCGCTCGACCTGGCCCGCCACGGCCGGCTGGAGTTCGAACCGCCGGACATGGCGACCTTCCCCTGCCTGCGCCTGGCCCGCGAGGCGCTGCGCGCGGGCGGCACCGCGCCGGCGGTGCTCAACGCGGCCAACGAGGTGGCGGTTTCAGCCTTTCTTCAGGGCCGGATCGGTTTCCTGTCCATCGCCGCGCTGGTCGAGGAGGCTCTCGCGGCCATTGCGGTGGAACCGGCACAATCGCTGGCGGCGCTGGGCGATGCCGACGCCCGCGCGCGCCACCACGCCAGCCACGCCATCGCCACAGGTGCCATCGGATGAACCGCCGCCATGACTGACTTCCTCGGCGCCGCCTGGTGGCTGCTGGTCAGCCTCGGCATCCTGGTGACCATCCACGAATTCGGCCATTTCTGGGTCGCGCGCCGCTGCGGCGTGCGGGTACTGCGCTTCTCCATCGGCTTCGGCGGGGCGCTGTGGCAGCGGACCGCCCGCGACGGCACCGAGTACCGGATCGCCGCGATCCCGCTCGGCGGCTACGTGAAGATGCTCGACGAGCGCGAGGCCGACGTGCCGGAAGCCGAGGCCGGCCGCGCCTTCAACCGCCAGCCGGTGTGGAAGCGGATCGCGATCGTCGCCGCCGGCCCCGCCGCGAACCTGCTGCTGTGCTTCGCCCTGCTGTGGGCGATGTTCGTGATCGGCCGCCCCGACTACGCGCCGGTGCTCGGCTCGTCCACCGGCATCGCCGCGGCGTCGGGCCTGCGTGGCGACGACCGCGTGCTGGCGCTCGACGGGCGCGCGACGCCGACCTGGATGGAACTGCAGATGGCGCTGCTGCCCGCCGCGCTGGACCGTGCCGACGTGCCGCTGCGCGTGGCCGGCCGCGATGGCGCGGAACGCCAGGTGACGCTGCGCCTGTCGCAGCTGCCTGCCGATTTCGACCAGCGCCAGGTGCTGCGCAGCATCGGCCTGGTGCCACGCCACTTCACCGTGCCCGCCGACGTGGGGCGGGTGCTGCCCGACGGCGCCGCCTGGGGCACGCTGGCCGAGGGCGACCGCATCACCGCGATCGACGGTCGCCCGGTCGAGCGCTTCGAGGACATCGGCCCGCTGGTGCAGGCACTGGGGGAGGGCGGCGGCGAGGCCATGATCGAGGTGACCCGCGATGGCGAGCGTCTGGCGTTCCCGCTCGCTCCGCGCGAGGTGGAGGGCGACGGCGGTGATCGGCGCTGGGTGCTGGGGATCGAGGCGCCGCGCCGGATCGAGCTGCCGCCCAAGGACGCGCTGCAGCAGTACGGACCCGTAGCCGCGGTGCCGGTGGCCGCGCGCGAGGTCGGCCACCTCACCGGCCAGCTGCTGGGGATGATCCGGCGCGCCTTCACCGGCCGCCTGGCGCTGGAAAACACCGTCGCCGGCCCCCTGACCATCGCCCGCGCCACCAATGCCTACGCCAGCCAGGGCGTGGCCTGGTACCTGACGATCCTCGCCATGCTGTCGCTGAGCATCGCCATTCTCAACCTGCTGCCGATCCCGCTCTTGGACGGGGGACACCTGTTGTATTACCTTATCGAGTTGGTCAAGGGCAGTCCGTTAAGCGAACGTGCGATGGCTGCCGGGCAGTATGTCGGCCTGGTGCTGTTGGCTGGCCTGATGGGCCTGGCGTTCTACAACGACATTCTCCAGCTGGTGCGCTGATGCCCCGCTCTCCGACCACCATTGCGTCAGCAATGGAGCACTTCCCCAATCCGGACCGATCGATGACGCGTACTCCTGCCCGCCACCTGCTTGCACTCGCCCTCGCGACCGCCATCGCACCCGTCTGGGCCCAGCAGGCGGTCGATCCGCAGGCCGCATTCGCGGTGTCCACGCCGGCGGCGGTCCAGCCGGCTGGCGCGTTCACGGTCAGCGACATCCGCATCGACGGCCTGCAGCGCATCGGCGCCGGCACCGTGTTCACCTACCTGCCGATCGAACGTGGCGACACGATCAACCAGACCCGCGTCGGCGAGGCGGTGCGCGCGCTGTACCGCACCGGCTTCTTCGAGGACATCCAGATCGGCCGCCAGGGCGACATCCTAGTGGTCACGGTGACCGAGCGTCCGGCGATCAACAAGCTGACCCTGACCGGCAACAAGGACATCAAGACCGAGGACCTGACCAAGGGCCTCAACGACATCGGCCTGTCCGAGGGCGAAACCTTCGACCGCCTCGCGCTGGACCGCGTGACCCAGGAACTGACCCGCCAGTACAACAACCGCGGTAAGTACAACGTGGAGATCACGCCGACGGTCTCGCGCCTGGATCGCAACCGCGTCGACGTCACCATCGCCGTCAAGGAAGGCAAGGCGGCCAAGATCCGCCACATCAACCTGATCGGCAACGAGCTGTTCGAGCAGGAAGAGCTGACCGACAGCTGGGAATCCGGCGAGAGCAACTGGCTGAGCTGGTACCGCCGCGACGATCAGTACTCCAAGGAAAAGCTCTCCGGCGACCTGGAGAAGCTGCACAACTACTACCTGGACCGCGGCTACGTCGATTTCAGCATCGACAACACGCAGGTGGCGATCAGCCCCGACAAGCGCGACATGTTCATCACCGCCGGCCTGAGCGAAGGCGAGATCTACACCATCTCCTCGGTCGAGGTCACCGGCGATACGGTGCTGCCCAAGGAGGACATCGAGCGCCTGGTGATGACCCGCGAAGGTCTGGTGTTCTCGCGTGCGCTGCTCGAGCTGTCGTCCGACGCGATCACCGCCACGCTGGGCAACATCGGTTACGCCTTCGCCCAGGTCAACACGATCCCCGAGATCGACCGCGAAAAGCGCACGGTCGGCATCAAGCTGCAGGTGGTGCCGGGGCCGCGCGTGAACGTGCGCCGCATCGTGTTCCGCGGCAATACCCGCACCTCCGACGAGGTGATGCGCCGCGAGATGCGCCAGTTCGAGGGCGCGTGGTATTCGCAGGCCGCCATCGACCGCTCCAAGGTGCGACTGCAGCGCCTGGGCTATTTCGAGTCGGGCAGCGTCAACGTCGAGACCCAGCCGGTGCCGGGCAGCAACGACGAGGTCGACGTGGTGTTCAGCGTCACCGAGACCACGTCGGGCAGCTTCGTGTTCGGCATCGGCTATTCGCAGCTCGCCGGCCTGACCACCTCGGTGCAGCTGTCGCAGAACAACTTCCTGGGCAGCGGCAACCGCGTGTCGGTCGAGGCGCAGCGCAACGTCTACCTGCAGCGCTACTCGTTCTCGTTCCTCAACCCCTATTTCACCGACGACGGCCTGTCGCTCGGCTACAACCTGTGGTGGCGCGAGTTCGACAACTCCGAGTTCAATACCGCCCAGTTCTCCTCGACCAACGCGGCGGCGCAGGTGGTCCTGGGCCTGCCGATCACCGAGTCGGACACGGTCTCGGCCCTGGTCGGCATCGATCGCAACCAGATCTTCGCCTGGCAGGGATCCTCGCCCCAGTCCATTGTCGATTACATCGACGCCGTCGGCTCGCGCACCTTCCATTCCTGGCGCAGCGAACTGGCCTGGGCGCGCGATTCGCGCAACGATTTCCTGCAGCCCACGCGCGGCACCCTGCAGCGCGTGTCACTGGAAACGACCCTGCCCGGATCGACGGTCGAGTACTACAAGCTCAACTACGAGTTCTCGAAGTACTGGCCGATCAGCCGCTCGCTGGTGCTCAACACCCGGTTCGAACTCGGCTACGGCGACAGCTACGGCGATGATGTCTATCGCACCTTCTGTCGTCGCCTTGGCGGGGATCCGCTGCCGCCCGGAGGCGGTGCGGCGCCGGACCCCGTCCCCACCCCGGGCGGCGAGTGCGAAGACGGCTCCGTCTACAGCAAGACCCTGGTCGCCACCGGCCTGCCCTTCTTCGAGAACTTCTACGCGGGCGGCGCGCGTTCGGTGCGCGGCTTCCGCGACAACACGCTCGGCCCGCGCGAGAGCGCTTTCAACAGCAGCTACCTGCAGCCGATGGGCGGCTCGCTCAAGACGGTCGGTTCGCTGGAGATGTTCTTCCCACAGCTGATCAAGTCGCCGGCCGCGCGCGTCTCCGCCTTCGTGGACTTCGGCAACGTGTTCCGCAACGTCGATGCCTTCGAGAGCAGCGAGCTGCGTGCCTCGGCCGGCATCGCGCTGATGTGGCGCGCGCCGGTCGGTCCGATCTCGATCAGCTACGCGTTCCCGATCCGCAAGCAGGACGCGGTGCGCGACAGCAATGGCCGCGTGCTGGTCGAGGGCGACGAGCTCGAGCGCCTGCAGTTCACCTTCGGCGGCGCGTTCTAGCCGCCAGCCGGAACCATGCCCCCGCACAGCATCACGGTCACTGCGGGCGAGCTCGCCGAACGTTTCGGGCTCGTCCTGCAGGGCGACGCCTCGCGTCGTGTCCAGGGCGTCGGCACGCTGGCCGCCGCAGGATCGACCGAGCTGTCGTTCCTGGCCAATTCGAAATACCGCGGGCAGCTGGCGCAATCCGGCGCCGGCGTAGTCGTGGTGCGCGCCGCCGACGCCGAAGGCCTGTCGCGCGACCTGCTGATCGCCGGCGACCCCTACGTGGCCTTCGCCCGCATCGCGGCCCTGTTCGAGTCGCCAGTCCCGGTCGATGCCGGTATCCATCCGACCGCCTTCGTCCATCCCGAGGCCGAGGTCGACGCGGACGCGTCGGTCGGGCCGCACGCCAGCATCGGCCCGCGCAGCCGGGTCGCTGCCGGCGCGACCGTCGGCCCGGGCTGCGTGATTGGCGAGGACTGCGAGATCGGTGCCGGCAGCACTTTGGTCGCCCGCGTCACCCTGGTCCGGCGCGTGCGCCTGGGCGCGCGCGTGCTGGTGCATCCCGGGGCGGTGCTGGGCGCGGACGGCTTCGGCCTGGCGCTCGATCGGCACGGCGACGAGCCGCACTGGATCAAGGTGCCGCAGCTCGGCGGCGTGCGGGTGGGCGACGACTGCGAGATCGGCGCCAACACCACGATTGACCGCGGCGCGATCGAAGACACCGTGCTCGAACACGACGTGCGCCTGGACAACCAGATCCAGGTCGCGCACAACGTCCGTATCGGCGCGCACACGGCGATGGCGGGATGCGTAGCCGTGGCCGGCAGCACGACGATCGGACGGTACTGCATGATCGGCGGCGCCGCTGGCATCGCCGGACACCTGGAGATCTGCGACCGGGTGATGGTCACGGCGATGAGTCTGGTGACCCACTCGATCCGCGAGCCGGGGGAGTATTCTTCCGGCACTCCGCTGATGGACAGCCGCAGCTGGCGCCGCAACGCGGTCCGCTTCAAGCAGCTCGACGCACTGGCCCGGCGCCTGCGCCTGCCGACAAAGGGAAACGAATGAACCAGCCGGTCACGCTACCGATCGACATCAACGGCATCCACGAACTGCTGCCGCACCGCTACCCGTTCCTGCTCATCGACCGCGTGGTCGAGTTCGAGCACGGCAAGCGCGTGCTGGCCTACAAGAATGTCACCGGCAACGAGCACTTCTTCCAGGGCCACTTTCCCGACCGCCCGGTGATGCCGGGCGTGCTGGTGATCGAATCGCTGGCGCAGGCCGGCGGCGTGCTTTCCCAGCTCACCCACGGCGGCAGCCTCACCGGCCGCCTGTCCTACCTGGTGAAGGTGGACAACGCGAAGTTTTCGCGGATGGTGGTGCCGGGCGACCGCCTCGACCTCGAGGTCGAGATCCGGCGCGAGATCCGCAACATGACGCTGTACTGCGGCGTGGCCCGCGTTGGCGGCGAACAGGTGGCCTGCGCCGACATCCTGTGCGCCGAGGTGCGCAGCTGACATGGGGCAGACCGGCATCCATCCCACCGCGGTCGTGGATCCGTCCGCGCGCGTCGGCGAAGGAGTGTCGATCGGTGCGTTCACCGTGGTCGGGCCCGATGTCGAGATCGGCGACGGAACCTTCATCGGTCCGCACTGCAGCGTGCAGGGTCCGACGCGCATCGGTCGCGAGAACCGCATCGTCGGACACGCCGCGATCGGCGGCGATCCACAGGACAAGAAGTACCGCGGCGAGCGCGTCGCGCTCGAGATTGGCGACCGCAACCTGATCCGCGAGTTCGTGACGCTCAATCGCGGCACCGGCGAAGGCGGCGGGATCACCCGCATCGGCAGCGACAACTGGCTGCTGGCCTACACGCATGTCGCCCACGACTGCGTGGTCGGAAACCACTGCGTATTCTCCAACAACGCCTCGCTGGCCGGCCATGTCGTGGTCGGCGACCACGTGATCCTCAGCGGTTTCGCGGGCGTGCACCAGTTCTGCCGCATCGGCGCGCACGCTTTCATCGGCATGGGCGCGTTCGTCAACGGCGACGTCCCCCCGTTCCTGATGGTGGCACAGGACAAGTACGCGCGGCCGCGCGGCATCAACGCCGAAGGCCTGAAGCGGCGCGGCTTCGACGCCGCGCGCATCGCGGCCATCCGCCGTGCCTACCGCGCGCTCTACATGGGCGACGCGAAGCTGGACGAAGCCAGGGCGGAACTGGAGGAGATCGCCGCCGCCGGCAGCCCCGACGTGAAGGCGATGCTGGAATTCATCGAAAGCGGCGACCGGCCGCTGTTGCGGTGAGTCCGCACCGCGGGCCGCAGCCAGCGGGTGTCGCGCCGGCTTCCGGTGCGCCCGTGGAGCCGTGGACCGTGGCCGCAGACGTGACCGCTCCAGACCTGCCCCCACTGCGTATCGGCCTGGTGGCGGGCGAAGCTTCGGGCGACCTGCTCGGCGCCGGCCTGGTGGAACATCTGCGCCTGCGCTTTCCGCAGGCGCAGTTTGCCGGTGTCGGCGGGGCCTCGATGCGCGCCGCCGGCGTCGATACCTGGCATGACGCATCCGAACTGGCCGTGATGGGGCTGAGCGAGGTGTTGCGCCACCTGCCGAGACTGCTGCGGCTGCGACGCGGCCTGCGGCGGCGGCTGCTCGACTGGCGCGCGGACGTCTTCATCGGCATCGACGCACCCGACTTCAACCTCGGCCTCGAGCGCGCGCTCAAGCGCCGCGGCGTGCCCACGGTCCACTACGTGAGTCCGTCGGTCTGGGCCTGGCGCCAGGGGCGCGCCGCCCGGATCGGACGCAGCGCCGACCGGGTCCTGTGCCTGTTCCCGATGGAGCCGCCGATCTACGCCAGGCACGGGGTCGACGCCGCGTTCGTCGGCCACCCCATGGCCGATGCGATGCCGCTCAATCCAGATCGCCGCCGCGCCCGCGCCGAACTCGGCCTGGACGACGTGGCGCCCGTACTCGCGGTGCTTCCCGGCTCGCGGCTGGGCGAGATCGAACGGCTCGGCGCCATCTTCCTCGACGCGGCGCACCGCGTCGCCAGCCGGCTACCGAAGCTTCGCGTGGTGGTGCCGGCCGCCACCCCTGCCTGCGCCGAAGCAATCCGCGCGCTGCTCGTGGCCTCGCCACTGCCCGACGGCTGCGCGCTGCTGCTCGACGGCCAGGCCCGCGAGGCGATGGTGGCTTCCGACGTCGTGCTGCTGGCATCGGGCACCGCCACGCTGGAAGCGATGCTGGCCAAGCGACCGATGGTGGTCGGCTACCGCATCGCGCCCAGCACCTACCGCATCGTCCGTTCGCTCGGCCTGCTCAAGGTCGACCGCTATGCGCTGCCCAACGTGCTGGCCGGGCAGACCATCGCGCCGGAGCTGATGCAGGACGACTGCACGCCGGACAGGCTGGCGCAGGCGATCGTCCAGTGGTTCGAGGAGCCGGCGGCCGCCCTGGCGCTCGAGCCGATCTACCGGGACCTGCATCTGGCCTTGCGCCGGGACGCCTCTGCATCCGCCGCCGAAGCGGTAGCCGCGTTGCTGGAGGCATCGCGATGAAGCGCTTGGTGGCCGGCGTGGACGAGGCTGGTTGCGGGCCGCTGGCGGGACCGGTGGTCGTGGCCGCGGTCATCCTCAATCCGCGGCGCCGCATCCAGGGCCTGGACGACTCGAAGAAGCTCAGTCCGGCCAGGCGCGAGGCGCTGTACCCGCAGATCGTCGAGCGCGCGGTGGCCTGGCGCATCGAGTTCGTCCGCGTCGACGAGATCGACACGCTCAATATCCTGCAGGCCCGCCTCACCGGCATGCGCCGCGCGCTGTGCGCGTTGAGTCCGGCCGCCACCCATGCGCGCATCGACGGCGATCGCCTGCCGGTCGACCTGCCCTGCCACGCCGAGGCGGTGGTCGGGGGCGACGGCCTGGAGCCTGCCATCATGGCCGCCTCGATCCTGGCCAAGGTCGCGCGCGACCGGGCGATGGTCGAACTGCACGCGCTCTTTCCCCAGTACGGCTTCGACCGGCACAAGGGGTATGCCTCGCAGTTGCATCTGGCGGCGCTGCGCGAACACGGGCCCTGCCCGCACCATCGGCGCAGTTTCTCGCCCGTGCAGCAGACGCTGTTCCTGTAGGGACGCCGGTTGCACAGCCTGCTGGTCGCGTCTACCGCCAGTTGAACTGGAGGCATAAAAAAACCCCCAGCCTTGCGGGCTGGGGGTTTTGGGGTAAAGACCCTGGCGATGACCTACTCTCGCATGCGGCTGCACACTACCATCGGCGCGTAAGCGTTTCACTTCCGAGTTCGGAAT
>JAEWZE010000146.1 GCA_023395465.1 Pseudomonadota bacterium
CCGTCCGTCCGCTCACGCCATGCTCCCCAGGCGATGCGTGCGCCGGCATCGGGCACCGGTTGCCTGGCGCCACGTCGCGGGTGGCCCCAGCGGACGCCCACAAAAAAGCCCCGCAGGCAGGGGGGGCCGGCGGGGCTCGGGGAACGGGACTCGGGGAGAAGTCTTACGTTCCGGATCTGCTCCAGGGGATGGGAGGAGATCAGCGACAGACCTTGCATCTGTCGCGAGCTATATGACCACCACGCACATTGAGAGTTCGTGAAGATCGCGCTAGCGGACCGGAAGAATTCAGCCCGCGTTTACCTGCTTCCTCGGGCGGCGCCAGCGCATTTCGCGGCGCCCGTCACGGAATCCGGCAGCGGACGCTGCCGCAGGCCTCAGTGGGCCTGATCCCAGTCCATTCCGACCCCGGAATCCACCACCAGCGGAACACGCAGTTCCGCCGCTGCGGCCATCCGCGCCGGCGCTTCGCGCAGCAGGGTGTCGACGAATCCTTCGTCGACCTCGAACACCAGTTCGTCGTGCACCTGCAGGATCATCTGCGCCGCCGCGCCCTGCCCGTCCAGCCAGCGGTCGATGTCGATCATCGCGCGCTTGATGATGTCCGCCGCGGTGCCCTGCATCGGCGCGTTGATCGCGGCGCGTTCGGCGCCGGCGCGCTGGGCCTGGTTGCCGCGCTGGATGTATTCCAGGTACAGGCGGCGGCCGAACACGGTTTCCACGTAGCCCTGCTCGCGCGCCTGCTGGCGGGTGCGCTCCATGAAATCGCGCACGCCCGGGTAGCGCGAGAAGTAGGTGGCGATGTATTCCTGCGCCTCGCCGCGGCCGATGCCGAGGTTGCGCGCCAGCCCGAACGCGCCCATGCCGTACATCAGGCCGAAGTTGATCGCCTTGGCCGCGCGCCGCTCGCTGCTGCTGACGTCCTCGAGCCGGCGCCCGAAGACCTCGGCCGCGGTCGCGCGGTGGATGTCGGCGCCAGCGGCGAAGGCCTGCAGCAGGCCGGCGTCGCCGGACAGGTGGGCCATGATCCGCAGCTCGATCTGCGAATAGTCGCAGGCGACCAGGCGCCGTCCGGGCGGCGCGACGAAGGCCCGGCGGATGCGGCGCCCGTCCTCGGTGCGGATCGGGATGTTCTGCAGGTTCGGATCGCTGGAGGCCAGGCGGCCGGTGGCCGCGCCGGCCTGGTGGTAGCTGGTGTGCACGCGGCCGGTGCCGGGATTGATCATCTCCGGCAATTTCTCGGTGTAGGTGCTGCGCAGCTTGGCCAGGCCGCGGTACTCCAGGATCACCCGCGGCAGCTCGTGCTGGTCGGCGATCGCCTCCAGCGCTTCCTCGTTGGTGCTGGGCTGGCCCTTCGGGGTCTTCACCAGCGCCGGCAGGCCCAGCTCGTCGAACAGCAGCGCCTGCAGCTGCTTGGGCGAGTCGAGGTTGAAACTGCGCCCGGCCAGTTCGGTGGCCTTCTGCTGGGCGGCGAGCATGCGCCGCGACAGGTCGGCGGTCTGCCGGCGCAGTTCCTCGGCATCGACCATCACGCCATTGGCCTCGATCCGCGCCAGCACCTGCACCAGCGGCATCTCGATCTCGCGGTACACCGCCTGCAGCGACGGCACCTGCGCCAGCTGCGCGGACAGCTGCCCATGCAGGCGCAGGGTGATGTCGGCATCCTCGGCGGCGTAGCGCGTCGCATCGTCGATCGCCACCGCGTTGAACGGGATCTGTTTGGCACCCTTGCCGGCGACGGCCTCGTACACCACCGTCTCGTAGCCGAGCAGGCGCCGGGCCAGCGAGTCCATGTCGTGGCGCTGGCTGGAATTGAGCACGAAGCTCTCCAGCATCGTGTCCTCGGCATAGCCGCGCAGGTCGATCCCGAGCCGGCGCAGGATGTGCAGGTCGTACTTGCCGTGCTGGCCGATCTTGCGCACGGCCGAATCCTCCAGCAGCGGACGCAGCGCCTGCAGCGCTTCCTCGCGGGGGACCTGCGCCGGTACGCCGGGATAGTCGTGGCCCAGCGGCAGGTAGGCCGCACGGCCGGATTCGGCGGCGAAGCTGATCCCGACCAGGTTGGCGCGCAGCGGATCGAGCGAGTCGGTTTCGGTGTCGAGCGCGAAGCAGCCGGCCTGGCGCAGGTCGGCGATCCAGGCCGCCAGGCGGGTGCCGTCGAGCAGGGTCTCGTAGCTGCCGGGCGCGGCCAGGGCGGGATCGGGCGGCGGGGCGTCGGCGTCGGCCGGCGCGGCGTAGCGGCCGCTGCCGCGGGCGCGACCGGGCTCCTTTTCGGCCGCGTCGGCCACGCTGCCGCCTTCGAGCTCCTTGAGCGCCTGGTTGAAGCCGTAGCGCGCGTACAGCTCGCGCAGGACGTCCAGGTCGCGCTCGCGCAGCGCCAGCGCCTGCGGCGCGGCGGCCAGCTCGACATCGGTCTTGATCGTCGCCAGCTGGCGGCTCAGCGGCAACTGTGCGAGCGCTTCGCGCAGGCTCTCGCCGATCTTGCCCTTCACCGCGCCGGCACCGGCGATCACCGCATCCAGCGTGCCGTGCTCGGCCAGCCACTTGGCGGCGGTCTTGGGCCCGCACTTGGGCACGCCGGGGATGTTGTCGACGCTGTCGCCCATCAGCGCGAGCATGTCGACGATCTGGTCCGGGCGCACGCCGAACTTCGCCATCACCGCCTCGACGCTGTCCAGGCGGCTGCCGGTCATCGTGTTGACCAGCTCCACCAGGCCCTGGCCGGGCGCCGGCTCGCGCACCAGCTGGGCGAAATCCTTGTCGCTGGTGGAGATGGTGACGTCGATGCCGTCTGCCGCGCCCTGCAGCGCCAGCGTGCCGATCACGTCGTCGGCCTCCACGCCCGGTTCGCGCAGGATGGTGAAGCCCAGCGCCTCGACGATCCGGCACATCGGCTCGACCTGCGCGCGCAGGTCGTCGGGCATCGGCGGGCGGTTGGCCTTGTATTGCGGGTACAGCGCCTCGCGGAAGGTCGGACCGCTGGCGTCGACCACGAAGGCGGCGTAGTCGGGCTTTTCCTTGAGCGTGGCGCGCAGCATGTTGACCACGCCGAACAGCGCCCCGGTCGGCTCGCCGTCGCCATTGGTCAGCGGCGGCAGCGCGTGGAAGGCGCGGAACAGGTAGGAGGAACCGTCGATCAGTACGAGTCTGGGCATCGGCTGATTCTACGCGCCCGGCCCGACGGCTCCGCCCGATCCGCGCGACGCGCCGGACGCGCCGTCTTCACCCTCGCCCCGGCTTGATCCGGCATGCGCATAATGACCGTCCCGCCACGCCGGATCGCCGCCATGCACGCCCGCCGCCCGTTCACGCCCCTGCTCCTGTCCGCGCTGCTGCTGGCGCTGGGCGCCTGCGCCACGACCGCCCCGGCCAGCGTGGAGATCCCGCCTGGCGCCGAGGAGAACGTCCGCACCGAAGCCAACGGCGACGTCATCACCGAATACCGGGTCAACGGCGAGCTGCGCGTGGTCCAGGTGCAGCCTTCGCGCGGACCGGCCTACATGCTGTACGTCCGCGACGGCCGCGTGCTGTCCACGCGCGAAGGCGACGATCCGCCGCAGACCTATTTCAAGCTGTTCGGCTGGTGACCCGCCGCGGCCTGCCGGCGACTCGGGCATGAGCCGGCCGCTGGAGGTCGCGCTGGTCGGCTACGGCTACGCCGGCCGGGTGTTCCACGCGCCGCTGGTGGCGCATACGCCCGGCCTGCGGCTGCGCGTGGTGGTCTCCCGCGATGCCGCGCGCGTGCAGGCCGACTTCCCGCAGGCCGAGGTGGTCGCCGATCCGGCGCAGGCCTTCGCGATGCCGGGCATCGACCTGGTGGTCATCGCCGCGCCCAATGCGGTGCACGCGCCGCTGGCGATCGCGGCGTTGCGGACCGGATGCCACGTCCTGGTCGACAAGCCCTTCGCCACCACCCTGGACGAGGCGCGCCAGGTGGCCGCGGCGGCCGCCTCGGCCGGACGCATCGCCAGCGTGTTCCAGAACCGGCGCTGGGACGCGGACTTCCTCGCGCTGCGCGCGCTGGTCCAGTCCGGCGCACTGGGTGAGGTCGCCGAACTGCATTCGCACTTCGACCGGTTCCGTCCGCAGGTGCCCGACCGCTGGCGCGAGCGGCCCGGCGCCGGCGCCGGGCTGTGGTTCGACCTGGGCCCGCACCTGGTCGACCAGGTGCTGCAGCTGTTCGGCCTGCCGCTGTCGGTGCAGGCCGACATCGCGGCGCAGCGCGAGGGCGCGCTGGTCGACGACTTCTTCCACGTGGTGCTGCGCTATCCGCGCCTGCGCGCGGTCCTGCATGCCGGCGCGCTGGTGCCGGCCGGAACCCTGCGCTTCGCCGTGCACGGCAGCCGCGGCAGCTTCGTCAAGCACGGGCTGGACCCGCAGGAAGCGGCGCTGCGCGCCGGCATCGCGCCGGGCGGGGCGGACTGGGGCCACGATCCCCGGCCCGGCAGCGTGGCCCGTGTCGACGCCGATGGCTGTTTGGAGGAGCGCGAGTTTCCCGGCCCGCCCGGCGACTACAGCGCCTGCTACGTGGCGATGCGCGAGGCGATCCTCGGCCACGGCGCGCCGCCGGTCCGCCTGGACGAAGCGCTGCAGGTGATGCAGGTGCTCGAGGCCGGGCGCGAAAGCGCGGCCAGCGGCTGCGCGGTCGCGCTGCGCCCCGATCCGCTCAGCGCACCACCAGCACCGGCAGGTGGCCACGGCTGACCACGGCCTGGGTCTGGCTGCCCAGCAGCAGCTTGCGCAGGCCGCGATGGCCATGCGAGGCCATCACGACCAGATCGGCGCCGCAGCGGTCGGCGGTTTCCAGGATCGCCTCGTCCGGCAGGCGCTCGGGAACGTAGACGGTCTCCAGTGCCACGCCCGCGGCCTGCGCGCGCTTGCGCGCATCCTCGAACACGGCCTGGGCTTCCGCCTCCTTCTGCCGGCGGCGCTCCTCGCGCAGTTCGCCGGTCAGCGCCATCGCCGACGGGTCGGCCGCCATCACGTCCTGCCATGGGTCGGACACCGTCACCAGCGTGGCCCTCGCCTGCAGCGCGGCCGCCAGCGCCAGCCCGGCGTCGAGCCCCTTGCCGGCCAGGTTGGAACCGTCACTGGCGATCAGGATGTGCCTGTACATGGAACACCTCCGCTGTCATGGGACCGGCCCATGGAACCACGTCCGGCGGCCGCATGCATTGATCCTGGACAAGCGCGACCGGCGCGGCGCCGCTCAGCCCGGTTTCGTGCCGTGGCCGCCGAAGGCCGCGCGCATCGCCGCCAGCATGCGGTCGGCGAAGGCATTGTCCTGGCGCGAGCGCAGCCGTTCGATCAGCGACTGGGTGATCACCGGCGCGGGCACGTCGAGCTCGATCGCCTCGGCCACGGTCCAGCGGCCCTCGCCGGAGTCGGGAACGAAGGGCGCGATCCCGTCCAGGCCCGGGTTGGCCTTCAGCGCCTCGGCGGTGAGGTCGAGCAGCCACGAGCGCACCACCGAACCGTGCCGCCACAGCTCCGCCAGCCCCGCGAGATCGGGCACCAGGTCGGCGCGCCGCTCGAGGATCGCGAAGCCTTCGGCATAGGCCTGCATCATTCCGTATTCGATGCCGTTGTGGACCATCTTGGCGTAATGCCCGGCGCCGCTCGGCCCGACGTGCGCCCAGCCGCGATCGGGCGCCGGCGCCAGCGTGCGCAGCAGCGGCGCCAGACGGGCGACGACCGCCTCGTCGCCACCGGCCATCAGGCTGTAGCCCTCCTCCAGTCCCCACACGCCACCGCTGGTGCCGACGTCGACGTAGCCGATGCCCGCTTCGCGCAGCGCCTGCGCGCGCCGCTGGCTGTCGCGGTACCAGGAGTTCCCGCCGTCCACCAGCACGTCGCCCGGCGAGAGCAGCGGACGCAGCGTCTCGATGCTGGCGTCGACCACCTCGCCGGCCGGCACCATCATCCACAGCACGCGCGGCTGGTCGCGGCCCGTGGCCAGCCCCTCGGGCGTCGCCGCCACGGCGATACCGTCCGCCGCGAGCGCGTCGCGCGCCGCCGGCGATGGATCGAAGCCGGTCACTGCATGTCCGCCGCGATGCAGGCGTCGCGCCATGTTCGCGCCCATCCGGCCCAGTCCGATCATGCCCAGCTGCATCGCGTGCTCCTTGCCGTGGTCAGGATCCCCATCATGCCCCGGCCCGCGTCGTGCGCGCGGCACGGCACGGCCGACGGGCCGTTTCACGTGACCTCCAGCGCCCCGCGCCGACACTGGCCACCCCACGCGGAACACGGCATGTACGGACGTGAACGACGCCGCCGGCAGCAGGACGACCCGCGCGCGCTGCGCGAGGGGTTGACTCCTGCGCAGCTGCAGGCGCTGGAAACCCTGGAATACTTCAACTGGACGCTGAAGTTCGTGCGCCGGCCGATGTTCCAGGACCCGATCCCGGTGGTGATCGACCGCGATGGCGTACGCCATGCGGTGCTGCTTGCGGACGGCAGCCTCGACGAATCGCCGGGCTTCGCCATCCGCAAGTGAACGCGCGGCCGCTCCCGGACTCGCGCTAGGCCGGCGACAGGTTGGCGTAGGCGAGCACCAGCCACTTCGAACCCGCCTCGTCGAAGTTCACCTGCACGCGCGCGTGCGCGCCGCTGCCTTCCACCTCGGTCACCACGCCGCTGCCGAACTTGGCGTGGGTGACGTTCTGGCCCAGACGCAGGCCCGGCGACTGGTCCAGCGAGGCATGGCCCCAGTCGCGGCGCGGCTGCGGCGCGAACGCCGGGCGCGAGACCTGCACGCGCGGACGCACTTCGTTGAGCAGCGCGGAGGGGATCTCGCGCAGGAAGCGCGACGGCACGCCGTACATGTCCTGGCCGTGCAGCCGCCGCGATTCGGCATAGCTGAGCACCAGCTTCTGCCGCGCGCGGGTGATGCCGACGTAGGCCAGCCGCCGCTCCTCCTCCAGCCGCCCGCTCTCCTCGATCGAGCGCGCGTTGGGGAACAGGCCCTCCTCCATGCCCGCCAGGAACACCAGCGGAAACTCCAGTCCCTTGGCGCTGTGCAGCGTCATCAGCTGCACGCCGTCCTCGCCGGCCTGGGCCTGGCCTTCGCCGGCCTCGAGCGAGGCGTAAGCCAGGAACGCGACCAGTTCGCTGAGCTGCGCGGCGTCCTCCTCGTCGCCCTTGACGAAGCGCGACGCCACCGAGACCAGTTCGTCGAGGTTGTCCACGCGCGAATCGGCGGCGCCCTTGGACTCGTTGGTGTAGTGCACGCGCAGGCCGGAGCGCAGCAGCACGTGGTCGATCTTGTCCTTGAGCGGCAGCTCGGCCACCTCGTTCTCGATCGCGTCGACCAGGGCGTGGAAGCCGGCCAGCGCATTGCGCGCGCGGGCCTGCAGCGCGCCACCCTGCTGCACCCGCAGCGAGGCTTCCCACAGCGACACGCCGGCACTGCGCGCCTGCCGGCGCACCTCGTCCAGGGTGCGATCGCCGATGCCGCGCGTGGGCGTGTTGACCGCGCGCTCGAAGGCCGCGTCGTCGGCGCGGTTCGCCACCAGCCGCAGGTAGGCCAGGGTGTCCTTGACCTCGGCGCGCTCGAAGAAGCGCACGCCCCCATACACGCGGTACGGCACCTGCTCGGCCAGCAGCGCTTCCTCGAACGCGCGCGACTGGGCGTTGCTGCGGTAGAGGATGGCGCAATCGCCGTGGCTGCCGCCGCCCTGCACCCACTGCGCGATGCGCTCGATCACGAAGCGCGCCTCGTCGATCTCGTTGTAGGCCGCGTACAGGTCGATCGGCTCGCCTTCGCCGCTGTCGGTCCACAGCTGCTTGCCCAGGCGCTCGGGGTTGTGCGCGATCACCGCGTTGGCCGCGCCCAGGATGTTGGCGCTGGAGCGGTAGTTCTGCTCCAGCCGGATCGTCTGCGCGCCGGGATAGTCGCGCAGGAAGCGCTGCATGTTCTCGACCTTGGCGCCGCGCCAGCCGTAGATCGACTGGTCGTCGTCGCCGACCACGAACACCTGGCCACGCTCGCCGGCCAGCAGCCGCACGAAGCCGTACTGGATGGCGTTGGTGTCCTGGAATTCGTCCACCAGCAGCTGGCCGAAGCGCTGCCGGTAATGCGCCAGCAGCGCCGCGTTGTCGCGCAGCAGTTCGTGCGCGCGCAGCAGGATCTCGGCGAAGTCGACCAGCCCGGCGCGGTCGCAGCGCTCCTGGTAGAGCACGTAGCTCTTGAGCATCACCTCCGACCACTCGTCGCCGCCGGACTGGATGTGCTGCGGCCGGCGGCCCTCGTCCTTCTGCGCGTTGATCCACCAGGCGATCTGCCGCGGCGGGAAGCGCGCCTCGTCAAACTCGAGCTGCTGCACGACGCGCTTGACCAGGCGCAGCTGGTCGTCCGAGTCCAGGATCTGGAAGCCCTCGGGCAGCCTGGCGTCCTGCCAGTGCAGGCGCAGCAGGCGGTGGGCCAGGCCGTGGAAGGTGCCGATCCACAGCCCGCGCGCGCCGTTGCGCAGCTGCGCGTCGATGCGGTGGCGCATCTCGGCCGCGGCCTTGTTGGTGAAGGTGACCGAGAAGATGCCGTGCAGCGGCACCCCCATCACCTCGTGCAGCCAGGCGATGCGGTGGGTGAGGACGCGGGTCTTGCCGCTGCCGGCGCCGGCCAGGACCAGGTAATGGCCGGGCGGTGCGGACACGGCTTCGCGCTGGGCCGGGTTCAGCCCATCGAGCAGGTGGGAAACATCCATGCGCCCATTCTAGGCGACCGCTGTCGCAGGTCCGGACACGCGGCCTGCCGCGCGTGCCCCGGCCCTGCCGTTCAGCGTGCGCGGGGCGCCGGGAACGGCCCGGCACCGCGCCCGGGACGCGCCCGGGACGCGGGCGGCTCAGGCCGCGGGCTCAAGGACGTCGATGAAACTGTTGATCGACAGCCGCCCGGCCTGCACGTCCGCCGGCGGCACCCGGGCGCTGTCGATGTCGCCGGAATGCAGCGAATTGCGCCGGTAGACCAGCATCCGGTTGTACGCCCCCTCGACGCCGTCGATGCGCTCGAACAGCGGCGAGTCGCCCCTGATGTAGCCGGGGCCGGCCGCGTCCTCACGCCGGCTCTCGTCCTGCAGGGTGGCGAAATAGGCCGCATGCCGCGCCTGGTCCACCGATTCGTAGCCGGTGGCACGGTGCCGGTAGAACGCGGTGCCGCCCCAGTCGCCGCGGAACAGGTAGTGCACCGTGGCCAGTCCGTTGGCCGCGGCAGAATCGATGTGCGGGATCCGCTGCAGGAACGCCAGGGTCTCCGGCGGCTGGCTGACCAGGGAGTAGTGGCACATCGGGAAGCGCAGCCCGCCCTGCGCAGGCAGGCCGAAATGGCTCGCCAGCAGCGGCCGCAGCAGCCGCTCGAGGAAGGCCTCGTACGACAGCGGCGCGCGCAGCCGCAGCCCGGGGAACATCGCTCCCTGCGGCGTGAAGTGTCCGCGCGCAGCCTTGCGAACCAGCCGGTCGGGATCGGCCACGGCCTGGTCGATGACCAGCAGCGGCGCGCCTTCCGCGCCGATTGTCCGCGCCTGGACGCGGATGCCGGGACCCGGCTGGATCAACACGTGGCCATCACCGCGCGAGCCCGCCGCCCACTCCCGCGATCCTGCCGGTCACGCTCGCATGCTTGCGCGCCCGCTCGTACATCAGTTCCCAGGCCGACGGGGGCGCCTTGCAGTAGCTGTCGAGGAACTGCTGGTGCGTCGGCATGGCCGCCACGGCGCGATCGATGGGCTGGCGGATGCCGTCGAACAGGCGTTTGAGGTCGGCATCCGCGAGCGTGCGCGCCAGCGGATGGTGCGCCTTGGGCACCACGCCCTGGCCGAGCATGCAGTGCGTCCAGGAGTCGAGCCGGAACAGTTCGTCTTCGCCCTGCGACGCGTGCGCCCGGTCGCGGAACATCTGGATGCGGTGTGCGAGGTCGGCCGGCAGGGTCATGTTCCGCACCTGCTGCCAGAGCGGCTCGTCGCGCTGGTTGAGGTGGTAGTGCAGGATGATGAAGTCGCGGACGTGCTCCATCTCCGCGCGACTGATGTCGTTGTAGCGCTGCACCATGGATTCGTCGATGCCGTCGTCCGGGAACAGCTTCAGCAACCTCGCCACGCCGCTCAGGGTGAGGTGGATGCTGGTCGATTCCAGCGGCTCGATGAAGCCGCTCGCCAGGCCCAGGGCGATCACGTTCTTGTTCCAGGCCTTGCGCCGGCGGCCCGTCCGGAACGGAATGATCCAGGGGTCGCGCAACGCCCTGGCGGGGTTCTCCGCCAGCAGCCTGGCCGTCGCCTCGTCGTCGGACATGTGCGCGTCCGAGAACACGATGCCGCAGCCGATACGATGCTGCAGCGCGATCTTCCAGTGCCAGCCCGCCTCGTGCGCGATTGCGCGCGTGTAGGGAACGGCGGGGCCCTGGGCTTCGGTCTGCAGCGCGACCGCGCGGTTGCTCGGCAACCACTGGTTCCAGTCCTCGTAGCCGGTGCCGAGCGTCTGCTCGCTCAGCACCGCGCGGGCGCCGGTGCAGTCGATGAACAGGTCGCCCTCCACCACGGCGCCGTTGTCCAGCTCCAGCGCCTCGACGAAGCCGCTCTCCGGATGCTGCCGCACCTGCCGGATCCTGCCCTCGATGCGGGTCAGTCCCTGGCGCTCGGCGCGCTCGCGCATGTACGCGGCGTAGAGGCCGGCGTCGAAGTGGTAGGCATAGTTCACCTCCAGCCGGTCGGGCGACATCGCCTGGTTCGCCCAGCGCGTGGACCACTGCTGCGCCCCGTCGCCCTGGTGGTTCGGCAGGGCGAAGCGGTCGACGCGCGAGGCCACGGTTTCCAGGCAGAAGTCGCCCAGCTCGGAAGTCAGGCCGCGACGCCGGCTGTCCAGCCAGAAGTGGTGGAACTCCGCAGCCCAGGTTCCCAGTCCGGTCAGGCCGAAGGGATGGAAATAGTTGTGGCCTGGCCGCAGCCAGTTCTCGAACGAGATCGACAGCTTGAAGCTCGCGGCCACCGAACTCATGAACTCGCGCTCGTCGATTCCCAGCAGCCGGTGGAAGGTGCGGATGGTCGGGATCGTGGACTCGCCCACGCCCACCGTGCCGATCTGCTCCGACTCGACCAGGGTGACTTCGAGCATGTCGCGGAACTGGTGGGTGAGTGCGCACGCGGCGACCCAGCCCGCGGTGCCGCCGCCGGCGATGACGACGCGCCTGATGCTGCCTTGTGCCATGTGTCCTGCTCCCCGCTGAAGTTCGCTGTGATGTGAGATGGGCTGCGGCCGTTGCGCGGTCGCGCCGCGATGCGCCGCCGCAGGGGCGCGCGTGGACGTTCAGGGCATGGCTACGCTCACCGGTTCAGGCGGGCTATGAGCCAGGCCCGCATTCGCCGCGCGGCGGCTTCATCGAACGGACCCAGCACGCCCCTGGCCTCCTCCGGCAGGTGCTCGCCCGCGCGCTCGGCCGGACCGAACACGTAGTATTCGAACACCTCGCGCCAGGCCTGCTTCTCGCGTTCGGGCCGGTCGCGGATCGCCCACAGCGCGTGGTGCAGCGCATGCATCGGCGTGGGCACCCAGGCCGGCACGCTGTTCCACCAGTAGTTGACCAGCACGTTGAATGGCGACAACCCCTGCACGTGATGCCACCACATGCTCGGGATGAACAGCGCATCGCCGGGATCGAGTTCGACGCTGCGCGCGTGCGCAAGCGCCTGGGCGAAACGCGGGAAGCGGGCGAGGTCCGGCGCGTCGAAATCGACGACGCTCACCGCCTGTCCGCCCGGCGTCGGTTCGAGCGGGCCGGGATAGAGGTTGTGGATCTGTTCCGGCGGGAACAGGGTGAAGCGGCGGCGGCCCACCGCGCAGCACGCGATGTTGTCGGGCGCATCGTAATGACAGGATGCGGTGGTGCGATTGCCGATCCAGATGGCGGGCGGCGCCTCGACCCCGTGCGCGGCGAAGTCCAGGTCGTTGCGCGCGCGCAGGCCAGGCAGCACGCTGTCGACCGGCACCGAGGCGACGTAGTGGGTCGGCGGACGCGCGTCGTCCAGGTGTGCCTGGATCTCGCCCAGCACCTGCTCCAGCGTGCCACGCCGCGCCTCGGTGTTCAGGCGCGTGTAGCTGTCGTCGTAGAACGGCCGGCCGGCGGTGTCCGCAGGGCCCCAGGAGTACGGCAGCGGGCGACCGTTGGAGTGTTCGAGCAGGTGCGCGATGGCCGCCTGCGACGATTCGCGCCCGGCCGCCACCAGGCTCCAGTCCCGGACCAGGCCCTTGAGCAGGACGGGCTCGCCGCCTTCGAGCAGTTCCGGCAGCGGCAGCGCGCCAGGCCTGGCGCCCTCCATCGTGCGCACGCCGGCGGCGGTGGCGGCCATCGTCAGGCCGTCTGTCCGGCGGCCGCCGCGGCACGCAGCCGGCGCTGCTTCTCCGCGATCAGGCGACGCATGTTGTGCAGCGAGGACAACACCAGGTAGACGCCTTCGAGCATTCCGGCGCGGTGCAGCCCGTGCAACTGCTGCGCGTCGAGCGCGGCGAGTCGCTCGCGGTCTATGGCATGCAGGCCGGTCAGCCGGGCACCATGGGCCTCGTCGAACCGCAGTTCCAGGTCGGTCGGCTGGATCAGGCCCAGCGCATCGAGTTCGGCGTACATCGCCGTGGCCGCCGCGACGCCGTCGTTGATCCCGCGCAGCACCGTGCTGACGTGTTCCAGGTAAGGACTGTGTCCGCCCTTGGGGAGGAAGACGGCCACGCCGCTGCCGTCGCGCGAAACGCGCGGATGGCTCGTGTCGACATGGATCACCGGTTCGCGCTGCAGCTCGCCACCGATGCGCTGCTCCTGGAAGCCGATCAGGAACGGGCCCCGCGCGATCGCGCCCGGCAGGTAGCTGGCGTTCCAGCGGTCGCCCTCGATGTAGAGGTTCTCGCCGCCGTCGAAACCGAGCAGCGCGACGGCCTGGAAGCCGCCGGCCTCGTCCTTGCGGAAGAAGATCGGATACTCGCGCTGCACCTCGGCGAACTCGGTCGGCCACACCGGCACCAGTCCGGTGGGATCGCCAAGTTCGGTGCCGAAGTGGGTCAGGACGCGCAGGTCCTTGTGGGTCAGGTTATCGAGCAACTGGTACTGCGACATTTCAGCTCCGGCAGCGCCGCGCGCAGGCGCCGCACCGCTTGGTGGATGCGAACCGCGCCAACACGCGACTTCGCCCCATGATGCCTCTGCCGCGACCGGAAATCGAGCCGGATGCGGCGCAAGAAAAAGGGGCCGTTGCACCAGGCAACGGCCCCACCGTTCACACCAACTGGGCCTTGGAGAGGTTCGGCGTCAGAAGGTGTAGCGGATCGCCGCCATGTAGCGCGGGCTCTGGTCGAGCAGACGCACCATCTGCAGCTCGTTGCGCGAGCGCCAGCGGACGTCCTCGCCCGTCAGGTTGATCGCCTCCAGGCCCACCGCCCAGTTGTCGTCCAGCTGCTTGGTGACGCTCAGGTCCCACTGCTGGTACTCCTCGACGTAGTACGGGTTGGTGTTCGACCCGTTCTGGTTGGCGGCCATCAGGTACTCGTCACGCCAGTTCCAGGCCAGTCGCGCAGTCCACCCGTACTTCTCGTACATGAACACGGCATTGGCGGTGTCGCTCAAACCGGTCAGGGCGAACTGCTGCACGCCCGGAGCCGCGCCGTCGTCGATCCCGACGTCACCACTGACCTTGGTGTAGTTCGCCTGGATGCCGAAGCCGCTGTCGCCGAAGAAGTACTGGCTGCCCAGCTCGAAGCCGTCGATGTTGGCCTTCTGCTGGTTGAGCGGGCGGTTGACGTTGAACATGTACAGCGGATCGTCCGCCTCGCCGACGAACGCCCGCCCCGGCTGACGCACCAGGGCCTCCATGGCGTTCCACTGCGCGTCGGTACCTTCGTAGGCGGCCAAGCCCCCCGTCACGTCCGCGTTGCGAAGCAGCGCCGCGGCGGTGAACAGGGCGATCGCATTGGCGCCACACGCGTGCACCGCCGCACCGGGTCCGACCTGGGCGTCGCACGCGGCGCTGTTCAGGAAGTCCAGCGCCGCCTGGGCGTCGGGACCACCGGTCGGGTCGCGCAGGCCGTACAGGTTCTCCGTCACCTGGCTGTTGCCGATGAAGTTGTTCACGCGCTTGTCGAAGTACGTGAGCGAGATGTAGCTGGCCGGGGCGAAGTACCACTCCACGGCCACGTCCACGTTGTCGGACTCGAGCGGCAGCAGCGCCGGGTTCTGTGCGCTGCCGGTGCCGCGGAATCCGAGCAGGACCGAGCCGTTGGGCGCATTCGCCGTGGGGCCGGCGTACAGGTTGCCGTACGGCGCCCGCGCGATGGTCTGGCTGAGCGAGACGCGACCCTTCAGCGAACTGGTGAAGTCGATGCTGAAGTCCAGGTTCGGCAGCCAGTAGCTGTACTCGGCCTCCTCCGAGAAGGGCTGCTGTTCCGCGGACGGGGTGATCGCGAAGTCGTTGTCGCCGTTCCAGTTGATCGACTGCGGCACCTGCAGCGACGAGACGGATCTCAGGTCGGTCTGCTCGTAGCGCGCGCCCAGCACGAGGTTGAACGGCATCGTGCCCAGCTCGCCGTCGAACTCGTACTGCACGTACGCGGCGCTGGTCTTTTCCTCGATCGTGTTGTCGTTGTTGTACTGGCCGTTGAAGTTCGACGGCGTGCCATAGAAGCCGGTCGCCCACTGGGCCATCTGGCTGGCATTGCCCCACCACGCGTTCTGCGGGGCGCCGTTGGTGCTGTAGTCGTCGAACAGGCCCGCGATGTTGATCGGACGGATCAGGTCCTGGAACCCGGGCTCCTCGCCGACGTTGTCCACGCTCCAGTTGCCGAGCACCTGCTGGTTGTCGTTCGAGGTCAGGCGACGCATCGACACCTTGGACGAATCGACACCGAACGACAGGCGGCCGTTGTCGAAGTCGAACGCACCGTCGATCCGGCCCTGTTCGATCTTGCTGTCCTGACGCGAGTACCAGATGCGCTGGATCTGGGTGCCGACCTGCTCCGGCGGGAACGCCGGGTTGACCACGCCGTTGACGTTGTTGAACGCGTCGTCTGCGTTCGGCGAGGTCGGGTACCAGGTCCGCGACATGATCGGCAGGCCGGTATTGAACCAGTATTCCTGCGCCCAGTTGCCGCCGCAGTAGGGACCGCCGGCCGATTGGCATGCGCTGGTGCCGGCGAACGAGAACGCGGTCGAGCTGGCGCCCGTGATCGGATCGTTGGGCAGGCTCTTGTTCTCGGTGCTATGGGCATCGAACTCGAAGCTCAGCCGGTCGGTCGCCTGCCAGGTGGCATTGAAGCCGATCGAGTCCAGCTTGTACTTCTGCTCCTGGCGCTGCTGCTCGTAGCCGAAGTCCTTGGTGCCCACGATCTCGCGGATGTAGGTCGGAACCGCCAGCGGACCGCTGGTGTCGAACTCGATGCGCGAGAACGGGCCCTGGTTGAGCCACTGGGTCATCTCGCCACGATCCTCGGCGATCTCGTTGCTCGAGTGCGTGTAGTCGAGGGTCAGGGTGATCGCGTCGGTCGGCGCGAACTGCAGCACGCCCTGGGCGTTGATGCGCTGGCGCTCGAAGTTGGAGAACGCGTAGCGCAGATCGGCGGGCACCGAGTACAGCGAGCCCTCCGCCGGCGCGTTGATCACCTCGACGCGGTCGCCCCACCCTTCGGGAGCACCGGTCCAGCGCGACACCCGCCACTCGTTCTCGGTGGCCTGGACCTCACCGCCCTTGCGCTGCTGGAAGCTGGTGCTCAGGCTGGCGCCCCAGCGCTTGTCGTCGCTGGCGAAGCTGATGATCGACGAGAGTTCGGGGGTGATGCTGCTGCCGATCGTCTGCGACTGGTCGGAGCCCGCCTTGAGTCCGGCATTGAAGGTCAGGCCTGCGGGAAGGTTCAGCGGGCGGTTGGTCTGAATGTCGACCGTGGCGCCGATGCCGCCGCTCGGCACGTCCGAGCGGCCGGTCTTGTAGACCGTGATACCGCTGATCGCTTCGGAGGCAAGCTGGGCGAAGTTGAAGCCGCGCGTGCCGGCGCCGGTACCGCCCGTGACCTGGTCGCCGTTGCCGAACGCGTCCGCGCCCGGGATCTGGCGGCCGTTGAGCGTGACCATGTTGTAGCCGGGGCCGAAGCCGCGCGCGGTGATCTGCGCGCCTTCACCGTTGCGGCGCTCGATCGAGATGCCGGTGATGCGCTGCAGGGATTCGGCCAGGTTGGTATCGGGGAACTTGCCGATGTCCTCGGCGCTGATCGCGTCGACGACACCGGAGGTGTCGCGCTTGATCCCCATCGAATTCTCGAGGCTGTTGCGCAGGCCGGTGACCACGATCGTGTCGAGCGTGGAGGCGTCCTGGGTCGCGGCCTGGGTCTGCTGTGCCACCGGCTCGGTCTGGGCCGGGTCCTGTGCGAATACGGGATTGATGACCAGCACGCCACCGACGAAGGTGAACATTGCCTTTGACTTCAGCCCCTTCAACTTCTTGTTGCTCATGAATATGTCCTCAGCACTGGTTTAGAGCGAAGAAAAGCGCGTCGCTGCACACGGCGGCCTGTTGGCCGCGCCAGTGCCGAACTTCCAGGATTCTGCTCACCCTCATTCGACTGCCCTCCCCGTTGATCATGACTTCAGTAGGTGTTTCAGCGTTGCGCCCTTCCTCCGGGCCTCGCGCCGCCTCTCTGTCGGCGCGCTTCTCAACAGACTTCAATTTCGATTACCGGTCCCGCCTGCCGGTTGCCCGAAGGCCAACCCGCCGTTGCGCGGGACTGCCGCTTCCCTGCATTCGTTTCAGTTGTTATTCTTGTTAGCGCTAACATATGCGCGCCGACTTGATAACATGTCGTTACGCGGGGTGTCACTTTGCGGTGCAGCAAGCCCGCTGCGACCCGCATGACAGCGCAGTCGTTGCCCGGGCAACCATCGT
>JAEWZE010000282.1 GCA_023395465.1 Pseudomonadota bacterium
CGGATCTCGATGTTCTCGTGCGCGTCCAGCGCCAGCAGCGCCGCGTCCTTGCCCGAGGTGTTGATGTCGTCCAGCAGCAGGCGCACGCGCACGCCGCGCTCGGCCGCCTTCCAGGCCTCGTACATCAGCAGGTGGCCGGTGAGGTCGTCGTGCCAGATGTAGTACTGCAGGTCCAGGCTGCGCCCGGCCTGCCGCGCCGACATCGCGCGCGAGGCGAAGGCATCCAGGCCGTCGGGCAGCAGGATCGCGCCGGTCTTGCCCGGATGGCGGGCCAGCAGGGGCTCGAGTTCCTGGTCCAGCGGCGTCTGCCCCGGCACCACCGGCAGCGCGAACCCGGGCAGGCCGGTCGCGGGCGGCATCAGGCGGTCGGCCAGCAGAACGCCGCTGCCGACCAGCAGCGCGAGCGAGAACAGGCCCCACACCGCGATGCGCTTGGCCCGCGTCAGCATTCGACAGGATCCCCCCGTGGATGTCCGCGCTCATTGTAGGACGGCCAGCGCCGCCGCCGGGTGGCGAGCCTGAACGGACTCGCGGCCACCGTGGCCTGCGCCCCGCATCGATTGCGTCGCCTTGACGCCCGCTGGCGCCGCCTCCAATCTCCGCGGCCCGCGTGAAGGGGCGGCCGGCACCATCCGCCGGCGCATGGTGCAGATCCGGCCCGCGCGGCCGATATCCACCACCGCGGGACACGCGCCAACCGGCGCGGATGGATATCCACCAACAGGGGACAACATGGAACGAATGAAGTCGCGCGGCGCGATCGCCGCCATCGTCGTGGGCGCGTGCCTGGCCGGCGGCGTGCAGGCGCAGAACAAGCCGGTACAGCCGTGGCAGCCTCAACAGGGCGAACAGGATCCGGCCAAGCGCGTGCCGCAGCCCGCCGTCGCCGGGCAGGGCGAGGGCACCACGGCGCAGCCGCAGGCCTGGCAGGCCGCACCCGCGCAGGCGCCAGCCTATGCCACGCCCGCCGCGGCGACGCCGAATTACGAGGAGGGCCGCGGTGGCGCTTTCATCGGCGTGTCGGCCGGCAAGGGATGGATCTACGACGACGTCGACCAGTCCGCGCGCCAGCTCAGCGCCGGCTACCGCTGGCAGGCCGGTCCGGTGGCGCTGCTGGGTGTGGAAATCGCGGCCGGCAAGCTGTCGGGCGAAGATCACGATGGCTGGCGCTACGACCCGGTCGATTTCGCCAGCATCGGCTTCAACGGCCGCTTCAATTTCGGCCGCCACAGCCCCGTTTACGCCCTGGTCCGCGCCGGCTACTGGACCGCGGATGCCAGCGTGAACGACGGCGACCAGCGCGCCGACGTCGACGGCGGCTACGTGGGCCTGGGCCTGGGTGCCGACCTCGGCCGCCACTTCAGCCTCAGCCTCACCTACACCAGCTACGTCTACTTCAACGAGCTGTACTGGGAGGACGACGAGCTCTACTACGACGCCGACCGCGCCGACATGCTGCTGTTCGGGGGCGAATTCCGCTTCTGAACAGGCAGCGCCGCGCCGGACCCGCACAGGTCCGGCGGGGTTGCGACACGGCCCGCGGCGGAAATGCCGGTTTCCGCTGCAACCAACTAGAATCACGGGTCACGTGTTTTTCGGTGCCCCACGCATGAACCAGCCGGCCAGTTCTCCCACCGTCGCCACGGCCCAGCCCGCCACCCCGCTGCGCTTCGTCACCGCCGCCAGCCTGTTCGACGGGCACGACGCCGCCATCAACATCATGCGGCGCCTGATCCAGGCCCAGGGCGCGGAAGTCATCCACCTCGGCCACAACCGCAGCGTCGAGGACGTGGTGCGCGCCGCGCTGCAGGAGGATGCCGACGCCATCGCCCTGTCCAGCTACCAGGGCGGCCACGTCGAATACATGAAGTACATGGTCGACATGCTGCGCGAGCGCGGCGCCGGCCACATCCGCGTGGTCGGCGGCGGCGGCGGCACCATCACCCCCGAGGAGATCCGCGAACTGGAGGCCTACGGCGTCGAGCGCATCTACCACCCCAACGACGGCATGAAGCTGGGCCTGGTGGAGATGATCGAGGATGTGGTGCGCCCCGGGGGCGGGGCGGGGGGCGCGGGAGTCGGGAGTCGGGATTGGGGATTCGGTAAAGGGGCAGGCGCCCTCGATCGACGACGAGATCGGCATCGGCCGCATGCTGAGCGCCATCGAAGACGGCGTCTTCTCCGAAGCGGAGCTGGCCCTGCTGCGCAAGGGCTGGTCGGCGCGCTCCACCGATTCCCGATTCCCCATTCCCGATTCCCGGATTCCCACGACCCCGGTCGTGGGAATCACAGGCACCGGCGGCGCCGGCAAGTCCTCGGTCACCGACGAGCTGCTCAACCGCTTCCTGGCCCACTTCCCGCAGATGCGCATCGCGGTGGTCTCGGTCGATCCCACCCGCCGTCGCACCGGTGGCGCGCTGCTGGGCGACCGCATCCGCATGAATTCGCTGCGCAGCCACCGCGTTTACATGCGCTCGATGGCCACCCGCCGCCAGAACGTGGCCACCAACGCCGTGCTCAAGGACTGCGTGGGCTTCCTGCGCGGCCTGGGCTTCGACCTGGTGATCGTGGAAACCGCCGGCATCGGCCAGAGCGATTCGGAGATCGTCGACCTGGTCGATTTCCCCATGTACGTGATGACCAGCGACTACGGCGCGGCCAGCCAGCTGG
>JAEWZE010000286.1 GCA_023395465.1 Pseudomonadota bacterium
GCGTTCGCGCAGCGCCAGGCCAGCCCCGACCATCCCGAGCCGGACGCGTATCGCTACCGGTTCGTGGCGCCGCTGGACGGAAACCAGGTCCTGCTGGGCTTCGATATCAGCCGGCAGCCGGAGAATCTGCGGGCGTTGCAGCTGGCGCGCGACCGCGACCTGCCCACCGCGTCGGCACCGTTCCAGCTGCTGCAGTTCCAGGAAGGGGCGGACAGCGCGCTGGGGATCACCGTGCGCCTGCCGGTCTATTCCCAGGGCACGGTTCCGCTGACGGTGGCCGAACGCCGTGCGCGCGAGATCGGCGCGCTGGCGGTCAGCCTGCGGCTGGAGCCGATGATCACCCGGGCGCTGGAGGGCCGGGTGCTGGAATACATGCATGTGCATATCCGCGATCTGGACGCGCCGGCGGGCCAGGATCTGGTATTCGCCTCCGCGCAGCCGGCCCCGACCCTCCCGCAGCAGGTGCGCCAGGTGGATTTTGGCGGCCGCCGCTGGGAGATGCGCCTGTGGCCACGCAGGGACACCGCCGAATGGGGGCCGCTGCGCGCGATTCTCGTCGCCGGCACCACGATCAGCGTGTTGCTGGCGCTGCTGCTGTGGTCGCAGATGACCACCCGGCATCGTGCGGTGGAACTGGGGCGGCGAATGAGCGTGCGCTTCGGCGAAAGCGAAGCGCGCTTCCGCACCCTCAACGAGCTGCTGCCGGCGCTGGTGCTGCTGGCCAATGGCGACGGCAGCCGGATCACCTATGCCAACCAGGCCTCCCGCGAGTTGCTGGGCGATGTGGTCGGCTTACCTCTGTGCGCGCTGTTCGCCAGCATCCGCGCCTGCGAGGACGCCATCGCCATGGCGACGGGCGGCAGTGGCTGGCGCAGCCAGGAGGCGATGCTGGCCCCGGCGGGCCGTGCCCCGTTCTGGATCAATGCGTCGCTGGCGCAGGTGGAGGTGGAGGGCGTTCCGCACCTGCTGATGGTCGCCACGGATACCAGCGCACAGCGCGCGCTGACCGACCGCCTGCATTACCAGGCCACGCATGATGAGCTGACCGGGCTGTGCAACCGTCGCGAATTCGAGCGGCTGCTGCGCGAAGCGCTGGCTGGTCATGGCGGGACTGCAGCGGCCGGGCCGTTCGCGCTGCTGTACTTCGACCTGGACCAGTTCAAGCTGATCAACGATCTGTCCGGGCACGCGGCGGGCGACCAGTTGCTGGTGCAGCTGGCGCGGGCGATGCGCGTCGATCTAGGCCCCGGCAGCATCCTTGCCCGGCTGGGCGGAGACGAGTTCGGCGTGCTGGCGCCCGGCATGGACCTGGCACAGGCCGAAGCGCTGGCCGAGCGCCTTCGCCGCAGCATCGAGCGGCACATCTTCCGCTGGCACGAGCGCACCTATACGCTCAGCGCCAGCATCGGCCTGGTCATGGTCGAGTGCAAGGGCAGCACGCTCAAGGACCTGCTGGCCTGGGCCGACAGCGCGTGCTACCAGGCCAAGGAAAGCGGGCGCAACCGCGTGTGCACGTATCGCGACGATGCCGCCAGCACCCACCGCATCGGGGAGATGGAGTGGGCCAACCGCCTGCGCGGCGCGCTGGAGCAGGGGCATCTACTGCTCGACTACCAGGAGCTGGTGGCGCTGGACCCGGCGGCAGATGAAGGGGTGCATGTGGAACTGCTGCTGCGCATGCGCGACCCCGCCGGCGGCGTGATCCTGCCCGGGGCCTTCATTGGCGCAGCCGAGCGCTACGGGCTGATGCCGGCCGTGGACCGCTGGGTCATCCGGACCGCGCTGGCGAATTTCTCTCGGCTGCATCCGTGCGGCGCGCAGCTGCACAGCTGTTCGATCAACCTGTCCGGTGCCAGCGTCGAGGACGATGGCCTGGCGGACTTCATCCTCGATGCGGTGGCCACGTTCGGGGTGCAGCCGCAGCGGCTGTGTTTCGAGATCACCGAAACGGTTGCGGTGCGCGACCTGCAGCGCGTGGCGCACGTGATCGAGCGCCTGCGCGCGGCCGGATGCCGGATCGCGCTGGATGATTTCGGCGCCGGCATGTCCTCGTTCGGCTACCTGAAGAACCTGCCGGTGGACGCCATCAAGATCGACGGCAGCTTCGTGCGCGACCTGGGACGCGAACCGGTCAGCCGCATCATCGTCGATGCGGTGACCCGGATCGGCCACGAGCGCCAGCTGCGGGTGATCGCGGAATGGGTGGAGGAGGGGGGCGTGCTGTCGGTGCTGCGCGAGCTCGGCGTCGACTATGCCCAGGGTTTTCTGCTGCATCGGCCAGAGCGGGTGGTGTTCCAGCGCGACGTTCGGTGAGCGCCCTATACTCGCGGGCCCGCAGGCCATCCACCGAAGGACCGGATCATGACCGATCGCAGCCGCCGAGACATCCTCCTCGCCGCCACCGCCCTGGCCGTCGGCGCGACCGCCACCGGCGCCCGCGCGGCCGCGTCCACGCCCGCCAGCAAGGCATCGTTCCCGCCGGTCGTGCACCACGTGTTCTTCTGGCTGAAGAATCCGGATTCCAGCGAGGATCTCGCCAGGCTGCTCGCCGGATTGCGGACGCTGGCGGGCATCGACACCGTGCGAGGCATCCACATCGGCGTGCCGGCCGATACCGAGCAGCGCGGCGTGGTCGACGGCAGCTACAGCGCCTCGGAACTCCTGTTCTTCGACGACGTGGCCGGGCAGGACGCGTACCAGGTCCATCCCATCCACAAGCAGTTCGTCGCCGACTGCGAGCATCTGTGGGAGCGCGTGGTCGTGTATGACGTGAAGGCCGTGGCGCCGTAACTCTCGCTCCCGGAAAGCGGCAGTTACATCTTGTACGTCGCTTGCGCATTCAGCGACTCGGCCCGGCTCGGCGGTGGGTCGATGGCAAGGAAGTGAACCTGACCCGTTCCTCCTCCGGCTCACGCTCCTGCCGTTCGACGCCGGCCGAGCAGATACCAGCACAGCCACAGGCCGCCGGGCAGCACGATCAGGGCCAGGATCGCCGGCCACGGCTTGTCCATCGAACTGCGCGAGCCCGAGAACGCGGCGATGGCGGCGTGCGGCACGGTGCCGATGCAGAAGCCGGCAATGAACCGGCGCAAGGGCATGCGCGTGGCGCCCGCCAGGCAGCAGCTGACCTCGGGCAGGATCGGCAACGCTCGGCAGACCAGCAGCACGAACATGCCGCGCTCGGCGAACACCGCCCGGATCGCGTCCATCCGCGCCTGGTCGCGGTAGATGCGCGACAGGATCGCCGTGCCGTGCCGGCGGCCGAGGGCGTAGCCGCATGTTCCAGCCGACAACATCCCCACCGAAGCTGCAGCGGCTCCGAGCGGCGCGCCGAGGAAGTAGCCGGCCAGGATGGCAAGGGTCAGCGTCGGCATGGCCACGAACAGGTCCGCGAACAGCAGTGCCACCACCACGCCGGCCACGTACAGGGGCTCGACCGCGTGCGCCTGCGCAAGCCATCGCCGGATGTCGTCCAGGGTCAGCAGGCCGCTCCACCGCAGCACGACGAAACCCATGGCGAAAGCCGCGGCGAGCGCCAGGCCGATCCGCAGCAGGTCGCGCGCGCCGGGGCTCATGCGTGCCTCAGGATCGCGGCCGGGATCGCCGGGGAGATGCGCGTCAGCAGCGGCAACCAGCGGGCCTTGCCCACGTACACCTCGTCGCGGCCGCGGACGATGCCGTCCACGATCTGCGCGGCGGCGCGGTTGGCGCCCAGTTTTCCGCGACCGCGCCCGGTGGTCATCGGCGTATCCACCAGCGGCAGGATCGCTTCGACCACCGCCACCGGCGTGCCCGCCAGCTGGTAACGCAAGCCGCGCGAAAGCGCATGCAGCGCGGCCTTGGTCGCGCAATACACCGCCGCATCGCGCTTGGGATGCAGGGCCAGCCCCGATCCGATGTTGACGATGCACGAGGGCCGCCCGTGTGCGCGGAACACCCCCAGCGCGTGATGGGCGAGCCGGGCCGGGGCCACGAAGTTCACCGCGGTCTCGCGCGCAATGCCGGCCGGTTCGAAATCCGGATCGACGAAGCGTGGCGTGAGCTGGATGGCGGCGTTGTTGACCAGCACCGACAGTCCGGGGTGCTCAGCGGCGATGCGCGCCCAGCACGCGTCCAGCTGCTGCGCATCGGCCAGGTCGCACGCATAGGCGTGGCTGCCCGGCAACGCGTGGCGGGCCTGCTCCAGACGCTCGGACGAGCGCGCCAGTAGCGCCAGCCGGTGGCCCATCGCGTGCAGCCTGCGCGCCAGCGCCAGGCCCACGCCGCTGCTGGCGCCGGTGATGAGGACGGTGGCGGGTTCGGATAGCATCACAGTCGGTCCGCGGTTTGCCGGCGCGCACTGTGCCGCCGGCACGGCGAGGTCCGCATTAACCCGGGTTTATGCCCGTCCCGGAGTGCACCCATGTCGGCCGAGCGTCCTGATCCCGCCGGGTTTGCCGAATGGCTGCAGGCGAATTCGCCGGTGCGGCCGTACCTGCGCCGCCTGCAGGTGGCCGCTGGCGAGCCTGTGTTCCGCCAAGGCGATCGTTGCAGCGATGTCTTCGTGCTTCGCTCGGGCCTGGTGAAGATCGCCTACGTCACCCACCAAGGCAGGGAGCGGGTGAAGAGCTTCATCGCCGACACCGGCCTGTTCGGATCGCGCAGCGCGCAGATTGAGGGTGGAGGCAGCCCGTTCGCGGCCACATGCCTGGAGGATTCCTCGCTGGCCGTGGTGCCGTATCCGGTGTTCCGGGCGGCTGCGCTGGCCGATCCCGCGCTGATGCGCACCATGTTCGCCTTCAACGAATGGCTGGCGATGAAGAAGGAGCGCCGCGAGTACGACCTGCTGTGCCGTTCGGCCGAAGAGCGCTACCGCGCCTTCCTGGCGCAGGAACCTGCGCTGGCGGATCGCCTCACCCAGGGCGACATCGCCCGGTACCTCGGCATCACCGCCGTCGCACTCAGCCGCATCCGGCGACGGCTGGCGATGACGACTGCGTAGCGCGTCCCATTCCGTCG
>JAEWZE010000287.1 GCA_023395465.1 Pseudomonadota bacterium
GTCATCGCCCAGCCCAGCGCCAGCGGAAACTGCTCGAAGCTGCCCACCACCTCGGCTTCCACCCGCCGCGTCTGGTAGTCGTAGGAATACTTGTACTTGTGCCAGGTCTCGCGCCCGACCAGCAGCACGTTCTCGGTTTCGTCCTTGCGTACCCGGATGTGGTCGTCCTCCAGCCCGACCACGGTCGCCAGGTCGCCGTTGATCCAGTCGGGCTTGCGGTTCTTGAGGAAGATCACCTTGGCACCGAGCTTCAGCTCCAGCCGGTCGGGCACCGGCAGCTTCCACTTGTTGGCCGCCACCGTGCCGCCCACGCGCGCCTCGTACAGCTGCACCTCGCCGGGCAGCTGGTCGAGTTCGCGCATGTTGATGCTGCGCGCGCCCTGGTTGGTCGGCACCAGGTAGGTGCCCACCGGCGCATCGGCCGCGCGATCGCGATAGCAGCTGCGGTTGAACAGCGCGACCGCCTCGCGGCAATCGTCGTTCAGGCGGATGCGGTTGAGCGCCTCGATGAATGCCTCATCCGCCTGGCGACGGACCTTGGCAAGCACCACCGGCACGATCGGCTGCTCGCGGAAGATGTCGGCCGAGAAGAAGTAGCGCGTCTGGTAGCGGTGCGAGAAGTACACCACCTCCTCGGGCGTGCCCACCACCGGCGGCAGCTGCAGCAGGTCGCCGACGAAGATCACCGGCACGCCGCCGAAGGGCAGCGCGTTGCCGCGGGCGCTGCGCAGGATGTTGCTCATGGTGTCGACCATGTTCGGCAGCACCATCGACACCTCGTCGACGATCAGGCACTTCACGTTCTCCAGCACCAGCCGCACCTTCGCGCTCAGCGGATGCTTCTCTTCCGGATCGATCAAGCGCGGCGGAAGGCCGAAGAACGAGTGGATGGTGTCGCCCTGGACCGCCGCGGCCGCGACCGCCGTGGGCGCCACCACCGCGCAGGAATCGAGCTGGCTGCGCAGCCAGTGGATCAGCGTCGACTTGCCCGTCCCGGCCTTGCCGGTCACGAACAGGGCAGGGCAGCCGGCCTGCAGCGCCTCCAGGATGAACTCGTACTCCGGCAGCACCTCCACGCCCACCAACTGGTCGGGCGTCGAGGTATAGCGCTTGGCCTTGCGCTCGCCATGCTCAGGCACGATCACGTCCTGCACCTTCGACAGGTCGCGCGCGAGCCACTTGAGGGTGTCGAGGATGCTCATTGGGGGAATGATGCGCCGCCTGTCCAGGGCTGGCCAGCAAGTGCGGTGCTGCGGCCGTGCTGTGACAGGCCCGTTCCTGGACCGCGGCGCGGCGGCCATTCACGCTTCCGGGTCGATGGCGTCCATGTCCAGCCTGCCCTGGAGCGAGGCCGTAAATGGGTCCAGCGCCTGCTGCAGCGCTTTGAACGCGGCACGGTCGTCGGGATCGTCCCCAACCTGGGCAATCGCCGGATTCTCATGCCCAAACAACGCCAGGTAGTCATCCCAGAACTGCTCGAACGTCCTGCTCCTGTCGTACGACTCAAGGAAGCGGTGCGCCTCGGGGATCCATTCGGACGGGGGCTTCTTCATAGGGCCTCGCGATGCGGGCAGTTCGTCAAGCGTCATCGCAGGCTTCCTCTTCGTCGCCAGGGATCAGGCCCGCCTTGTGCAGGATGCAGTCGAGACGGGCGTCGGCATGCGCCAGGTCCTCGGGCTTTGCAGCGTCGCGGATCACATCGGCGTAGCAGGCGAACTCCTCCATGACGTGTTCCGGCGGGGTCAACTCGGCCATGCGCGGCACGCGCCGGGCCAGCTCGAATGTGTCGGGTGAAGTCATGCCGCCTCGCGGTGTTCGTAGTACGGGTGGCGTTTGTCGTCGAGGATCGCCTGCAGGTCGGAGAGCTTCCCCGAATCGGGGTTGAGCCAGGCCTCCACGTGTTCGGGCCGGATATTGATCACCGTGCGGTCGTGGCCGGCGGCGGCCACTTCCGGCTCCGGGTCGTCCGTGATGGCGGCAAACGAGTACAACCCCGGCTCCCCGCCCTGAGGGTCCGACCAGTGCGACCAGAGGCACGCAATGAGCATCGGCTCGCCAGTGCGGGGGGTGAAAGCCAGGACGCGGTTCTTGCCGTTCGGCCCTTCCACGTTCTCGAAGAACACGTCGGCTACGAGCAGCCCGTGATGGCGTCCGAACTGGCCACGCCAGAAGCCCTCCAGGTTGTCCCGACGGGCGTTGTAGGTGCCGGGGAACTTCCGGTCGTACAGGGCAGGCTTGCCTTCGGGTCGACACTGGTAGCGCATGAGCCTGACCACGGGCTGCCCACCCTCGGCCACGATCACCGGCGCGTAGACGCCGGGGTAGATGCGCCAGTCCTGGTCGCTTGCCTGGCCCTTCAGGCTGTCCAGCCGTCGCTGCGACGCCGCGACCTTGTTGCTGCCGATGCGCACATCCTCGGCCGCCTTCCTCGTGGCCTTGGCCTGCAGGGCGCGTTCGGCGTCGGCGACCCGTCGGCGTTGGGCGAAGATCTCCCGGGTCAGCTGGTCGATCTCCCAGGTGTCCCACCGGCGGATGAGATCAGCCAGCACGGGCGGACCGTGCGCCAGAATGTCGCGTTCCACGCCACGGGGCACCTTGGGCCGCTTCCGGAGCGGGTCTTTTCCCTGTTCCCACCAGAACACGCGGACATAGCTCTCCAGATCCATGCCGGACCCGGTGGCCCGGACGAACTTCTTGAATTCGGCGTGGACCTGGGCTGAGTAGCACATAGCGCCTCCATCGGACGGGCCGAGGCTAACCGGTCGGCCGCGAGCGTGGCGTCAGATCTTCGCCACGCGCGCGCCGGGCGCGAGGAGAATCGGCTTGTACGCAAGCCGTTTCCGGTCGCGCGCGAGCGAATCCGGGTTGCGCGCAAGCCGTTTCCGGTCGCGCGCAAGCAAATTCCGGTTGCGCGCAAGCCGTACCCGGTCGCTCGCAAGCGAATCCCGGTTGCGCGCAAGCACTTCCCGGTCGCGGGCACGCGAATTCCGGTTGCGCGCAAGCCGTTTCCGGTCGCGCGCAAGCGAACTTCGGTTGCGCGCAAGCCGTTTTCAGTCGCGCGCAAGCGAATCCGGGTCGCGCACGAGCCTTTTCCGGTCGCGTGCGAGCGAATCCCGGTTGCGGGCAAGCCAAAACCGTTTGCGCGCGGCCCGCTATCGTCCGTCCGATGGATCAGACGGCTGGCCACTCGGAGGAAGTCATCTGACTCCAAATACCTGGCCTATTGACCCCTGCTGCGAAACGGCGGCCAAGCTCTTGCAGCATTTGATTAACTACACCTGGCCCCGTTCTTGGCGACTGGACGGTGGCGCGCGGCGCGTACTTCGCCGATGTGCTGGACGAGGCGCGGGTAGCGACCGACCCGTGGCCATACCTGCCCGCGCACTGGCCGCGCTGGCTGGCGCATGACTTCGGCAGCGCCGCGCCTTCCGTCACCTACGTGCTGGCGGAATCGCCAGGCGACACGGGACCGGATGGCAGGTGGTACCCGCGTGGCAGCGTTGTGGCCATCGACGAACTGGCGACGAATCGCAGCGACGACAGGCTCAACGACGGCATGGGCTGGACGGTGCCGGTGCTGTCTGATGCCATCAAGGCAATGTGCGGGCGTTGGGCCATGACCGCATCAGGTGCAGCCGACGATGCCATCTTCGCCAAGACCGGCAGTGGCGCGGGCTGCATCGCAGACGAGTTTGAGCGCGAGGGGGTGCATTTCGAGCCCGCCCGCAAGGGCGACCGCGTAAGCGGCTGGCAGCGCATGCGCCGGTTGCTGGCAGATGCCGGCAAGCCGGACCGGCCGGGCCTGTACGTGAGCCGGGCGTGCCGCTACTGGTGGCTGACCGCGCCGTATGCGGGGCGCGACCCCAAGCGGCCGGAAGACGTGGACAGCGCGGGGGCAGACCACGCGCTGGACGCCATGCGCTACGGGACGCAGCGGGTGGCGTGGGCCACCGAACTTGATATCAGGCTTCCAAGTCACACGAACGCTCGCGCCTCTCCCGTGGCGCGAACTAGTCCGGTGTGGTGACCGGGCGGGGGCGGGGGGGGGGCCCGGTGGGTGGGGGGGGGGGCCGGGGGGGGGGGGGGGCCGGCACCTTTTCGGTGGGGTGCCGGCCCTTCTTTTCTCAGACGCCCCAGAGAATCGCAACTATCTGTTTTCATTGAAGAAAAAAACCGTGATGGCGTTCCCTCCCAGTCTCATCTGGTGAGAAATTGTCCATCGCGATAGAGCGATTGACCACAATTAGTAGTAGCCGACTTCGATTTCACTCCCACATTTAGCGGTTTAACATCTAGGTTATCCACAGCTTGTTCCGTCGCGCACCCACCGATTCAGGTGCTATGATGCGCTCACGAACGATCAACTACTTAGAGCAAGAAAAAACCCCCGCTGGCAGGCGAGGGTTCGTTCCACAACTTACTGACTGCGTAGGAGGTGTCTCACAGCTTAAAAACCTGAACGAACTGTCCAACAGGACGGATCGCACCAGGACCACGCAGGCAGCCTTGGCAGGCTCGGAATTATAGGCGCTTTCGCCATTTCCGTAAACGTCTACGAAGTCCTCTAGCGACTCCGGCCATATCGGCAATCAACGACTCCTTCTGTGGGAGCGGCGGTTTCCTGTTGGGCAGTGCTTGGCACTCAAACAACCCAACTGCTTAGGAGCCGACCATGGCCAAGAAAGTCACACAACACCGCAGTGCTGTCTCCGGGCGCTTCGTTACGAAGCGTTATGCGGAGTCGCACAAGCGCACGACGGTCACCGAACGTAATCGGAAACCGTCGCGTTCGCGCGGCAAGTGAGAGCGGGGCGGGCCGAAAGGCTCGCCCCTTTTTCTTCGTAGATCGCAAGAGGAAATAGAAACAAGATGAGCGCCATCCCGAAACAAAAACTTGCTTCCCCCAAACCGCGCCTCTCTGACCGCAATGCGGCACGCTTCCTGCGTTTGCCAGCAGCGAAGCAGATGCGCTTCCTCCACGACCAGAAGTACCCTAGGGGGTCTCCGCAGTCGTTCAAGCCACCGTTCTACGCTCCGGCCATCTCGGGCATCCGCGAAGTCATCAAGCGCGGATTCCCGGGGCTAGTCGATGCGCGTGCCAAGTTGCAGGGCGTCACGCAGCAGGCACGTCGTGAGAACTTGATGCGTGTGCTGGACGCATTTGCTACGTCACCGCACGCAGGGCGACGCCTGACGCTGGCTACTGCGCACCGATACCACGCGCACATCCGCAACCTTGAACTTCGCTTGTCGCCACATGTGGTTGCTATGGAAGGCAACGAACTGCGCTACATGTACTTTCATGAAAAGCGGAAGGAGTGCGACCCGGGGGAAGCGCGGCTCACGCTTGAGTTCGGCTACTGGATCTTGCAGCAGAACGGCGTAGAGGTTGCGCCACACCAGCTTGAGTTGATCGACCTGTTCACCGGCAAGCTCTACAAGGGGCGCGAGCCGCGGGTGGAAACGGTGAAAACGTTGGAAGAGCTGGCGCGGCTAATTGAGAGCCTGTGGCCCACCATCGAGCCGTAAGAGCGCGGTTCCGCCATCCCGTCTCAGTCAGCGCGACTGGGACGGGATAGCGTCTAGCTACTAGGAGGGAGGTATGGACTGGTTTAAGACGATTCGTGCGTACTGGCCGGCAATTGTGGCCATAGCTGCTTCGCTGTTCGCGATGGCGGCGTTGGCTCCCATGCGCGGTAGCCCGCTTACCAGCGGCCTGTTCGACGTACTGCGGTGGGCACCGTTGGCAGGCATGGGGTTCGCGTTGTTTTATGGCGGCTGGGTGACTTACCGGCTCGCACAAGCCGAACGCGGTGACGGCCCGGTGTGCCCGCGTTGCGGTGGGCCACTGGGCGTCGAGAAGTACACGCCGTACAGCCCGCATCGCACGTGCTTGGCGTGTGGCAAGCATGCCAACGAGCGGCACTACAGCTAGACGTACACCGGCAACCCGTACACAACCCGTACACGGCGCAAGCGCCCAAAACAAAGGGGCTAGGCCGGTAGGCCTAACCCTTTGTTTTTACTGGTGCCGGAGGTGGGACTCGAACCCACACGCTTTTAAGGGCGGCGGATTTTGAGTCCGCTGCGTCTACCGATTCCGCCACTCCGGCGCGGGGGCGCAGTATAGCGAATCGGCCGGCCGGCCCCGCGTCAGAGCGACAGTCCGCCGTGGCGGGCCATGGCGGCGGCGAGGACCAGGATCACGGCGACCAGGGCGAGCTCGA
>JAEWZE010000001.1 GCA_023395465.1 Pseudomonadota bacterium
GCCACGCCCGACCGCGTCCCCGCCGGCCAGCCCGTCCCGCGCAACGGCTGGTGGTACACCCCGGCACAGGTTGGATCGCGGCGCTACTTGAGGCAGGGCGAGGTGTTCCCGACGATCGAAACCACCGACTACGGCGCCACGTTCTGGATCTGGGACCGGGACCAGACGCCGCCAAGCCTCGGCTGAACAGTCTGCGGGGCGCCGACAACAAGTGGATCGCGCCGGAACGCGATCCGGAAGACGTCCGTCCGCTCAGGCCGCCGCGGGTCGCGCCCGCAACCCGATCCAGCCCAGGTCGGCGAACGCCAGCACCGCGAGCGCCTGCGCCAGCACGAAGGCGATGCCGGCCACGCTCGGCTGCCAGCTGCCGCCGAATGCGACCCAGAAGCTGGCCGCGACCCAGGCGAAGTTGACTGCGACCACGGCCGCCACCGCCCTGCGCACCGGCGCCGCCTGGCGCGACAGCCCGTAGACCAGGGCGACGAACGGCAGCAGCGTCGCGCCGGCACCGCGCAGCAGGCCTGCGGGCAGCTGCAGCAGCGGCGCCAGCGTGTCGGCAGCCGCGACCAGCAGGACCGCGGTCGATGCCGTCGCGGCGGCGTCGACCAGCAGCAGGCGCGGCAGGAAACGGGGATGGGCGGCGATCTGGCGCAGGTTCATGGCGGTGCTCCTGGTGGAAGGGTCGGCGCCATGCTGGGCGCGCCGCGTCGTCGGCGCGATGACCTGCCAGGTAAAGCCGCCCGGCCCCTGGACCGGCTATCGTGCCGCCATGCAGACCCACCAAGCCCATATGCGCAACGTCGGCGAGCAACTGCGCGGCTGGCGCCAGCGGCGTCGCCTCTCGCAGCTCGACCTCGCCGGCCTGGCCGACATCTCCCCGCGCCACCTGAGCTTCGTCGAGACCGGCCGCTCGCTGCCCAGCCGCGCCATGCTGCTGCGCCTGTCGGACCGGCTGGAGGTGCCGCTGCGCGAGCGCAACACGCTGTTCATCGCCGCCGGCTACGCGCCGGTGTACAGCGAACGGCGCATCGACGATCCCACGCTTGAGCAGGCACGCCGGGCGGTCGAGCTGGTCCTGCGCGGCCACGAACCCTACCCCGCGCTGGCGGTGGACCGGCACTGGCAGCTGCAGGCGGCCAATCGCGCGCTCGCGCCCCTGCTGGAGGGCGTGTCGCCGGCGCTGCTCGAGGCGCCGGTCAACGTGCTGCGCCTGAGCCTGCATCCCGACGGTGTCGCGCCGCGCATCGCCAACCTGGGCCAGTGGCGCGCACACCTGCTGCACCGGCTGCGCCAGCAGATCGAGGCCACGGGCGATTCCACGCTGCAGGCGCTGCTGGACGAACTGGCCGCCTATCCGGCGCCCGCGTGGGACCAGGCGCATGAGCCGCAGGAGCCGAACGCGGTGATCGTGCCGCTGCGCATCCGCACGGCGCTGGGCGAACTGTCGTTCCTGAGCACCACCACGGTCTTCGGCACACCGGTGGAGGTGACGCTGTCGGAACTCGCGATCGAATCGTTCTTCCCGGCCGATGCCAGGACCGGCGTGCTCCTCCGCACGGCCGCCGCCGCGATGCCGGCCGATCCCGGCCCTGCGGACTGAGATCCAGCTAGCGGAGCGGCTGGGCCGGCGCCGCGGGCGCGTCGCCAACCGCTGGCGCGGCCGCTGGAGCAGGTTCTGGCAAGGGGTCCACCCCGGGCAGGGGAACGGACTCGGGCGCCGGCGGCGCCGATGCCGGCAGGATGCGGTCGATGACGCCATCCACGACGCGGTCGCCGACCTCGCCGGCGATATGCGCCGGCTGCAGCACCTCCTCGATGCGGCGGCCGCCGAAGTCGGGGCCCAGCACGTAGAACAGCTCGGACACGGACGGCCAGCCCAGGTATGGCGCGAGGAACCAGTACGCGCCCACCAGCGCCAGCGCGAACATCAGCAGCTTCAGCAGCGCGCCGACCAGTTTGTACGCCAGCCAGGCGCAGAGCAGCAGCAGGACCAGGCCCAGCCAGCTCATGCGGCGCGCGCCTGCGCGGCATCGCCGTCGACCAGCGGACGCAGGGCGGCGTCCAGCGCCACCCGCCCGTCGAAGACGAAGCAGCGGCCGTCGTAGCCGTCGCCGCCAACCGCCTCGAAGTAACCGAGGATGCCGCCGTCGAGCTGCAGCACGTTGTCCATGCCGCTGGCGCGCATCCACAGCGCGGCCTTCTCGCAGCGGATGCCGCCGGTGCAGTAGCTGACCACGGTGGCGTCGGCCAGCGCGTCGCGATGCGGCTCCAGCGCCGCCGGCAGCTCGGTGAAGTTGTCGATCGGCAGGACCACCGCGCCGGCGAAGGCGCCGTGCGCGGTCTCCTCGCGGTTGCGCGTGTCGAGCATCACCACGCGCCGGCCGCCATCGTCGTGGCCACGGGCGAGCCAGCGCGCGAGATCGGCCGGGGCAACGGCGGGCGCGCGTTCGCGCAGCGGCGACGCGTCCTCGCGGCGGAAGCTGATGATCTCGCGCTTGAGCTTGACCTTGAGCCGGGCGAACGGGGCGGACCGGCTCCAGCTGTCCTTGACGAGGATCGCGGCCAGGCGCGGATCCCCGCGCAGCTGGCCGAGGAAGCCGTCGATCCTGGCGTCGGTCCCGGCCAGGAACAGGTTGATGCCCTCGGGTGCCACCAGCACCGTGCCGAGCAGGCCGGCCGCTCCGGCCCAGTCGCGCACGCGCGCGGCCAGCATCGGTGGGTCGTCGATGCCGGCGAAGTGATAGGCGGCGATATTGCGGATCATGGCGCCATTGTAAGCGCGGTCCGGCGACGGACCCGCCGCCGCGACGGCGCGCGGGCCGATCGTCGCGACGGGAGACCGCGCCTTACTCGCGGCCTTCGTGGTGGTCGCGCACGAATCGGTCGAGCAGGCGCACGCCGTAGCCGGTGGCGCCTTCGGGCACGGTCGGCGCGTCGCTCGAGGCCCAGTCGGAGCCGGCGATGTCCAGGTGCGCCCAAGGCAGCGCGCGGTCCACCCATTCGCCGATGAAGTACGCGCCGGCACCGGCACCGGGCGAACCGCCGCCGTTGCGAAGGTCGGCGATCGGCGACTTCAGCCGCTTGCCGTATTCCTCGCGCAGCGGCATCCGCCACAGTTCCTCGCCGCTGGCCTCGCCCGCCGCGAGCAGCTGTGCGGCCAGCGCGTCGTCGCGCGAGAACAGGCCGGCGTAGTCGCCGCCCAGCGCGGCCACGATCGAACCGGTGAGCGTGGCCACGTCGATGACCAGCTTCGGCCGGTCCTGGCGCTGCACGTACCAGAGCGCATCGGTCAGCACCATGCGGCCTTCGGCGTCGGTGCTCATGATCTCGAAGGTCTTGCCCGACGCGGTGCGGATCACGTCGCCCGGACGCGCCGCACTGCCCGAGGGCATGTTCTCGGCCAGCGCCGCGACCGCCACCGCGTTCACCGCCGCCTTGCGCCCGGCCAGCGCGATCACGGTGGACACCACGCTCGCCGCGCCACTCATGTCGCCCTTCATCTGCCACATGTTGGCGTTGGGCTTGATCGAGATGCCGCCGCTGTCGAAGGTGATGCCCTTGCCCACGAACGCGAGCGGCGCATCGCCGGCGGTGCCGCCGCTGTAGCGCACCACCAGCAGCCGCGGCGGGCGCACGCTGCCCTGGCCGACGGCGAGGATGCCGCCCATGCCGAGCTTCTGCATCGCCGGCACGTCGAGCACTTCGATGCGCAGCGGCAGGCCGGACGCGGCGGCGCGCACGCGTGCCACGAATTCCTCCGGCCACAGCGCATTGGCCGGTTCGGTCGACAGGTCGCGCGCGAACGCGACCGCGTCGGCCACCGGCTTCCACTGGGCGTTCCAGTCGGCAGCGGCCTCCGCGCCGGCCGCGGTGCGGATCACCAGCTCGCCGGTGCCGGCCTGCGCGTCGTCCTCGTCATCCTGGCGCGAGCGGTACTTGTCGAACCGGTACTGGCCGAGCGAGGCGCCGAACGCCAGGTGCGAGGCGGCCCCGGCTTCGCTGCCGTCCCAGACCAGGTCCACGCGCGGCGTGGTCGCGCGCGCCACGGCACGGGCCAGCCGCCCGCCCGCGTCCTGCAGCGCCTCCACCGACAGCGCGTCCTTGCCGAGGCCCAGCACCAGCAGCCGCTCGTAGCCGGCGAAACCGCGCAGCTCGAGCAGGCTGTCGGCCTTGCCCTTGAAGCCGTCGGCCTGCGCCGCGCGTCGCAGCGCGCCACCGCTGCGCGCGTCGATGGCCTCGAAGCTGCCGTCCGCGGGCAGGCCCTCGGCCACGGCGATCGCGACCGTACCCTGCGCGGGCAACGCGTGCGCGTCGAAGGACAGGCTGCGCTGGGCCTGCGCGGCGGCCGGCCAGGTCGCGGCCAGGAACAGGGAAATCAGGAGCGCGGAACATCTGGACATCGAGTGCCCCGGGGCAAGGTCGGCAGGGAGCCGCGGCGTCGCGCCACGGAAGCCGCGACCTTACCCCGCGGCCGAGGTCACGGGGTCATGCCGAAAGTCATGCGCGGCGCTGCGCGCGCCGGGTGAGCACGCCGGCCACAGCCATCAGGACGGCGCCCGCCAGCATCGCCAGCGCGACGTTGCGCAGCTCCAGCGCACTGGCGTGCAGGACCAGCCAGGCGATGACCAGCAGCGCGCTGCTCACCACCCAGGGCGCGGCCGGCACGTGGAACGCCGCGGGTCCGACGCCGTCGACGCCGCCCCCGCGACGCCGGAGCACCGGCACCGCGATGCAGGTCGCCGCATAGGCCAGCAGCCGCGTGATCGTGCTCAGCGCCACCGCGGTCAGGAACGAGCCCGACAGGGTGAGCGCGAGCATGCACGCCGCGGTCAGTCCGATCGCCCAGTGCGGGGTGTGGAAGCGCGCGTGCGTGCGCGCCAGCAGGGCCGGCATCTGGCCACGCTCGGCCATCGCGTACAGCAGGCGCGGCGCCGACAGGACCAGGCCATTGAGCGTGCCGGAGATCGAGATCAGCGCGCCGACCACGATCACGCCCGCGCCCAGGCTGCCCGCGAAGCGCCCGGCGGCGTCGGCCAGCGGCGTGGTCGACGCCGCCAGTCCGGGCAGCGTGCCGATCGCCACTGCCTGGATCAGCAGGTACAGCGGCACGATCACCGCCATCGAGGCCAGGATCGCGAACGGCAGCGTGCGCCGCGGATCGCGCACCTCGCCGGCCGGCACGGTCGCGGTCTCGAAACCGGTGAAGGCGAACACCAGCAGCAGCACCGCGGTGGAGAAGTCGACCGACGTCGGCACGTGCTGCGGCACGTAGCGCGCGGGTTCGATGAAGAACAGGCCCACCGCCACGAACAGCAGCAGCGGCACCAGCTTGGCGACGGTGAACACGTTGGCCACGATCGCGGCGGTGCGCACGCCGCGCAGGTTGACCGCGGCGATGGCGAGGGTCGCGATAGTCGCCACCGCGACGCGCCCGGCCCCGGTCGCGAACGCCGGCGACAGGTGGGCGAGATAGTCGATCAGCAGGTTGCACAGCGCCGCGAACGCGGTCACGCGGGTAAGCCACACCAGCCAGCCGACCTGGAATCCGACGACCGGCCCGAACGCGACGCGCGCATACAGGTAGGGGCCGCCGGTCTGCTCGAAGCGGCTGCCCGCTTCGGCGAAACACAGCACCACCAGCAGCACCAGCAGGGCGCAGGCGAGGTATGCCACCAGCGCCCAGGGCCCGAGCAGTTCGTGCACGCGCGCGGGCAGGCCGAAGATCCCGGCACCGACCACCGAGTTGATGAACAGCGCGACCATGCTGCCGCGCCCGATCCCCCGCACCAGCTGGCCAGGCGCGCCTGACGCCACCCGTCAGCGCCCGATCAGGATCGCGGGCAGGGCCATCAGCCCGACCAGCAGCAGTATCGCCAGGATGCTCAGCACCACGCGCAGCGGCTGCGCGCGGGCGACATCGGCGAAGGTCTCGGCGGTGCCGTCGCGCCGCGCCTGCTCGCGTTCGGCGCGGATGCGGATCGCGCGCTGGTGCTGGTACTCGGCCATCAGGCGCTTGGCCCGGGGCACGTCCTCGTCCTCGCGCACCCAGATGCCGCCGGCCGAGATGCCGAACGGCCCGGGCCGCGTCTCGTAGTGTTCGATGCGGGCGGCGTCGAGGAAGGCGCGCACGTCGTCGGCTTCGTCGTCCGGGACGTTGCGCAGGTTGAGCAGCAGTTTCGCCATCGGCCGATCATAGCCGCTCCGGCCCGGCCCGGGCCGCCGGCGCTCAGCGCTTGCTGGTCACGGCCCGGCGCAGGTTGCTGCGCGCCTGCGCGTCGAAGCGGTCGTGGAAGAATTCGCTGAGGTAGATCCGCGGGCGCGCCAGCAGCGACTTGAGGAAACGGCGGCGGTTGATGCGGAACAGCCAGCCCGGCACGTGGCCGCGGTACTCGGCGGCGATCGCGCGGTCGTAGGCGTCGAACATCGGCGGCTCCGCGCCGAGGATGGCCATGTCGCAGTCGAGGAAATGGCAGGTGTCGTCGGCCACCGCGGTCTTGCCGAAATCGCCCGGGCGGAACTGGCCATGCCGCGCGGTGAGTTCGATCAGCTCGGCCACCCGCGCCCGATCCACGCCCGCGTCCGGCAGCCAGCGCCCGATCTCCTCCACCGCGAACGCCGCCGAACGCGTCTCGTTGTCCTTGCGTCCAGGTTCGTACACCGCATCGTGATAGAGCACGGCCAGTCGCACTTCCAGCGGCTGCACCCAGCCCGGCCCCGATGCGACCGCGTCGTAATGCCGCAGCACCTCCGCGACGTGGCTGAAGTCGTGGTAGGCGCGCGGCGGGCTGGCGTAAGCCGACTGCAGCGCGTGCATCTGGCCGGCCGGCAACTCCATCGGGTTCATGCTTCCTGCCATGGCCGCATCACCAGGATCGCGCCGGCCAGGACCAGCAGGGCGCCGCCGATCCGCAGCGGATCGGCCGGACGCTGCGCACCGAGCACGCCGAAATGGTCGAGCGCCAGCGCGCCCAGCACCTGTCCCAGCACCACCAGGCAGACCAGCGCGCCGGCACCGATCTTCGGCACCAGCAGGGTCGACACCAGCACCAGCGCCGCACCGATCGTCCCACCCAGCCAGATCCACGGCGGCAGCGCGGACAGCGGCTGCGCCGGCAGCAGCGGCGTGCGCGCGGCCGTCAGCAACAGGCCCAGGACGCCGGTGCCGACCAGGAACGAGACGAACGACGCGTAGACCGCGCCCTGCGTCAGCGCGCCCAGGCGGGCGTTGATCAGCGCCTGCAGCGGCAGCAGCGCCCCGGCGCCGACCGCGACGACGATGCCCAGCGTGACCCAAGCCTTCATGCGATGTCCCCGTGCGGCAGCCGCGCCAGTCTAGTGCCGTCGGCCGCGGTCGCGCCGTGAACGACGTGGACAGGGGCGGCGGACCGGACAGATCCATCCTTGTCCACGTGCCGCTGCGCGCCCGCTTCCACGGCCGTCCTACCCGGTCCGCGGCTCCCGGCGGACCATCAGCAATGCGAGCAGCGTCAGCACCGCCATCGCCGCCAGATACCAGCCCACCGAGGCCAGGCCGAAGCGCTCGCCCAGTCGCGTGGCGATGTACGGCGCCGGCGAGGCGCCGAGGATGCCGGCCAGGTTGAACGCCAGCGAGGCGCCGGTGTAGCGCACCGCGGTGGGAAACATCTCCGCCAGGATGGTGCCGCAAGGCCCGTAGGTCAGTCCCATCGCGCCTAGCCCCAGCGCCAGGAAGGCCAGCACGCCCCAGTCGCTGCCCGACTCCAGCAGCGGAGCGAACAGGAAGCCGAAGGCAATGATCAGCACGGTGGCGGCGATCATCGCGTTGCGGCGCCCGAAGCGGTCGGCGTACAGCGCCGACAGCGGGATGGTCAGCGCGAAGAACAGCACGCCCAGCATCTGCAGCAGCAGGAAGTGTTCGCGCGAATAGCCAAGCTTCGACGTTCCCCAGCTCAGCGCGAACACCGTCATCAGGTAGAACAGCACGAACGTCGCCACCAGCGCCAGGGTGCCGCTGAGCAGCGCGAAGGGATGTTCGCGCACCACCGCCACCATCGGCAGCCGCACCCGCTCGTCGCGCTCGACCGCGCGCTGGAAATCCGGCGTCTCGGTGATGCTCAGCCGCACCCACAGCCCGACCATCACCAGCACCGCGCTGGCCAGGAACGGGATGCGCCAGCCCCAGGCCAGGAAGGCGGCATCGCCCATCCAGTGGGTCAGCGCCAGGAACACGCCGGTCGAGAGCAGGAAGCCGATCGGCGCCCCCAGCTGCGGGAACATGCCGTACCAGGCGCGCTTGCCGGGAGGCGCGTTCTCCGTGGCCAGCAGCACCGCGCCGCCCCACTCGCCGCCCAGCCCCACACCCTGCCCCAGCCGGCACAGCGCCAGCAGCACCGGCGCCGCGAGGCCGACCTGCGCATAGGTGGGCAGCAGGCCGATCACCACGGTCGAGATGCCCATCGTCAGCAGCGCCGCCACGAGCGTCGCCTTGCGTCCGACCCGGTCGCCGAAATGGCCGAACAGCGCCGAACCGAACGGCCGCGCGATGAAGGCCAGGGCGAACGTGGCGAAGGACTGCAGGGTGGCGGTGGCCGGATCGCCCGGCGGAAAGAACAGGTGCGGGAACACCAGCACCGCCGCTGTGGCGTAGATGTAGAAGTCGAAGAACTCGATCGTGGTTCCGACCAGGCTGGCCAGCAGCACGCGACGCTTGGCGGCGCCGTCCGCGAGGCTGCCGCCGGCCTGCGCCGCGGCACTCATGCGGCGACGCGCCCCGCCTTGACCGGCAAGATCACTTCTTCGCCTCCGGTGCCGGCAGCGCGTAGTCGAGCGCATGGGCCGGCGGCTCGCCGCCCGGGCCCTTGAGGTAGTGGTCCATCCATTGCATCAGCCGCAGCGAATAGTCGTAGCGCGAGGCCGCGCGCGCATTGCCATGACCCTCGCCCGGATACAGCACCAGCCGCACCGGCGCCTGGCCGGCCAGCTTGAGGTAGCGGTAGAGCATGTACGACTGCATCACCGGCACGCGCGGGTCGGCCTCACCGTGCAGGATCAGGGTCGGCGTCTTCGACTGCTGCGCATAGGTGACCGGGCTGGTCTTGCGGAACAGCTCCGGGTCTTCCCAGGGCCAGGTGCCCATGTGCACCAGGTTCTGCTCCCACGGGATGTCGCCGGTGGTGACCAGGCTGGCCTGGTCGGAAATGCCCACGAACATCACCGAGGCGGCGAAGCGCTCGCTGTAGTAGGTGGCGCCCCAGGCGCTGGCGTAGCCGCCGTAGGAGCCGCCGGTGATGCCGACCCTGTCCCGGTCCACCAGGCCGCTCGCGACCAGGTGGTCGACGCCGTCCACCACGTCGTCGAACTCCTCCATGCCCGGCCGGCCAAAGCCCTTCTTGGAGAACTCCACGCCGCGCCCGGTGCTGCTGCGGTAGTTGGGCAGGAACACGGCATAGCCCTGCGCGGCGGCGTGATGCAGCGGCTGCGAGTACGCGGTCAGCCAGCCGTTGTTGTAATGCGACTCCGGGCCACCGTGCACGACCACGATCAGCGGCACGCGCGCGTTGCCGCGGCGCTGCAGCGGATGCACCAGCAGGCCTTCGATCTCCAGCCCGTCGCGCGCCGGATAGCGGATCACTTCCTGGCGCGCCAGGCGCACGTCCCCGAGCCACGGATTGCTGTCGGTGAGCTTGCGCGGCGCAGCGCTGCCCACCGGCAGCAGGAAGACTTCGGATGGATGCTGCGGCGTGCTGCCGACCAGGGCGATGTCGCCGGTGGTGGCGCGGCTGAAGCCGGACCACACCGGACCTTCCGCCGCCAGCACGGTGCGCTGCGCGCCACCCTCGACGCCGACTTCGCCCAGCCGCGCCTGCACACCTTCCCAGCTGATGAACTGCACGGTCGCCGCGTCGCGCCACTCCACGTCCACCACGTGCCCAGGCAGATCCGGCAGCAGGTCGCGCCACGCACCGCCGTCGCGTCCGACCACGAACAGCCGGCCCTGCTGCGCATCGTGCCTGTCCTGGGCCGAGATGAAGGCCAGGTGCGCACCGTCGGGGCTCCACGACAGCCCGCCGACCTTGCCGGGATTGTCGACCGCGCCCAGTACCCGCCCGTCGGGCGAGACGATGCGCACGCGGGTGAACACCAGGGTGTCGTCGGTCAGCTGGCGCGGTGCGACGGTCAGGCCAAGGCGATCGCCGGCCGGACTCCACTCCACCGACTGCACGCTGCCCTCGACCTCGACCAGTTTCGGCTCCGCCCCGTCGTCGCCGAGTTCGGCGATCCACAGCTGCACCGGCCGCCAGTCCTCCTCGTACACTTTCTGGGTGAAGCCTTTCTTCCTGAGCGCCTTGAGCGCGTCGCTCTCCGGCGCGGTGGCAAGCAGGGCCACCCGGCGCCCGTCCGGCGACAGGCTGAAGGCGCTGATGTCGGACTTGAGCGTGGCGATCGCCACCGACTCGCCGCCGTCCACCGGGATGCGATAGAGCGTGCGCGTCTCGTCGCCCTCGCGCTTGGCGAGGTAGGCGAGCGAACGGCTGTCGGGCAGCCAGGCATGCGTGCCCACGTTGACCTTGCCGGTCACGAAGCCGCGGCTGCCGCCGTCGCGCGAACCCAGGTGCAGTTCGCTCCAGGCGGGGCCATCGTCGTCCACCCCGGGCGACCGCGGCACCGACAGCAGGTAGGCCACGTGCCGGCCGTCGGGGCTGATGCCGGCGCGGCCCACGGCGCGCACCTCGGCCACCTGCCGCAGCGTCATGCCGTCGTCGGAGGCGACTGCCGGCACGACCAGGACGAGCAGCAGCAACAGGCCCATGGCCCGCAGGATCGGATGACGCATCGGCAAATCCCCTTGTGGCGTGAGCCGGAGACTTTCGCGCGGCGCGCGCGCGATGGCAAGGCCGTCAGCGTGCGTGCCAGGCCTGCGCGACCCGCACGAACACATCCGCAAGCTCGCGCGCGGCCGCCGGCTCCATGCGCGCGATGCGCCCCGGAAGATCAAGGCGCCCGCCAGGAAACGGATCCCCGGTCCAGGCGAAGACCACGCGGTTGCTCTGCCGCGCTTCTTCCAGCACCCAGACCCGGTCCGGGCCGAAACTGCGCTGAAGCTTCCGCACGTGGTCCTGGAAATCGGTGGCGTAGAGGTTGCCGGCAAGCACGCCGCCCGGCGCCAGCGCGGCGCGGCAGTCGTTGTAGAAGGCCTGGCTCGACAGCGCCGCGGGAATGCCCGACTCGTCGTAGCCGTCCACCAGCAGGATGTCGAAGCGCCCGCGTCGCTCGCGCACGAAGCCGGCGCCATCGGCCAGCAGCACCTGCAGCCGCGCATCGTCGCCGGGCACGCGAAAACGGCGTCGCAGCGCGAGCACGTGCGGATTGTTCTCGGCCACTTCGAGCCGCGTCCGGCGCAGATGGCTGTGGCAGAACTTCGCCTGCGAGCCACCGCCCAGACCGATCATCCCGATCGTCGCCGGACTCGGGCAGAACAGCAGGCTGGCCATCATCGTGCGGGTGTAGTCGATCAGCAGATGGCCCGGGCGGAAGGTCCGCATCCGGCTCTGCGAAACGCCACCGCTGAATTGCAGTTCGGTATAGCGCCAGCCGCGCTTGACGCGCGGCACGCGCGAACCGTCCGCCCCGGGCAGCCCGTCCGCGCCGCGCCACCGCGAACGCAGCTTCTCCCACCAGCCCTCGCGGCCTGCTGCCATGTACTGCCGTGTCCCGGACGATCCGCGCGGAAGACTAACCCACCGCGCCGGATACGCCGCACGAGGTGTACGGTTGACACGGGTCATGACGACCATAGGCCGCCGGTTCAACTGGAAACGGTTTCGCCGTCCAGCGCCTGAATCCGGCCAGGACATACTCAGAACCGGTTCACTGCGCTGGCGTCCACACTATGCCCTGCGCCGACCGGGTGTCGGCAGGGGTCCGATGATGAAGCAACCCACCTTCCCACATGTCCTGCAGGCCATGCTCGTGCTCGGGCTGGCGCTTGCCACCGCCGTGCCCGCGCTGGCGCAGGAGCGCGAACGCGAACGGCGCGAGTACCGCACGCAGCGGGACGAGGGACCGCGCCAGGCGAACAGGCCGGCCCGCCGCGAAAGCGTCGATCGGCCGCGGCCCCAATCGGCGCCCCCGCGCGAACCGGCGCGACGGGCGCAACGGGACCAGGCGCACCAGCCGCCGCGCGCGGTCGCGCAGCCACGCCCGCGCCAGTTGCAGGAGGCACCGGACAGGCCGCGCCACATGGCGACCCAGCGCCAGGCGCAACCCCGGCAGCAGCCCCGGGCCGACGACGGCCAGCGCGAACGCAGGCAGCGGCTGCAGTCGGCCCAGCGCGAGGATGCGCGCCGCCAGCAGGCCGCCCAGCGCGACGAGACGCGCCGCAGCCAGCAGGCGGCGCAGCGCGACCAGGCGCAGCGTGCGCAGGCGCAGCGCGTGCAGGCCATGCAGCGCGACCAGCAGCGCGCGCGCGAACAGGCGCAACGTTCCGCCGCGCTGCGCAGCGACGGCGGCGACACGCTTCGCCGGCAGGCACAGTTCACGGGACGGGATCGTGACCGGACGCAGCGTCCGGACCAGCGCCAGCAGCGCGAGCGCGCGCAACCCGAGCGCCGCTTGATGGCCACGCCGCAACCGCGCCGCGAGCAGCCGCGCGAGCAGCGTCGTGACGACCGCAGCCGGGAGCTTGCGCAGCGCGTGGACCGGCAACGACAGGACTCCATGATCCGCGCCGAACGCGAACGGGCCGAACGCTTCCACCGCGACCGCGAACGCCAGCGGCGGGATGCGGAGCGGCGCAACGCCGAGCGCGCGCGCATGCTGCAGCAGCAGCGGCGCATGGCCCAGTACCGGTACCAGCGCGACTACCAGGCCCGCCTGCGCGAGCAGGAGCGCCGCTGGCGCGTCGCCTCCTACGATTACGGGCGCGATCCCTACTACTACACGCCCGCCAGCTACCGCTATAGCTATGGCGGCCAGTGGTACCAGACCAACCGCTACGGCGCAGACCTGATGCGCGAAGCGGTCCGTCGCGGCTACAACGAGGGCCTGCGCGCCGGCCGCGCCGACCGCGAGGATGGCTGGCGCTACGACGACCGCGGCAGCTACGGCTATGCCGACGCCAGCTATGGCTACGATGGTCGCTACATCGCGCACGACCAGTACACCCACTACTTCCGCCAGGGCTTCGAGCGCGGCTACGAGGACGGCTACTACAGCCGCTACCACCACGGCCGCCGTGACGAGCGCGGCGACTACACGGTGCTGGCGGCGGTGCTGGGCGTGATCCTGGGACTCCAGCTGATCGACTGATCCGCACCCGCGGGGGCCGCGTCGGACCGTGGCGCTGCCCCCGCCTTGCCACCCCGCCGACAGCCAATCCTTGCGTGGACAGGCACCGTCCGCCACCCGTCACGGAAGCCCCGAAAACGAGCCGCGTGCCGGCCGGAACAGGCGCGGCACGTCGCGCGGACAGGGGTCGGCACGCACCTGCCGCAGTGCAGCAACACCGCAACGATGCGAGGCGTAGACTGATTCCGTGCGCTGGACCCGGGAGGCCGGTCATGTTCGCATCGCTGCTCGGTATCGCCCTCGCCGTTGCGCCCGCGGTCGCCACGCCCCCACCACCTCCGCCGGTGGCTCCGCCGCCGGCCATCGAGGAGGTCTTCGCCATCCCGCCCGCGCTGCGCGAGGCCGTGCATGCGCAGGTGGTCGTCGCTGGCGGGCATTCGGAGCAGCAGCGCCTGACCGCCCTGGTGCGCTTCCTGTTCGACCCGGCCGGGCTGGGCATGAGCTACCAGCACGACGCCGACCATACCGTTGCCGAAGCCTACCTGACGCGCAAGGCCAACTGCCTGACCTTCACCCTGCTCACCGTCGCGCTAGCGCGCGAAGTGGGCATCGAGGCGCACGGCCAGGAAATCTCGCGGGTGCTGACCTGGTACCGCGAGGGCGATACGCTCTACTTCAGCAACCATGTGAACGCGGGCGTGCTGGCGGGCGGACACCGCTACTCGGTCGACGTCGCCAGCGACTCCATCCTGAGTGGCGACCCGCCCAAGCGGATCGACGACCGGCGCCTGCTGGCGATCTTCTACAGCAACCGCGCCGCTACCCTGCTGGCGGGCAGCCAGTTCGGCGAGGCCGGCAAGTACATGAGCGCCGCCCTGGCAGCCGACGACCGTTATCCGGCCGCCTGGAACAACGCCGGCGTGCTCGCGGTCCGCGAAGGCCGGCAGGACGATGCCGAACGCGCCTTTCTCGCGGCGCTCGAACTGGACAAGGCGCACGAAGGCGCCCTGATGAACCTCGCCGCGCTGTACGCCTCCCGCGGCGAACACGGCAGGGGGCAGCAGCTGCGCAAGCGCATCGACGGGATCCAGCGCCGCAACCCTTTCCACCACTTCCTGTTGGCGAACGAGTACGAGAAGCAGGGCGACTACGCCAGCGCCGCCAAGCGCTATCGGCGCGCGATCGCCCTGTTCGACGGCGAACACCAGTTCCACCACGGCCTGGCCCGCGCCTACCTGCATCTGGGCGAATACCGCAAGGCCGGCGAGGCCCTGCGCCACGCGCAGGCGCTCGCCAGCCCGAACATGGCGCAGCGCTACCAGGCCAAGCTGGACCTGCTGCGCCGCAAGGGGCTCTAGACCCGGGCACGCCGGATCTGGGCGGCGCCTCAGCGCAGCTGGCTGTCCTTGCTGCCGCGCCGGTTGTAGCCACCCTGCGGCTGGTCCTCGCGTTCCTCGGCTTCCTGGCATGCAATGCACAGGCGTACACCGGGCATGGCCTTGCGTCGCGCTTCGGGAATCGGAGCGTCGCATTCTTCGCAGTGCATGCGCGCAGGTCCCTGCGGCAGCTGGCTGCGGGCGCGTTTGATCGCGTCCTTCACCGTCGCATCGATCTGGTCCTGCACCGCGCCGTCGCCTGCCCAGCCCGTGGCCATCGCGTCCTCCGTCTTTCCGTTGCTTCTCTTGGCCTGTCTACCGCAACAGGCGTTCAGACCGTGTCGGGCCAGCTGATCTCCGGCGCGGCAGCGGCCTTGCGCGGCTCGGGCAGTTCCGCCACCGCCTGCCACAGCTTCAGCGCGTCGACAGTGGCCGCGACATCGTGCACGCGCACGATCCGTGCACCGCGCTGGGCCGCGATCAGGTGCGCCGCCACCGAACCGTGCACGCGCGCCTGCGGGAGTTCGCGTCCGGTCAGTTCCCCGATCGAGCGCTTGCGCGACAGGCCCGCCAGCACCGGGACGCCAAGCTCGAGGAAGCGCTCGAGCCGTGCCAGCAGCTGCAGGTTGTGCTGCGTCGACTTGCCGAAGCCGAAGCCCGGGTCGACCACGATCCGCTTCTTCGCGATCCCGGCCATTTCCGCGACGAAGATGCGCTCGGCGAGGAAACGGTGCACGTCTCCGACCACGTCGTCGTAGTCCGGCGCGTCCTGCATGGAGCGCGGCTCGCCGAGCATGTGCATCAGCACCACGGGCACCCCCAGCGAGGCCGCCATGTCCAGCGCGCCCTCGCGGCGCAGCGCATGGACGTCGTTGATCATGCCGGCGCCCGCCTGCACCGCGGCCTGCATGACCTCCGGCCTGGAGGTGTCCACGCTGACCGGCAGCGCCGTCTCGCGCGCCAGCCGCTCGATGACCGGCAGCACGCGGCGCAGTTCCTCCTCGACCGGCACCTCGTCGGCGCCGGGACGCGTCGACTGGCCGCCGATGTCGAGCAGGTCCGCGCCCTCTTCCGCCAGCCGCAGGCCGTGCGCCACCGCCGCGTCGACGTCGCGGTGCGCGCCGCCGTCGGAAAACGAGTCGGGCGTGACGTTGACGATGCCCATGACCCGGGTGCGGTCGAGACGCAGGACGCGGCCGGCACAGTCGAGCTGGGGAGCGGTGTCGAACATGGGATCAGGACTCGGGAATGAAGGGGGACCTGTGTCGGAATCCGGATGGGCGGGAAGCGCCCGGAAACGGATCGTCGCGCTCCACACGGCATGAAGGCGCCGGGTGACGGGCGCCTTCGGGTACTCCGCATGCCGCGGCCATCCGGATCCGCGTCCGTGGGCGCGCCGTCAGGTCTGCTCGGCCGGCCCGCCGATCGGCGGAAGCGGGCGCGAATCGCCGTCGCCACCCTTGCCACCACCCTTGCCGGACTCGATCCAGCCCATCGGCGGCGGCGGCTCGCGGCCTTCCATGATGGCATCGATCTGCGGCACGTCGATGGTCTCGTACTCCAGCAGCAGCTTCGCCATCGAGTGAAGCTTGTCGATGTTCTCGCGAAGGATCCCGGTGGTCCGGCCGTAGGCCTTGTCGAGGATGCCGCGCACCACCTCGTCGATGCGGCGCGCGGTGTCGTCGGACACGCTCTTGTGCTGGGTCACCGAACGACCCAGGAACACCTCGTCCTCGTCCTCGCTGTAGGCGATCGGCCCCATCTCGTCGGACAGGCCCCACTTGGTGACCATGTTGCGCGCCATCTTGGTCGCGCGCTCGATGTCGTTGGACGCGCCCGTGGTGACCTTGTCGGTCCCGAAGATCAGTTCCTCGGCCACGCGACCGCCATACAGCGAGCACAGCTGCGATTCGATCGCGGTGCGGTTGTACGAATACTTGTCGCCTTCGGGCAGGTACATGGTCACGCCCAGCGCGCGGCCGCGCGGAATGATCGTGACCTTGTAGACCGGGTCGTGCTCGGGCACCAGGCGGCCGACGATGGCATGGCCGGCCTCGTGGTAGGCGGTGAGCGTCTTCTCTTCCTCGCTCATCGCCATCGAGCGGCGCTCGGCGCCCATCAGGATCTTGTCGCGCGCCTTGTCGAAGTGGTCCATGCGGACGTCCTTCGCGCTCTCGCGGGCGGCGAACAGCGCCGCCTCGTTGACCAGGTTGGCCAGGTCCGCGCCGGAGAAGCCGGGCGTGCCGCGCGCGATCACCATGGGTTCGATGTTGTCGGCCAGCGGCACCTTGCGCATGTGCACGCGCAGGATCTGCTCGCGGCCCTTCACGTCGGGCAGTCCCACCACCACCTGGCGGTCGAAGCGGCCAGGCCTCAGGAGAGCGGGGTCGAGCACGTCGGGGCGGTTGGTCGCCGCCACCACGATCACGCCCTCGCCGCCCTCGAAGCCGTCCATCTCCACCAGCAGCTGGTTCAGGGTCTGCTCGCGCTCGTCGTGGCCGCCGCCCAGGCCGGCGCCGCGATGGCGGCCGACCGCGTCGATCTCGTCGATGAAGATGATGCACGGCGCGTGCTTCTTGGCCTGCTCGAACATGTCGCGCACGCGGCTGGCGCCGACGCCGACGAACATCTCCACGAAGTCCGAACCGGAGATCGAGAAGAACGGCACCTTGGCCTCGCCGGCGATGGCCTTGGCCAGCAGGGTCTTGCCGGTGCCGGGCGGACCGACCATCAGCACGCCGCGCGGGATCTTGCCGCCCAGCTTCTGGAACTTGGATGGATCGCGCAGGAACTCGACCAGTTCGGACACTTCCTCCTTGGCCTCGTCGCAGCCGGCGACGTCGGCGAAGGTGACCTTGGTCTGGTCTTCGTTGAGCAGCTTGGCGCGCGACTTGCCGAACGACATCGCGCCCTTCCCGCCACCCTGCTGCATCTGCCGCATCATGAAGAACCAGAAGCCGATGATCAGCGCGACCGGCAGCAGGTTGATCAGGATGTAGAGGAACGAGGGACCGCTGGAGGGCGGCTCGGCCTGGATCTCGACCTTGTGGTTGATCAGGTCGTCCATCATGCCCTGGTCGCGACGCGGCGCGATTACGGTGCCGTTTTCGCCACCCTTGGTGACGAACTGCACCGTCTTCTCGTCCTCGGCGATCTTGACCGACTTGATCTGGTCGCGGCGCACCTGCTCCATGAACTGCGAGTAGCGCACTTCGGCGGTCG
>JAEWZE010000002.1 GCA_023395465.1 Pseudomonadota bacterium
GTCTCCGGCGTGGTGGAGCAGGTGCGGGCGCCGGGCGGCTACGACGGCATCCTCGACAACCCCACCTTCACCGGACGCGGCATGACGCTCAGGATCCGGACGACCGGCCCGGCAATCGGCGGCGGCGAATCGCCGCCACGTACGGCGACGCTGACCTACCAGCGTGCCGATGGGGCCAGCCGCAGCTTCGAGGGGCAGTGGCAGTGCGGACCCTGAGTCGACATCGGCGCCGTCTGCAGCGTTGTGCGATCGATTGATGGGCAACAGCGATGTCCACGACGTCGGCGACCGGTGATGGAGACGTTTCGCACCGGGACTAGAATGTGCGCCCCCACGCAAGAGGACACGCCATGGCCACCTATCTGATCGCCGGCGCCAATCGCGGCATCGGCCTGTCGCTGGCGCAGCAGCTGGCGGCACGCGGTGACTCGGTCATCGGCGTCTGCCGGCAGGCCAGCCCGGCGCTGGCGGCCACCGGCGCGCAGGTGATCGACGGCGTGGACGTGGCCGATGCCGACGCCGTGGCGTCGCTGCCGGCGAAACTCGGCGACCGCCGAATCGACGGGCTCGTGCTCAACGCCGGCATCTTCACCAACGAAACGCTGGAGGCGCTGGACGCGGCTGCCTTCGCGCGCATGCAGCGCCAGTTCGAGGTCAACACGCTCGGCCCGCTGCGCGTGGCGGCCGCGCTGCAGGGGCACCTGGCGCAGGGCGCGAAGGTCGGCATCGTCACCAGCCGCATGGGCTCGGTGGCCGACAACGGTTCGGGCGCCTATTACGGCTATCGCGCCTCCAAGGCGGCGGTAAACGCGATCGGCAAGTCGCTGGCGATGGACCTGGCCCCGCGCGGGATCGCGGTTGTCCTGCTGCACCCCGGGCGCGTGGCCACCGACATGCTGGGCGGGCAGGGCGACATCGGCCCGGACGAAGCGGCCGCCAACTTGCTCGCGCGCCTGGATGCCCTGACGCTCGCCGACACCGGCAGCTTCTGGCACGCCAACGGCACGCCGCTGCCCTGGTAGGGCGTTCGCGTCGACGGCGACACCATGAGCGCCTTGGGCCGGTTCGCCCTGGGCACTGTGGAAATGATGTTCGCCGAACATCGAAACCCGCGCTCCGCCGGGGCCAATGATGCGTTGCGGCTGTGAGGCGAATCCATCGATTCCGGACGCGGAGGACGATGCTGCATCGCCGCCCGGCCCCTTCGAGGATCCCGGGCTCAACCGCTACTACGCCGCGGTGGTCGCCGGCGACAGTGTGCTGGCGAACCGCATCGCGCTCGGCTTTGCGGTCCGCGATCCAGTGGCAACTCATCGCGCTGACGCGATGGAGGCGGGGTTGACGAGGGATGCGCAGTTGGCCGTTGCATCACGTCAACCCGAGGCGCCCACGCTCCACATCTGAGCGCGTAAACCACGTGCGACGTGGTGCGTGGGTGGTATCGTCCGGCGTCAGCGCCTGACCGGTATGCGTGTTGCTGGCTCTGGCACCCAGCCTCCGGGATGGCGGAGCCTGAGCATGGCCGTCTGGACGACCAGCACCACGGCGATCAGGATCGCGACCCACGCCGAGGTATCCGCCCCGGCAAGTTCGTGCCCGGACTGTCGCACGTACACGGCGACCAGCGCCCACAATGCCGCCGACGCATAGACCACGTTGCCGCGCATGCGATGGTTGAGCGCGAGCAGCACGATGGCGGCCACGGCGTATAGCGCAAGCGACCAGGGGAGCTGTCGGTCCACCGGCATCCACTCGTAGGCGACGATGACCTGGGCCAGGTTGAGGAAGGCGGCGAGCGTCAGCCAGCCCGCGTGCAGCGACAAGGGCAGCCAGGCCCACAGTCGCTGGCGCTCGCGCGGGGTCGGGTCCCGCGTCAGCTGGATGGCGCTGTACGCCAGGCACGACAGCGCGCCGAAGATCACCAGCAGGCACAGCCAGAACAGCTCCTGCGAGAACAGTGGCATCCAGATGGTGGTCAGGAAGAAACCGGCGGCCGTCCAGGGCGCAACGCGCCCCAGCGTGGCGTCGTCCTTGCGCCCGCCGGTCGCCTGCCAGCCGGCGTGGACCAGGTCGAGCAGGAAGATCAGGCTCCAGATCGAGAACGCGTAGCCGGCCGCGACCAGCAGCGTGGGATAGCGGTCCGAGATCGTGCCCTGGTCCGGCCCGAAGGCGCCGGTGGTGGACAGCCAGGCCACGATGGGCATGGCGATGGCGGTCAATACGACAAGCAGGCGCACGCGACTTGCCGACTCAACCTTCGCCGAAGCCGCGGCTGGCATGCGCGGCCGTGCGAAGCGGTTCGGCGACGTCGATGCGTTCGCCCGCCAGGACCGGGTCGCCGTGCGGCGCCGTGCGCGAACCATCGTCCCGGTGGCGCAGGTCGCGGGTTTCCTGGTGGCTCTGCCAAGCGCGCCACGCAATGTAGCCGACGGTGCCGTAGGCGATGAGCTTGATCAATGACATGGGATGTCTCCGGGACGGGAAGGGCGATCAGGTTGGAACAGCGGGGGTGATCCGGATGTGACCGCTACGACGCGACGCCGCAGGCCGGGCCGCATCCGGATTGCAAGGCGCCGCGGAACGGGAAACGCCGCGGCGGAACAGGAAGAAGCCCCCGGTCAAGGGGGCTTCGTCCAGGCGGCAACGGGATGCCTCAGCGGCCGTCGTTGTCCGCGTCGCCCGGCAGGCGATGCTCGACGCGGTGCCAGGCATCCTTCACCGCTTCCTTGGCCTCCTGCCAGGACAGGCGCGATTCGCCCTTCGCGCGTTCCCAGCCCTGCTCGAGGCGCGACTCGGTGTCGGCGTCCCAGTTGCTCGACCCCGACAGGCTGCGCGCCTGGGTGCCGTAGCGATAGGCGGGGCGGTAATCCTGGTATTCGAAGTCCTGGCGGTAGTACGGCGCCTTGTCGTACTGCTCGCCGAAGTGGCGGTCGGTCTGCTCGTAGGCGCCATAGGTGCGGTCGGTACGGTCCCAGGCATCGCGGACGGCCGGCTGCGCGGCCTCCCAGTCCAGGGTCGACTGGCCGCGGGTCTGGTCCCAACGGGTTTTCAGGTCGGTCTCGGCCTCCTGCCAGTCGCGGCGGCCGGCTTCGTTGCGGTACTCGGTGCCGAGGCGGTAGGCCGGGGCGTAGTCGCGATCGAAGTCGCGGTCGGCGCGGTAGTACTCGCGGCCGGTCGCATCCTGGCGCCAGTATTCGACTTCGGCGGTGGGGTCAACGCGTTCAGCGATGGCCTTGCCGCCGGAGGCGCCACCCACCGCGCCGATGCCGCCACCGATGAGCGTGCCGATCGGGCCGAAGAAGCTGCCGACTGCGGCGCCCGCAATCGCGCCTGCGGTGCCACCGGCGGCGACGCCGATGGGGTGGGACCCCGGTGCGCCGGTAATCGGATCGCGGTTCTGGTCGTGCTTGTCCATGGCGTTGCTCCTGTGGGGCGGGGGATGTCCGGCGATCATGCGTTCGCCCGCGTGCGCGGCCCGTGCACGTCGCGTGGCGGCGGACTTAACGAGCCGGTGAGGACGGGGTGATCTAGGATGTCGGCCTGTGGAACCTCAGGAGCGAGGTACATGAACGCCACGACTGCAGGGCAGGGGCGAGCGCGCGCTGGCGCGGCTCGTTGCAGGAAGGGGAAGACTCGCCGGTGCGGTGCCGCACCGCGGGAAGGAGGGCGCGACCATGGCCGCTGACATGCGCATCACGCTGCGACGCGAGGCGGGCGAGCTGCACGCCCACGTCAGCGGCCCCAACACGCGCGAGAATACCTTCGGCTACTGGGGCGCGATCGCCGATGCGCTGGAAGCGCAGCGCGCCGGACTGCTGTTGCTGGTCGACGAACTGGACGGCCCAGCGCTGGACGCCGAGGACTGGCGCGAACTGGTGGCCGAGTTCGGGCCGCGCCTGGGCCGGCTGCGCGTGGCGCACGTCAAGCCGCGTGGCCTCGACACGGTGGAGCACTGCATGCTTTCGGCGATCGGCTCCGGCCTCGAGGCGCAGGTGTTCGCCGACGTGCATTCGGCAGCGCTGTGGTTGCGCTATGGCCAGCAGGACGACCCGCCGGTCGCTGGCTGAGCGGGATCAGGATCCGTTCGCGCGGGGGACGCGCCAGGACAGGGCCGCCAGCGCGCCCAGCCAGCCGACGATCAGCGCGATCACCGACTTCTGCGCCAGGCCGCGCGGCAGCTCGCGCCACAGCGCCAGCACCCAGATGGCCGCGAAGCAGGCCAGTGCCCACGGCAGCAGCCAGCGTGCATGCTGGCGCCAGCGCGGATCGCGACGCAACCGCAATGCCTGCAGCACGAGGCCAGTGGTGGTGAACAGGAACGCGCCCTGCGCGGTGATGCCGTGCACCAGGCCTTCGAAGCTGGCGTCGACGCCGGGCATGTCCATCCACGCGTAGGCGGTGATGCACAGGCAGAGGCCGCCCAGGCCGAGCATCAGCAGCGGGGCCGCGCTGCGCGCAGGCAGGGGCGCGGTGCGCCAGGCGTTCCAGGCCAGCCCTGCCATCGCCAGTGCGAGCGCCACGTAGGCGGCCTGCAGCAGGGAGCCCCAGGGTCCGATCAGGTACAGGCTCATCTGGCTGTGGACCGGATCGAGTTCCGGCCGGAGGACGTGCAGGGCCACCGCGGCGGCGACGAAGAAGGCCAGGCAGGCGACGGCCAGGCGCGGCAGGACGGTGGAAGCGGAGGCGGGTCTTGGCATGCGCGGCGTGCGTACGTGGATGCGGCGTTGTAGCACGGACGTGGCCGGGCCTTGACAGGATGCGCGGGTGGACCGGGACGCAGCTTCCGCCCGACTTCACCGGGCCGGCGGCGCAGGCGCAGGCCACGCCGCGGGCGCCGGCCAGCGACGGAGTTTCGTCGCGTCCTCGCAGCCGATTATCGACTGCACGGCGAAGCGGTCGGTGCTGGTGCGGTACTGCCGGGCCACTCGGCGGCTGCAGCGGCATGGCGACGTTGCCGCCGGCGGACAGCCCGTCGATCAAACGCTGCGCCTTCGCTGTGCCGTCGGGGTCCAGCGATGATGTCGCTGGTGGCGCGGGGGCGGGCATGCGACCGCTCGGGCAGGCCAGGTCGATGCCGATGAGCGGTCGCGCCGGTTCGGCGGCAGTCGGCAGCGCTGCGTGCGCAGCCGCGGCTCGTTCGGCGGCACGTCCCGAAACCGTCGTGGCGATTGTGTATCCTCGGCGGGCGTGGCGACGCAGGGGGCTGTGGAACGTCGCGCCGCCGACGGCGTGCCGGCATGCCGCGGAACGGGGAGCACTGAAGCCAGCCGTGCCCGGCCCTCCGGCGCACGCGGGGAAAAGTCATGGATGCGATGGTGATGCCGGCGGCCGCGACGGTCCAGCCGCCTGTGGGTCTGATGCACGCGATGGCGCCGGGCTCGGTGCCGCGGCCGGCGCGACGTCCGCTGTACACGCTGCTGCTGTGGCTGGTGGCGCTGCTGTCGTGCCTGCTGCCGGTGGTGTACTTCGGTTTCGTGGCGGCGCTGGGATGGCTGGGCTATGCCTACTACGCCGAGTGGGCGCCGCGTGCGATCAGCGGTTGGTCGATGCTGGCCTGGTCGGTGCCCGGCTTCGTGCTCGGCGTGCTGATCCTGTTCCTGCTCAAGCCGCTGTTCGCGCCGCGGGTCAAGGCGCCCGAGGCGGTGCGGTTGCCGGATGCGGAATCGGACTTCCGCGCGGCGGTGGTCTCGCTGTGCCGGGCCGTGGGCGTGGCGCCGCCACGCGAGATCTTTCTCAGCCACGCCGTCAACGCCTGGGTACAGTTCAGCCCCGGCCCGGCCGGCCTAGTGGGCGGCGCCAGGACGCTGACCATCGGCCTGCCGCTGGTGGCGGGCATGACCGCGCGCCAGCTGGTGGGCGTGCTGGCGCACGAGTTCGGCCACTTCGCGCAGCGCGGCGGCATGCGCGCCGCGCACGTGATCAACCACGTCAATCGCTGGCTGGAGTCGCGCGCCTACCATCGCGATGAATGGGACGAACGCCTGCAGCGGTGGCTCGACGACGGCGACGAGGGCGATGGCGGCAACCTGTTCCACCTGATGTGCGGGCTGACGCAGTTCTGCCTCGGGCTCACGCGCGTGTTCCTGCGCGGACTGTTCCAGCTCAGTTTCCGGATGAGCCGCTGGCTGTCGCAGGAGATGGAGTTCGATGCCGACCGCTACGAGGTCGCGGTGGCCGGTAGCGACAGCTTCGCCGCCACCGCACTGCGCCTGCGCGCGCTGTCGCAGGCGATGGACGAGGTGCAACGCCTCAACGCCAAGGCCTGGCGCGAAGGCACCCTGGTGGCCGACCTGCCTGCCGCGGCCGCGCTGCGGATGGGGCAGTGGCGTGCGGAAGACTGGCAGGCGGTCGAACGCCAGCTCGACAACGACGACGAGACCCGCTACTGGGATTCGCATCCGGCCGACCAGGCGCGCATCGCCAACGCGGTGGCGCAGCCGGTCGCGGGCATGTTCGTCGACGAGCGTCCCGCGGCGGACCTGTTCGCCGACTTTCCGGCGCTAAGCCGCGAGGTGACCGAGCACTATTACCGCGCGATGGACCTGGAGTTCGGTGCCCGCAACCTGGTCGAGCCGGCGCAGCTGCTGGGCATGGGCCAGCTGCCAGATGCGCTGGCGCAGGGCTGGAAACGCTTCGCCAACGGCATGCTCGGCTCGGTGCCGCTGCTCGACCCGGCCGAGGGCACGCTGCTGCCGGCGGCGGGCCTGGACTGGCAGGGCTGCGTCGACGAACTGCGCAGGCTGGGGCCCGACGCTTCCGACCTGTGGCCGCGGCTCGACCGTGCCCGCGCGCGCGCAGACGAACTGGCGCTTTGGGTGCAGCTGGTGGATCTGGGCGCGGACTTCACCATGCCCGACGGGTCCGACCCGGATCCGGCTGCGCTTCGGGAACAGCTGGGCCAATGTCGCAACATGGACTCGGCGGATCGCAAGCTGGCCGCGCGCATCCTCGCGCTGTTCGCGCGGCGCTTCCACCTGGCGACTGCGGCGATGGCGCCGCCGGCGCAGCAGCAGGCGCAGGCCACGCTGGCATTGCTGCAGCAGCTGCACGATGCCTGGCCACGGATCGAACGCCTGGTGTCCGAAGGCGGCCTCTGTCTGCGCCTGCAGGGCGGCATGGCGCGCGACGCCGGCGAGTTGCGGGTGCGCGTGTTCGCGATGGCCGAGCAGTACCGGCAGGCGTTCGACGCACTGCTGGCGAAGCTGGACGGCGTCGCGCTGGCGGATGGGTCGACGCTGGGCCGGTACCTGCGCGGCCGCTGCGGGCGCATGTCGTCCGCCGGTGGCGATCCATTCGCCTTCATCCACGTCACCGCGCCGGTGGAGGACGGATTCCTCGACCTGTACAGGCGCGAGCTCGCGGCACTGGCGCTGCTGGCCGATGCGGCCGAGCGCGAACACGGGATCCGGCCGATCCGGCTGTTCCAGGCGCGCTGAGGTCCGGCACTGGCGCACGGCCGTCGTCGGCGAGGAGCAGGGCCGCGGTCGCAATCGCGGCGCGCAACTCGCCGGCGCGGCGTGGTGGACTCACTCGCCGCGCGCGAGCCGCTCCTCGATCGCGCTGAATGCCGAGCGCGCATCGCCGCGTTCGCCCGGTACGCCGGTGGCGAAGTACACCACGCCGGTGCCCGCAGCGCGATCGATCCACAGCCCGGAACGCAAACCGTAGGCCGAACCGCTGTGGCCGACGCGTTCGATGCCGTCGCCGAAGGGATCGTCGCCGCACCCGGCCTGAGGCGTCGCCAGCGTCTGCGCGGCCAGTCCGTAGCGGCAGAAGAACGCCAGCCCCTGGCCATCGCCGGTGTCCTCCTCGTGGCCGATCCCGTTGCCCGGCGCGTAGTGCCACTGCGGCGCGAGCAGGCTGCGGACCGATGCGGGCGACAGCAGGCGCACCCCGTCCACCTCGCCCTCGCCCAGCAGCAGGCGGCCGATTTTCGCCAGGTCGCGCGCGCTGATGCGCAATCCGCCCTGTGGCGAGAACAGTGCGCCGTTGGCGCCTGCCCGCCACTGCGCCAGATCGCATTCCGCGCCTTCTCCGGTGATGACCGAACAGGCAGGCTTGCGGCCGTGATTGTCGTCGCGCACCGGCGTGCGCGCATCGTCGTACAGCACGACCGCGCGCGCGGCGGTGGCCTCGTCGCAGGCCGCCCAGTTGTAGCAGCCGGCGATGCCGAGCGGCTGCAGCACCAGGCGCTGCATCAGCAGGTCGAAGCGTTCGCCGGTGGCGCGTTCCATAGCGGCGGCGACCAGCGGAAAGCCGAGGTTGGCGTAACGGAAGAAGCTGCCGGGCGGATGTTCGGCATCCCAGGCGCGCGGGTCGTCGAGCAGGCCGCGCAGCTCGCTGCCCAGCGGCACCTGCCAGTAGCCGGCGGCGTCGGTCAGCCCGGCCTGGTGCGAGAGCAGCATGCGCAGGGTGATCGGCACCTGCGGCCACTGCGGATGGCGCAGCGGCCAGCCCAGCGCATCGGAGACATCGGCCTCCAGGTCCAGGCGGCCGTCCTCGACCAGGCGCAATACGCCGATCGCCACCACCAGCTTGGAGATCGACGCCACGCGCACCGGATCATCGGCGCTGACGGCGCGGCCGGTCGCGAGATCGGCATGGCCCCGGGTCTCGATCGTGGTCGGTCCGGCGCGGTCGAACGCGACGCGCACGCTGGCGACCGGATCGTCGGCGCAGGCGATGCCGGCGTACAGGGTCGACAACAGCAGCCAGGACGCCATGCGCATGGATGGATGCTCCATCTGATCGGGAAGGGCCGCCTCGCGCAGTGGCTCGTGCGTGCGGCATGCGTCGATGGTAGTCGAGCGCAGTCGCAGGCAGCCAGTGTG
>JAEWZE010000014.1 GCA_023395465.1 Pseudomonadota bacterium
GGGGCGGGGGGGGGCGGGGGGGGGGGGCCCCCGGGTGTTCCCCGGGGGGGGGGGGGCCCCCCCCCCCGGCCCCGGCCGCGGCAACGCGGCCTCGTCGCGTGCGGGATCCAGCGCTTCCTGCTCCAGCCGGAGCGGATGGCGGGCCAGTTCCTCCGCCACCTCGGGCCATCCGGCGCGCACGGCCCAATGCTGCATCGCATGCAGGGTCGCGGCGTCCGGCGCGGTTGCGCCCTCGAGGATGTCGGCCGGCAACGTCGAAGCCGACATGCGCCACGGACGCAGACGATGGCCCGATGCCGCGGCCGCCTCCGCCAGTACCGCGGCGATTCGGAAACCGCCCTCGTCGATGTCGCCCCAGTGGTACACGCAGGCGTCGCGATCGAGGTGGGCGAGGATGCGCGTATAGGCCAGGCGCCATGCCGGCGAGGGCATGCCGCCGGTGTAGAGCAGCAGGCAGGCATCGTCGACGGACAGGCGCGCAGCTTCGTGAAAGCTGGCGAGATTCTCGATGCTGAGCAGCGTCCGTGCGGAAGTTTCCAGGCCGCGCAGGCTCTCGGGCGGGATGCCCAACCAGGGGCGCACGAGCGCGAGACACGCCTCGTCGAGATGCAGCTGGCCGGTACCGGCCAGCAACAGCGGCTGGGGTTCGCGGCGCAGTCCCAGTGTCGCCCAGACATGGCTGCGGTCCAGCGCGGCGTTGGCGGGCTCGCCGCCGGTCAGCAGGTCCAGCCACGGCGTCAATGCCTCCAGCCGCTTGCTGTCGCCAAACAGGCGCACGCTTTCGCGGCGCAACAGGCGCTCCCGCTCCGGCGCGGCCAGGCAACTGGCGACCGCGCGCGCGGCGTCGGCAAGATCCGCGGCCGCCTCCGGCCCGGCGCCGCGCACCTTGCGGCCGTTTCGCCAGGCATCGAGTGTGGTCGTGATGACGGGAAAGCGAGACACCCACCCGGAGAGTGCGGCGTCGGCAACTTCCATCCGGGAGGCGAGCAACTCCACGCCCAGATGCGCGGCCAATGCATCGAGGTCCTTCACGCCGATGCGCAGCAGCTGCTCGCCGTCGCCGCGGTGGCGATCGCGTACCGCGTCGATGGCGCCGGCACGCTCGGCCAGCGCGATCTGGCCGTGGAACGCATCGCGCGCTTCGAGCGTCGCGAGGGCCAGGTATTCGCGTGCGCTGGACGTGCTGGTCATCGGCAGCGATGCCGGTCGCGGATCGCCACGCAGCCGCGCCGATTCGCCCTTGCGCAGCAGGCGTTGCAGGAGGGGCGTGGCATCGCTCACGGTGCGGGCGTCTGGCGCTCGATGCCGGCGATTTCCGCGGCCAGCAGGTCCGGGTGCAGGTCGAACTGGTCGGAGAGCAGCAGCTCGCGCGCGGCGGCCTGCACCTCGATGCGTTCGGCCTGCAGCAGTTCGCCGTCGCGGAACAGCTCGATGTAGCTGTCGAGCACGCCGCTGAGCGTGCCCTGGGCGGTGTCGGGCGCAGCCAGCACCAGCTGCAGGCCGAGCGAGCGCAGGTAGTTGGTGGTGGCGCGCGCGTTCTGCGCGTCGATCTTGTCGCCGAACTCGTCCAGCAGGATCAGGCCGATGCCGCCGGGCTGGGCCTCGGTCTTGCCATAGGCCGCGGCCAGCGCGGCGCCCGCGATCACGTACAGCGGCGCGCGGTGCTCGCCGCCGGAGCCCGAACGCATGCGTTCGCTGAGCGTGCCGATCACGCGGTCGTCCTGGCGGATCTGCACCTCGAAGCGGAAGAAGCGCCTGTAGTCGTCCAGCGGCGAGGTGGCGGTACGCGCGGCGGCATCGTCCTCGATCAGCTCGCGGAACGCGGCGGGCACTTCGCCGGCGCTGCCGAACAGACCGTCCTCGCCGCCGACGTCGGTGGCGCGCTTGATGAAGCGCTCCAGCTCGCGGAACTCCGCCACCACCTCGTAATGGAACTGGTAGCGCTCGTTGTTGGAGAACGGCGGACTGCTGCGCAGGGTGCGGTTGAGCGTGGCGATCTGCTGGCGCAGGCGCACGAAGTTGTCGTTGAGCGCGGCGGCGACGCTGGAGCGGAAGGTCTCCACCGCGGTGTCGTAGGCCTGGCGCGCCTCTCCCTCGTAGCGGACCAGGTCGGTCTCGCGCAGCTGCGTGAGCTCGCGCCGCAGCAGGGCCAGGGCCTGGCGCCAGGCATTGGCGTCGAACTCCAGGACCAGGCCATGGTCGCGCGCGTACTGGGCCAGCGCGCTCCAGGCCTCGGGCAGCAGCCGGGCCAGCTGGCGATCGCTTTCGTCGGCGCGGCGCTCGCAGGTGCGCGCGCGCTCGTCCAGCGAATCGAGCTTGTCGTCGAGTTCGTCGCGATGGCGTTCGACCAGGTTCGGATCGACGTCCGGATCCTGGAACGCCTCGACCGCGCGTCGCGCCACCAGCGCTTCCTGTTCGCGCAGGCCGGCGAGCAGGCGGCGACGGTCCTCGCCCTGGCGAAGGGCCACCGCCTCTTCGCCGATGAGGCGTTCGACCTGGCGTTCGCTGGCCTCCACCGCCGCCTTGAGCGTGCGCACCTGTTCGGACAGGCGCAGCAGGTCGGGGTCGTGCAGGGCCTGGCGGCTGTCGCGCGCGCTGCGGTAGCGCTGCCTGGCTTGCTGGTGTTCGAGGCTGCGCGCGTGCAGCGCCTGCGCCACCGCGTCGGCATCGGCCAGGCGCGCGAGCTGGCGGCGATGGCCGTCGATCTCGCGCAGCGCGGGCTCCAGTGCCTGTACCTCGCGTTCGGCCGCCTCCACGTCCTCGCGCAGCACGCGCAGGCGCGCCCGGTTGTCGGAGGCCCCGATCTTCAGATCGCCTGTCGCGGGCAGGCGCAGCCGCTCGATGCTGCCGCCACGCGCGAGCAGCCCGTCGCGGGTCAGGCCCTGGCGGCTCTTCACCAGTTCCGCCTCGCCGTCCACGCACTGCAGCTCGCCGAGCTGGCGACGCAGGAACGCGAGCGCTTCGGCATTGACGCCATCGAGCAGGGCGGCCACCGAGCCTGCGGCCACCTCGCCCGCGCGACCTAGACGCGCCTGGCTCGACAGCGCCAGCTTGACGCCGTACACCGCGCGCCCGCCGCCGAGACCGCGGTAGAGCTTCGTCGCCCGTTCCTCGTCGGCCTCGGGAATCAGCAGCGCCTCGACGTTGCTGCGCAGGTAGCCTTCGATCGCCGCCTGCCAGGCCTTGTCGGTGACCTGGACCAGGTCGCAGACCGGGCGCGCGTCGATGCCGGCCTCGCGCAGGTAGCTCATCAACCGCACGGTGTCGGGATTGAGTTCCGCCTGTCCGGCGGCGATGCGCTTCTGGTTCTGGCGCGCGGCAGTCAGCCGGTCGCGGGCCTGGTCGAGGGCCTCGTGACGCGCGCGGGCCAGGCGCTCCACCGCCTCGATCAGCGGCGCCGCGGCGCGCAGCGTGGTGCCCGCCTCCTCGAACAGCTGCGCGGCATTCCACGGCAGCGCCGCGTCGTCCTCCAGCGCGGCGAGCGCCTCGTGCCAGCGTGCCCAGGGAGCGGCGGCGTCTTCCACGGTGGCAAGAAGTTCAGGCGACAGGGCCAGGCCGGCGGTGGCGCGCAGCTGGTCGCGCACCTGCGCCGTTTCGCGCAGCAGTTCGCTGCGCAGCTGGCGCAGGCGGTCGAGGTCGCGTCCGCTGATCTCCTCGAATCGCGACTGCTCGCCGTAGCCTTCGCTGCCCTGCAGGGCGGCCTGGGCACGCTGCAGCTCGTCGCGGCCGAGGTCGCGTTCGCCACGGGCTTCTTCCAGCGCGCGGCGCAGGCCCGCCAGCAGTGCGTCGCCGGTCTGCACGCCTTCTTCGGCCTGTTCCACCTGCTCGGCGTAGAGGTCGCGCGCGTACTCGGCGGCCAGGGCGCGATACGACGCCGCGCGCACCGACTGCGCGGCGATGCGGTCGTACTGGTGCTCCACGCCCTCGGCCGACTCGATGCGCAGGCGCACCTGCTCGATGCGGTCGCGGATCTGGCGGAAACTTTCCAGCAGGGCGCGGAAGCGGGCCACGTCGGTGGGCCGGTCCTCGGCCACCAGGGTGCGCACAAACAGGTCCACGTCCTCCACGCGCTGCAGGTTCAGCGCGTTGAGGAAGGCCTTGCGATAGGCATTGACGTCGGGATTGGCGCCGGGTGCGGCGCGCAGCCGGTACAGCAGGTCCTTGACGAAGCGCTCGGCCACCGTGTGCAGCTCGGGCTTGCTGCCGGCGTCCCGGCAGCGGCGCGCGGCGTTCTCGCGGAAGCTGCTCCAGGTCAGCGGCAGTTCCTGGCCCTTGACCCGCTCCAGGTGGTCGTCGAGTTCCAGCGCCACGCCCGGCAGCAGGTACATGCCGTGCAGCCGGTGGTCCGGCTCGTCCACCGACGCGCCGAGCGACACGCCGGCAGTCAACTTTTCGCCGCTGTCGGTGTCGCGGAACACCAGCGAGATGTAGGTGGTGGCGGTGCGGCGCTTGCGGCCTTCGTCGCCGCTGCGGAACACGCCCAGGCAGTAGTCGCGGATGCTGCGCGCACGGTGGCTGCCGCCGGCCTGGGCGTTGAAGCGGATGCGGCTGCGGTCCACGCCCAGCAGCACGATCTGCAGCGCGTCGAGCAGCGCGCTCTTGCCGGCGCCGTTGGGGGCGATGATCGCGCTGGTGGCGTCGAGTTCGAGGGTCTGCGCCTCGAACAGGAAGAACTGCACCAGGTGCACGCGTTCAAGCAGCTGCATCGTCGTCCTCCGCCGCGGCTTCGCCCTCGATGCCGGGCTCGCCGTCGCCGGGATCGTCGTCGCGGTTGTGCTGGTCGAGCCGCTGCAGCCAGTGCTCGCCGACGATGTCGACGATGGCTGGACGCACCTGCAGGTGGAAGGGCTGCGGATCGTCGGCCTCCGAATCGACCAGCCGCCCCACACCCCAGCGGCGCAGCGTGCGGGCCAGTTCGCGCAGGCTGCCGATGTCCGGCATCGCGCGTCCCGCCAGGGCCTGGTAGGCCTCCTGCAGCTCGGGCAGTTCGACCGTGACCACGCCTTCGTCCTCGACCATGCCCTGGCGCATCGCCTCGTCGTAGCGCTGGCGCAACACCAGCAGCAGCAGGGTTTCGGCCAGCGACACCGGCACGCCTTCGCCGTGCACCGGCAGCGCGACGATGTAGCGATGGTGCGCATTGCGCTCCAGGCGGATGCCCAGCGGCGCGAGCGCCGCGACGAAATCGTCGAAATGGTCCTCGACCAGGTGGTAGGCCAGGCGCGTGTTGCGGTCGGAGGCGTACAGCACCTGCTCGACCACCAGGCGATAGGCCGCGCGTTCGAAATCCTGCACGGCGTAGATGCCGTTGGATTGTTGGCTCAGCGTGTTCCAGCTGCGTTTCATGCGGTGTTCCGTGTGGTCTGGCCGACCCGGCGCACGCGAAAGCGCGGCGCGCGCAGGTAACCGTTGTCGTCGCGCTGGCCGGCGTCGAGCAGCTCCACGCGGTAGCCGCGCAGCAGCCGGCCGAGCGGATCCTCGCGGCGCAGTCCGCCGATGCGGTGGCTGCGCAGCGCCAGGGTGAGCAGGGTCTGGTAGGCGCGCAGGTCCTCGATGCTGCCGATCGCGAGCGCGGCCGACTCGACCTGCGGCGCATCGCCCAGGTGGCGGCCGACGTAGCGCGCCATGTCCTCGGGCGTGACCAGGCGCGCGCGCTTCATCCTCCGCAGCAGCGACAGGCGCGCGAGCTGTTCGGGCGAAGGCGGCACGCCGGCGTTGGCGGTGCGCGGGATCGGCGCGGGCTTCTGCCGCGGTGGGCGCAGCCGCGCGGCGTCCATCAGCGCGCCCGGCGCCACCGGCAGGCGCAGCGCGTCGGGCGGCGCGGTGAGCACGCCGCGGCAGGCGCGCCGCAGCAGGATGTCGAGGCGGTCGGGCGCGCGCAGGCGATAGTCGAGGAAAGCGAGCGCGCGGCGGTTGGCCTGGCGGATGTCGTCGTCCAGCCGTGCCAGGTACTCGTCGATGCGCTCGAGTTCGTGCAGGCGGCGCAGGCTGCGTCCGAAGCGCTGTTCGGCGCGCACGGCGTCGCCGCCGGTGGCGTGTTCGCCGTACCAGGCCAGCAGGCCCGCGCGGCGCTCCCCCGATTCGAGCTGCTGGACCATCGCCAGGATCGCGCTGCGCCTCGCCAGCGGGTGGTCGGCCTTGTGCAGTTCGGCATAGTCGCCGATGAAGAACTCGCCGACGTAGCGCTCGAACCACTGCCGGGCGAACTGCGCGGTAGTCTCGACCTTGCTCAGCTCCGGCATCAGGTCGCGCACCTGCAAGCTCATCGACGATAGCGACACCAGCAGGCGGCGCGACTGGTCGGCGGCTTCGTCGAGCGCATCGCCGGCGGCCCTGCCCTCGGCCACCTGCTGCAGCTGCAGCTCGATCGAACGCATGCGCGCGGAAACGAAGGTGGGGCCGTGCTCGGCGAACTCGACCAGGGCCGAGAGCAGCTGCGACACCGCGGGCGGCATGGTGACCATCTCGCGTGCGCCGATGCGCTCCTGGCGCAGCCAGCCGGCGCCGCGGAATCGCTCGTAGATGTGGGCGGCACGGATCGCGCGCGGGGTGTCGGGCGGATCGCCGTCCTCGTCCTCCCAGGGATCGTCGCTGAGCAGGGTGCGTTCGATCGCGGCGGTGATCTCGCGGCGCGGAAGGCCGATGCTCGGCGGCAGCGGCGCGTCGGGCCCGAAGAACTCGTCGAACAGCCGGCACAGCAACTGCCAGTAGTGGACCCGGTTGGCCGAGGCCAGCGGCCCGAATAGCCCCGGTGGCACCACGGAAAACAGGGGCGGCGGCGTGGTCGTCAAGCAGGTTCCCGGGCCGGGCGCAGGCCGGCGATGTCCAGCGACAAGGATAGTGCGCCCGGTCGCGCGCAGCGAGACTGCGCACCGTGGGCGACTGGCGTCGGCAGTGCCGCAGCTGCAGCGATCGACCGGCGTGCCCGGGCATCCGCATCGCGCAGCTGCGGTGGCATCGGGGCCGTTGCCGCGCCGCGGTTCAATCCAGGCGCCGTGCGATGTCCCGCGGCAGCGCCAGTTCCTGCCAGCCCTGCGCCTGCACCTGGCGCAGCACCCGGACGACGTCGTCGCAGGCTTGGCGCGCGGCAGCGTCGATGCCCACCCCGCGCAGCAGCCGGCCCGCGACCAGCGCGGCGAACAGGTCGCCGACGCCCTTGACCGGATGCGGCACCAGGTCGTGTTCCAGGGTCGTGCCGCCGTCCGCGGTCGCCAGCACCAGCTGCAGCCGTCCGGGCGGACAGGTGGCCGGCGCGGCGCTGGTCACCACCACCCAGCGCGTGGTCGCGCCGAGCAGGCCGTGCGCGGCCTCGATGCAGTCCTCCAGCGTGTGCAGCGTGCGGCCGCTGAGCTGTTCGAGTTCGTAGTGGTTGGGCGTGAGCCCCTGCGCGCGCGGCATCAGCTGGTCGCGCCATACCGGCTCCAGCGCCGGATCGGTGTAGCGGCCGCTGTCGTGGTCGCCGATCACCGGGTCGATCTGCACCGCCAGTGCGGGGTTGCGCGCGCGGATGCGGTCGATCCAGCGCGCCAGAGCCAGCCCCTGCTGCGGCGAACCGAGATAGCCGACCAGCAGCAGGCGCGCGCGCGTGGCCACTTCGCGCGCTTCCAGGTCGTCGAGCAGCCCCTCGAACCAGTCCAGCGGCAGCGGCCCGCCGTGCATGCTCGGGTAGTGCGGCGTGTTGCCCAGCACCACCGTCGGCACGGGCGCCACGTGCAGGCCCAGCGCCTGCAGCAGCGGCACCGCGATGGAATTGCCGACGCCGCCGTAGGCCACCTGCGACTGCACCGAGATCACGTCGACCAGGCGCGCGCCCACCGCCGGAGCGAAGCCGGCGTCCTCGCCGCTCATGCCGCCGTGCCGTCGGCGCCGCCGGCGAATCCGGGCCAGTAGGCGCTGTCGGGCGTGGGCCGGCTGCCGAAGATCGCGGTACCCACGCGCACCGTGGTGGCGCCTTCGGCGATCGCCAGGTCGAAGTCCCCGGACATGCCCATCGACAGCTCGTCCATCGCGATGCCGTCGGGCGCGTCCTGGCGCAGGCGGTCGCGCAGCCCGCGCAGGCGCGCGAAGCACGGACGCACGCGCGCCGCGTCGTCGGAGAACAGCGCCAGCGTCATCAGCCCGCGCACGCGCAGCGAGGAGAACGCCGGCAGCTGCCGCACGAAGCCGGGCACGTCCTCGGGCGCCAGCCCGAACTTGGTGGTCTCGCCGGAGGTGTTGACCTGCACCAGTACGTCCAGTGCGCGGCCCTGTTTCTGCAGCTGCGCATCCAGCGCCTGCGCCACGCGCAGGCTGTCGAGTGCCTGGAATTCGCTGGCGAAGCGCGCCGCGTACTTGGCCTTGTTGGTCTGCAGGTGCCCGATCAGCACCCAGCGCAGGTCGGCCAGGTCAGCCATGGCTTCCCACTTGCCCAGCGCCTCCTGCACCTTGTTCTCGCCCAGTTCGCGCAGGCCGATGCCATGGGCCAGGCGCAGCCGCGCCTCGTCGACGGTCTTGCTGACCGGCAGCAGGCGCACGTCGCCGGGATCGCGGCCGGCGGCGCGGCAGGCCGCCGCGATGCGGGTGCGGATGGCGTCGAGGTTGCCCTGCAGTTGCGCGGCGTAGGTCTCCATGGCGTCAGGTCCCCGCCAGCCAGTCGCGTGGCACCAGGTAGTCGTGCAGGCGCGCCTCGAGGCTGCCCGGTTCGGGCGCGTAGCCGTATTCCCAGCGCACCAGCGGCGGCAGGCTCATCAGGATCGATTCGGCGCGGCCGCCGCTCTGCAGGCCGAAGTGGGTGCCGCGGTCGTAGACCAGGTTGAACTCGACGTAGCGGCCGCGCCGGTACAGCTGGAATTCGCGTTCGCGCTCGCCGTAGGGCGTGTCCTTGCGGCGTTCGACGATCGGCAGGTAGGCCTCGAGGAAGCCGTCGCCGACCGCGCGCAGGTAGGCGAAGTCCTGCTCGAGGTCGTCATGCAGGTCGTCGAAGAACAGGCCGCCGATGCCGCGCGTCTCGTTGCGGTGCTTCAGGTAGAAATACTCGTCGCACCAGCGCTTGTGCGCCTCGTAGCGCGCCTGGCCGCCGAATGGCTCGCACAGCGCGCGCGCGGTGCGGTGCCAGTGCCGCACGTCCTCGTCGACGGGATAGAACGGGGTCAGGTCGAAGCCGCCGCCGAACCACCAGGCCACAGTTTCGCCATCGCGCCGCGCCCGGAAGTGGCGCACGTTGGCGTGGGTGGTGGGCAGGTGCGGATTGCGCGGATGGAATACCAGCGACACGCCCACCGCCTGCCAGGACGCGCCGGCGAGCTCCGGCCGCGCCGCGGTGGCCGAGGGCGGCAGCGTGTCGCCGGAGACATCGGAGAATCCGATGCCGGCCTGCTCGAACACCGCGCCGTCGCGCAGGATCCGCGTGCGGCCACCGCCGCGCAGGTGGGTGCTGGCGTCGGCGGGATCGCGCTGCCAGGCGTCCTCCACGAAGCGGGCCCGGCCATCGGCGGTTTCGATGGCGGCGCAGATGCGGTCCTGCAGGCCGGTGAGGTAGTCGCGGATGTCGTCGAATCGGTCCATGCGCGACATTCTAGGCGCGCCGGGTATGGCTGGCGTTGCGCCGGATCAGTTGCGGATCAGCCGCGACCCGTTCGAGGCCCCTGCGCATCCTGCCGGTACTGCTCCAGGAGGCGGACCAGGTCGGCGACATCGCGCCTGTAGCGGTCGGGCAGGGCGCCGTGGAAGCCGCTGACCCGGCGGTTGATCCGGTGCAGGCGGCCGTCGCCGCGCGCGCCGTCGACGAAATCGAAGCCGACCATGCGCTCGAGGCCCACGCGCACCTCGCCGAAGCGCGCCACCTCCGACCAGGCGATGCGCGAGCGGCGGAACAGCGATACGACCTCGAAGCCGTCGGCGTCGAGCACCAGCGCGCTCGCGCCGGGCAGCAGGTTGACCAGGGCCACGGCCACGCCCAGGCCGAAGAACGCGATGCAGGCCCAGGCCAGCAGCGCATGGCTGGACATGATCGCGATCCCGGCCCAGACCAGGGCCGCGCAGATGGCGGCCGTCGCCCGCCCTCGCGCCGGCGACGGCCGCAGGACCTGCGTGGCGCCCGGTGGCGCGCCCGCGAAGCCGGGGTCGTTGCCTGCCGGGCGCACGGGGCTCACTTCAACGCGCGTTCGAACAGTTCCAGGATCCGCCGGTACTGGTCGTACCAGGAATCGGCGTGCACGTAACCGTGGCGTTCCATCGGATAGCTGGCCAGCTCCCACTTGTCCTTGCGCAGCTCGATCAGCCGCTGTGCCAGCACCACCGAGTCGCGGTAGAACACGTTGTCGTCGATCATGCCGTGCGCGATCAGCAGGTGGTCCTGCAGCCCGGCGGCGTATTCGATCGGAGACGACTTGCGATAAGCCTCGGGATCGATGTCCGGGGTATTGAGGATGTTGGCGGTGTAGGTGTGGTTGTACTGGCTCCAGTCGGTGACCGGGCGCAGCGCGGCGCCGGCCTTGAACTTGCCCGGTTCGCGGAACAGCGCCATGAAGCTCATGAAGCCGCCGTAGCTGCCGCCGTAGATGCCCACGCGCTCGCGATCGGCCTGGCGGTGCTCGACCAGCCAGTCGATGCCGTCCAGGTAATCCTCCAGTTCCGGATGGCCCATCTGCCGGTAGATCGCGGTGCGCCAGTCGCGGCCGTAGCCCTCGGAGGCGCGGAAGTCCAGGTCGAGCACGATGTAGCCCTGCTGCACCAGCAGGTTGTGGAACATCTGCTCGCGGAAGTAGTTCGGATAGCGGTCGCTGACGTTCTGCAGGTAGCCGGCGCCATGCACGAACAGCACCACCGGGTAGGTCCGTCCCGGTTCCATCGTCGCAGGGCCGTAGTACTTGCCCCAGATCGTGCCGGCGCCGTGCTTCGAGGGCACCTGCACGACCTGCGGCTGCAGCCAGTCGAAGGCACGGTACTCGTCGCTGCGAGTATCGGTGAGCGTGCGCAGGTTGCCGCCGTCGGCGTCCATCACCGCCAGCTGCGGCGGCACGTAGCTCGAGGAGTGCCGCAGCAGCAGCCGCGCGCCGTCGGGCGATGCCACGAAATCCTCGACGCCGCCGAGCTGCGTCAGCTCCGCGACCTCGCCCCCGGTCGCCGGCACGGTGCACAGTTCGTAGTCGCCCGGTCGGGCGCGGTTGCAGGTGAAGTGGAAGCGCGCGCCGTCCGGTGCCAGCGCCGGCTGCGAGACCTCCCAGCGACCCGAGGTCAGCGCCGTCGCGCGGCCGCGGCCGGCATCGACCGTGTACAGGTGCGCATGCCCGCTTTCCTCGGACACGAACCACAGCCTGCGCTGGTCGGGCAGCCAGCCGAACTCGTTGAAGCTCCAGTTCACCCAGGCCGGGTCGGTGAGGCGGTGGCGCGACTGCAGCGTGCCGGCTTCCGGCTGCAGGGTCGCCAGCCAGCGGTCCTTGTTGTCCACCGAGTGCAGCATCAGCGCCAGGTGGCGCGAGTCCGCGCTCCACAGCAGGCCGTCCGTGCTGTCCTCCAGGCGCAGCGCGCGCGCGCCCTTGAGCGGCTCCTTGTCCGCGGCCTTGCGCAGCGCCGCCAGCGGATCCTGGTCGATGCCGGGCAGGGTGGCGGTGGACAGCTCGCGGCGCGAGCCGTCGTGCATGTCGACCAGCCAGAAGGTCTGCGCGCGCGGGAGGTTGCGGCCGACGCGGGTGCGCACGTCCTCGAACTCCTCGTAGCCCGATTCGGTGACGTACCTGGGCATCTTGCCGCCCTGCCCGCGATCGTCGGACTTGCGTTCGGTCGCGACCGCGAGCCAGCGGCCGTCGGGCGACAGCGCGGTGGCGGCGATCTCCACGTCCTTGCCCAGGTAGACCGGCGCCGGCGCGCGCGAAGGATCGGCGCGGCGCAGTTCGGCCTCGCGCTTGCGTTGCGCCTCGCGGCGCTCGCGCTCGGTCCGCAGCGTCTCCACCAGCCGCAGCTCCTCGTCGCGCAGCAGGTCGGGCTTCGGCGCCGCGGCCGGGTCGTCCTGGGCCTGCGGCGAGGCGGCGTGGGTCGTGGCGCCGTCGCGCGCGCTCCAGCGGAACCAGTCGTGGCCGCTGCGCCAGACCAGGGCGCCATCGCTGGACCAGCGCGGCGTGGCTTCGGTCGCGTCGCTGCGGGTGAGCTGGGTCAGCGCGCCGTTGCGCAGGTCGCGCACGAACACGTCGCCATTGCGCACGAACGCCATGCGCGTGCGTTGCGGATCGAGCACCGGCTGCGCGGCGTCGATGCCGGCGCGCGACGCGCCGTCGACGATCCGCGCCTGGCCGCCGTCGATGTCCTGCACGTACAGGTCGCGGATGCCGCTGCCCTCGCGCTTGAGCGGGTAATAGGCCTGGCGTCCGTCCCACGACCACCAGGCCTGTTCCACCGCCGGCCCGATCCAGTCCGGATCGGCCATGATCCGGTCCAGCGTCAGCGGTTGCGCGGGTTGCGCCTGTGCCATGGCGGCGAAGGCGGACAGGAACAGGCAGGACAGCAGCGGAGCGGATCGTGGCATTGCGTTGCACGGGCAGCGGGAATCGCGACAGCCTAGCAGTCGCTGCGGGCGCGTCACCTGCCGGGGGTCATGCCCGTCGGAGCGGTGGTGGACCGGTCGGCCACGGCCGCCTGAACGCCGCGACGTTCCCCGCAGGGCCGATTTCCCGCACAATTCCGCGACCTGTGATCACGCGCGGACATGCACGCCTACGTCTACAAGAGCCAGCGCCGGGCCGACACCTACGTCTATCTCGCCGCCCGCGATGATTTCGACCGGTTGCCCGACGCGCTGCGCCAACGCCTGGGTCCGCTGCAGTTCGTGCTCGACGTGGCGCTCGTGCCCGGCCGCACGCTCGCGCGCGCGAACCCCGACGAAGTGCGCGCCAACCTGGTGCAGCGCGGTTTCCACCTGCAGTGTCCGCCGGGCACGGTCGCCGACCCGATGAGCGAGGACTGGGGCACCGATGCCTGAGTCCCGCGCACGCGCGCCCCGATCTGACCGACGCACTTCCGCTGCCGCCGCCGCGATCGGCCTCGCCCTGGTGCTGGCCACCGGCCTGGGCGGCGCCGTCGCGCTGCTGGCCGCGCTGCTGGCCCAGCCTGCGCTGGCGCTGGCGGTGCGCGGCTGGCGCGGCGCCC
>JAEWZE010000068.1 GCA_023395465.1 Pseudomonadota bacterium
CGGCGGTTCGACTTGTTGTCGAGGTAGATCATCATCGCCGTGCTGCGCGCCACGTCCTCCAGCATCCTGCGGAAGTTGCCGAAGGCATTGGCGCGGATCACGTCGCGGTCGTAATGGCCGTAGACCGGGCAGCAGTCGTAGTCGCTGACCATCACGTTGAAATGGTCGTGCCAGAAGGCGTTGGTGACCTCGAACAGCTGCCGCTTCGAGAACACCGCGCGCACCAGCGCCTCGCGCTGGACTTCCCAGCCCGGACGCATGCGCACCCCGTACTCCACGTCGGCGCGGACATGCTGGCTCCACTGCTGGGCCAGGGTCTTGCCCAACGTGGTGTAGCCGGCATCCGACAGGCGGGTGGCCACGGCGCCATCGTCGATGGCGGCGGGATCGAGCTGCCGGTCGACCCACGTGGTCAGGCGCGCGACGTCGCTGCTGCCCAGGGCGTTGAATTCGGCGATCGATTCGGGCGTGGCACCGTAGCTCATGTTGTTGAGCACGCGCACGGCGAAGGGCGGGGAGGGCAGGGTGAGCAGGCGCCCTGGCGAGGACTTCTCCAGCCCGACCATGGCGCCGGCCGGCGGCGCGGCCTGCGAATCCCGCTTCGGTTGGCGCTGGTAGCGCGGCGCCCGCGCGAGACGGTAACGCTGGCGATGCGCGCGCTCCAGCGCGGCGCGCTCCGCCTGGGAGAGGCCCGGGTGCATACGATGTCCTTGTAAAGTCCCCTGCGCGGAGAGTATCCGCGTTAACCGACCTCGGATGTGACTTCTGCCACAGTCCCGGCTTGGCTGGAGACGTCTGCGGGGGGCTCCGCTGCGCCCCGGCGCTGGCCGGGGTCGGTGTGGTGCCGGCGCCAGTCCGCGACCGGGGTGTCGAGGTACTGGCGATACCAGTTTTCGGCCGAGAGCCAGGTCCACAGGCCCGGCAGGGCGCCGCGGCCACTGCGCCAGCGTTCGAACGCGTTGCTGGCGGCGACGGCGTCGAACACGCCACGCTCGCGGAACGCGCGCGAGCCGATCAGGTCGCCGGCGTACTCGACCCCGAAGCTGCGCAGCCAGTCGTTGGCCGGGGTCGGATAGCCCTGCTTGTCGCGCCGGTCCAGGGTGTCGTCCGGCACGATGCCGCGCATCGCCTCGCGCAGCACCACCTTGGTCACGCCACCGTCGATCTTCTGGTGGGCGGGCAGGGCGATGCCGTACTCGACGAAGGCGCGGTCCAGGAACGGCACCCGGCTCTCGATCGAGAACGCCATGCTGAAGCGGTCCTCGGCCTGCAGCAGTTCGGGCAGGCGGGTGACGGTGAGGTCGCTCAGCAGATGCGTGTTGAGATCGCAGAACGCGCGCCGCGCCAGCGCTTCGGCCTCCGGCGAGGACAACGCACGCAGTTCAGGCGACAGGAAGCCGTCGTCGAAGGCGTTGCCGCGGCCGGCCACCCTGGCCGCGCGGCGCAGCCAGTCGGGCCAGAACGGCGTGGCCAGCTCGCGCCACAGGCCCATGCGCGACAGGTCGCCCTGCTGTGCGCGAAAGCCTTCGAAGTTGCGATGCAGCGCGCCGGCGCGGCCTCCCAGCAGCAGCTGGCGCAGGTAGGTGGGGTAGTAGCGCGGGTAGCCGGCCAGCAGTTCGTCCGCGCCCTGGCCGTTGAGCACGACCTTGATGCCGCCGGCGTTGACCGACTGCATCACCTGCCACCACGAGTACACGCTGCCGCCCCAGACCGGCTCCTCGTAGTGCCAGGTCGAACGCTCGAGCACGTCGACCAGGTCGCGGCCGTCGGGCGAGGTGTCGCTGCCGTCGAGATTGCCGACCTGGTCGCGCAACGCCCGGATGTAGCGCGACTCGTCGTGGACCGTGCCGGGATAGGTGACCGAGAACGTGCGCAGCGGCGAGCCGGTCTCGCGCGCGGCCAGGGCCGCCAGCGTGCCCGAATCCAGGCCGCCGCTGAGGCAGGCGCCCACCGGCACGTCGCTGCGCAGGTGCGAGCGCACCGCCTGCGCGATCTCTTCGCGGAAGCGTGCGGCATGGTCGGCGTCGCGGGTGCCGTCGCGCATCGCCAGCGCGTCGGCGGCGTTCCAGTAGCGCGAGCGCAGCAGGCGTCCGCCTTCGAGCACCGCATTGTGCGCCGGCGGCAGCTGCAGCACGCCTTCGAAGCAGGTGGTTTCGTTGCTGGCGCGCGCGCGGTAGAGCAGCTGCAGGCGCAGCGCCTCGTGGTTGGGGCGCACCGGCACCAGTCCGCTGGCCAGCACCGCCTTGATCTCGGAGGCGAACGCGAAGCCCGCGGGCGTGAGCGCGTAGTAGAACGGCTTGATGCCGAGCCGGTCGCGCGAGCAGAACAGCCGTTGTCGCGCCGGCTCCCAGATCGCGAACGCCCACATCCCTTCCAGCCGCTGCACGCAGGCCTCGCCCCACTGGCGGTAGGCGGCGAGGATGACTTCGGTATCGGTGCCGGACCGGAACGCGTGCCCCAGCCCTACCAGTTCGACGCGCAGCGCCTCGTGGTTGTAGATCTCGCCGTTGAACACGATCCACAGCGAACGGTCGCTGCTGGGCATCGGCTGGTGGCCGGCCGGCGACAGGTCGACGATGCTCAGCCGGCGGTGCCCCAGTCCGACGTGCCCGTCGATGTGGACGCCCGCGTCGTCAGGCCCGCGATGCGCGATCAGGTCGGTCAGGCGGCCGATGCTGTCGGCGCTGACGGGCGCGCCATCCAGGCGCACGATTCCGGCGATTCCACACACAGGCGATCCTCGTCAGGACGGAAGGGCGGGCCGATCGGGAAGACGCGAGCGCCGCCTTGCAGCGCACGCCGGTCCCATCTACGGATCGACGCTCCATTCGA
>JAEWZE010000097.1 GCA_023395465.1 Pseudomonadota bacterium
ATGCCGAAACGCATGCGCAGAACCCGCTCCTCGCGCGGGGTCAGGCTGGCCAGGACGCGCGTGGTGGTTTCGCGCAAATTGGCCTGGATCGCCGCATCCAGCGGCAGGATCGCGTTCTTGTCCTCGATGAAATCGCCCAGATGGCTGTCTTCCTCGTCGCCGATCGGGGTTTCGAGGCTGATCGGCTCCTTGGCGATCTTCAGCACCTTGCGCACCTTCTCCAGCGGCATGGCCAGACGCTCGGCCAGCTCTTCCGGGGTCGCCTCGCGGCCGATCTCGTGCAGCATCTGGCGGCTGGTGCGGACCAGCTTGTTGATCGTCTCGATCATGTGGACCGGGATGCGGATGGTCCGCGCCTGGTCGGCGATCGAGCGGGTGATCGCCTGACGGATCCACCACGTCGCGTAGGTCGAGAACTTGTAGCCCCGCCGGTACTCGAACTTGTCCACCGCCTTCATCAGGCCGATGTTGCCCTCCTGGATGAGATCCAGGAACTGCAGGCCGCGGTTGGTGTACTTCTTGGCGATCGAGATCACCAGGCGCAGGTTGGCCTCGACCATCTCCTTCTTGGCCTTGCGCGCCTTGGCCTCGCCGTAGGCCATCGCGCGGTTGATCTCGCGCAGGTCGGCGAGCGTGACCATCATCGCCTTCTCGACCGCGAGGGTGGCCTCTTGCTCGATCACGATCTGGTCCTTCACCTCGCGCATGCCGCTCGACCACTTCTGCTTGCGCTTGAGCACCTCGTCCACCCAGCCCAGGTTGGTCTGGTTGCCTTCCCAGGCGCGGATGAAATCCTTGCGCGGCATCCGCGCGACGCGCGTGGACAGGTCGAGGATGCGGCGCTCGTGGTCCTTGATCTGGCCCACCACGTCGCGCAGCTTCCGCACCAGGGTGTCGGTCAGCGGCAGCGGCAGCTTGAAGGTGGTGAAGATCTCGGCCATTTCCTCGCGCAGCTTCAGCACCGGCTTGGCTTCGGCGCCGCTCTTGGCGTAGGCCTTCTGGAACTTGGCGTAGAGGGCGGCCAGCGCCTCCATGCGGCGCGCGACCTCGGCCGGATCGGGACCGGTGGGGCCGGCTTCCTCGGCCTCGCCGTCGTCGGCGTCGTCTTCCTCGTCGGCCTCTGCATCGTCGGCGGTGGCGGCGTCGCCGCTGTCGGCCGCGACCGGTGCCTCGGGGACGGCCTCCTCGAGGTCGTTGAAGCCCACCACCAGCTCGGCCAGGCGCTTCTTGCCGGCCTTGTGCAGTTCGTAGTCCTCGAGCAGCAGCTGTACCGACCAGGGGAAGCTGGCCAGCGAGGACAGCATCTGGTTGAGGCCTTCCTCGATGCGCTTGGCGATGGCGATTTCGCCCTCGCGGGTCAGCAGCTCGACCGTGCCCATCTCGCGCATGTACATGCGCACCGGGTCGGTGGTGCGGCCGCCCTCGGCGTCGAGTGCGGTCAGCGTGGCGGCGGCTTCCTCGGCAGCGGTGTCGTCGACTTCGCGGTTGCCGGTGGAGTCGCCGGTGAGCAGCAACGATTCGACATCGGGCGCGATCTCGTGGACCTCGATGCCCATGCCGTTGATCATGCCGATGATGTCTTCGATCTGCTCCGGATCGACGAGGTCGTCGGGCAGGTGGTCGTTGACTTCGGCGTAGGTCAGATAGCCCTGTTCCAGCCCCTTGGAGATCAGGAGCTTGATGTCGGACTGCTCGGCTGGACGTTCATTCGCCATGAGGCGCGCACCGGGGAGAAAAGTGAACCCGTAATTATACCATTGCCGCCCCACCGGATCCCGCGTGGACGGCCTGGAACCCGGCCATCAGCGGCCGGGCTGTCCACCAGATGGGGACGGATCGCGCGGTTTCCAGCGGCACACCGGGATTCCGCGGCCGGCGGGCGCCGGCGTCCCGGCCCCGGAATCAGGCGCGCAGCAGGAACGTCACCGGGCCGTCGTTCACCAGATGCACGGCCATGTGGGCCCCGAACCGGCCGGTTTCCACCGCCCCGCCATGGCGCGCCCGGCATTCAGCCAGCAGCCGGTCGAACAGCGGTTCGGCCTCGTCCGGGGCGGCTGCGGTGCTGAATCCCGGGCGCATGCCGGAGCGGGTATCGGCGGCCAGGGTGAACTGGCTGACCAGCAGCAGTCCGCCGCCGGTCTCGGCCAGGGAACGGTTCATGCGGCCCTCGGCGTCGGCGAAGACCCGGTAGCCGAGCAGGCGCCCAGCCATCCGCGCCACCTGCGCCTGGCCATCGCCAGGCTCCACGCCCACCAGCGCCAGCAGCCCCGGCCCGATGCGGCCGATCGTTTCGCCTCCCACGCTGACGCTGGCTTCGCTGACGCGCTGGATCAGGCTGAGCATGGCAGACGGACTCGCTGGACAAGGGACGGTCACGCTCCGGAACGGCATGGCCCGCCGGCGCGGCCCGGAAGTTTGCCATCCCCACGGCCGCCGCCCGCTGCGCGCGCCCGCGCCGCGCAGCCGCCTCGCTACACTGGCCGCGTGAACGAACTGCTCGCCCGTGTCCTGTACCTGCTCGCCGCGATGGTCGGGCGCCTGCCGTGGACCGCGCTGCGGCGGATGGGCGATGCGCTGGCCTGGCTGTGGCTGCGGACCGGCGCCCGCGAGAGCCGGGTCGCGCTGCGCAACCTGGAACTGGCCTATCCGGAGCTGCTGCCGGCCCAGCGCGGGGAGTGGCGCTGGCGCGTGCTGCGCTCGACCGGGCTGCAGACCCTGCAGACGCTGCGGCTGTGGACCCGCCCGCACGCCGAGAACCTCGGCCTGATCGAGGAGGTCCACGGCGAGGCGCTGTTCGACGAGGCGCTGGCGGCCGGCCGCGGGCTGATCGTGGCCGCCCCGCATTTCGGCAACTGGGAACTGCTCAACCAGTGGCTCGCGGCCAAGACGCCGCTGGCGATCCTCTACAAGCCGCCGGAATCGGCCATCGGCGAGGCCTTCCTGCGCCGCGTGCGCGCCGACGCCGACGCCGGACGCATCACCCAGGTGCGGGCCGAGGGCGCCGGCGTGCGCCAGCTGTACAAGCGGCTGCAGGCCGGTGGCGTGGTGGGGATCCTGCCCGACCAGCAGCCCAAGGGCGGCGACGGCGAGTTCGCGCCGTTCTTCGGCGTGCAGGCCTCGACCATGACCCTGCTCGGCCGGCTCGCCTCGCGCAGCGGCGCGACGGTGCTGTTCGCCTGGTGCGAACGCATCGGTCCCGGCCCCGGTCACGCGCTGCGGATCATGGCCGCCTCGCCGGGCATCGGCTCGGCCGACGCGCAGGTCGCGACCGCTGCGCTCAACGCCGACGTCGAGCGCATCGCGCGGCGCGATCCGGCGCAGTACCAGTGGACCTACAAGCGGTTCAAGGCGCAGCCCGCCGGCGCGGCCGTGCCCAACCCCTACGCCGACCTGGAAGGCGGATGAACGCGACTGCCCCGCCCGCGGCCGAAACGCCCGAGACCCGCCCCGCGACCGACGGCTGGCAGCCCCTGCCGGCGCGGGCGCGCTGGCTGTTCGTGCTGGGCAACGCCCTCGGCAACGGCGTGCTGGCGCTGGGCCTGCTCATCCCGATCGGGCTGCTGCTTGACGGCCCGATGCGCCTGCCGCTCGCGCTGGCGGTGCTCGCCGGCCTGCCGGCGCTGGGCGCCTGGGCCGGACTGCGCCGCCACGCCTGGACCCGCTGGCGGCTGGACGGCGACGGCTACGCGCTGCGGCGCGGGCGGCTGTGGCGCCAGGAGACCTTCGTGCCCGGCTCGCGGGTGCAGCACCTCGACATCCGCCACGGGCCGATCGAGCGTCGCTTCGGCCTGTCGACCCTGGTGATCCACACCGCCGGCACCCGCAACAACGCGGTGGCGACCGCCGGACTCGACGCCGCCGACGCCGAGCGGCTGCGCGACCATCTTGCGCGCTGGATCGAGGCCGATGACGACGACGCCTGACCCGGCGGCGCAAGCGTCCCCGGACGACCGGCGCCTGCATCCCTGGTCGTGGCTGTTCGTGCTGCTCGGTTCGCTGCGGCAGTTCCTGCTGCCGCTGCTGGTGCTGCTGGTGTTCGGCGGGCGCCGCGACGAGGGCTACCAGCTGGCGGCTGCCGGCGTGGCCGTGCTGGTGCTGGCGCTGGTGTCGGTCTGGCGCTACTTCACCTACCGTTTCCGCATCGAGGGCGACAGCCTGGTGATCCGCAGCGGCCTGCTCGAACGCAGCCTGCGCCAGGTACCGTTCTCGCGCATCCACAACGTCGAACTGCGCCAGACCCTGCTGCACCGGCTGTTCGACGTGGCCGAGGTCAAGCTCGAGTCGGCCGGCGGCACACGGCCGGAAGCGCAGATGCGCGTGCTGCAGATGGGCGATGCGCTGGCGCTGGAGCGGCTGATCCGCCATCGCGGCCGCGGCACCGAATCCGCGGCCGCGGCCGAACTCGATGCGCACGGCGCGTCGGCGCCGGCCGAGCCCGGCCGCACCCTGCTGGCCCTGCCGCTGCCGGAACTGGTGCGGCTGGGCCTGATCTCCAATCGCGGCATGGTGGTGATCGGTGCCGCCTTCGCCCTGTCCTGGCAGGTGCTGCCCGACAACGCCTTCCGGCAGGCCATCGACCTGTTCCGCGAGCAGGTAGGGGGTTACGCAGGACATCTGGACGGCCACCGGGCGGCGACCGCGCTGGCGGCCATCGGCGCGCTGCTGCTGGTGCTGGCGGTGGTGCGGCTGTTCTCGGTGCTGCTGGCGATCGTGCGCTACCACGGCTTCGAACTGCGCGAGCACGGGCGCCGCCTGACGCTCGAACGCGGGCTGCTGTCGCGCGTGCGCAGCAGCGTCTCGCGCCGCCGCATCCAGGCCTGGACCCTGCGCGAGGGCCTGCTGCACCGGCTGTTCGCGCGCCGCTCGCTGTCGATCGATACCGCCGGGGCGCAGGACGGCGATGGCCAGGGCCAGGCGCGCGAGGCGCCGGAACTCGCACCGATCGCCACGCCCGCCCGCTGCGACGCCCTGCTGCAGCACCTGCTCGACGGCGCGACCTGGCCGCCGCAGGACTGGCAGCCGCTGCATCCACGCGCCTGGATGAGGCTGCTGCTGGGCGACGCGGTGTTCGCCGTGGTGCTCGCCGCCGGGCTGGGCTGGTACTTCGGCGCATGGGGCCTGCTCGGCCTGCTGTGGCTGCCGTGGGGATGGCTGCTGGCGGTGCGCCACGCGCGCTTTGCCGGCTACCACGTCGATGCCCGCCTGGTCGCGGTACGCGAGGGCTGGTGGACCCGCCACTGGCGCTTTGCCGAGATCGACAAGCTGCAGACGCTGCAGTTGCGCCAGTCGCCGCTGGACCGTCGCTTCGGCATGGCCTCGCTGTGGCTGGACACCGCGGGCGCGGGCGCGATGGCGCCACCGCTGCGGATGCGCTACCTGCCCGAGGCGCAGGCGCGCGCGCTCGTGGCCGCGCTCGGCGGCGAGGTGGCGCGGCGGCGGTTGCGCTGGTGACCGGACGCGGCGCTCAGCGCGGCAGGGCCTCGATGCGCTGCCGGTAGAACGCGTCGAGTTCCTGCAGCTTGGCCTCCAGGCGCATGCCCTCCAGAGGGTAGGCGCGCCGCGCCGGTCGCGTGGCGGCCATCGCCTCCAGGGCCGCGGCAAGCGGCTCGAGCTCGCCCGCCGGCACCAGCGGCGTACCGATCAGCGCGGACAGGTGCCTGGCGCCGCCAGTCGCGGTCGCGAGCAGCGGCAGCCCGGCCTGCATCGCCTCCAGCAGCACCAGCCCGAACGGTTCCTCGCGCGCGGCGCTGACGAAACCATCGAACGCGGCCAGCCATTCCTCCGGCTTCTCGACGAAGCCGGGCATGGCGACATCCGCCGGGGCCTGCGCGCGCAGCGCTTCGAGCTGCCGCCCGCCACCGACCAGCGCCAGCCGCAGCCCGGGCCTGCGTACCCGCTCGAACGCGGCCAGCAGCAGGTCCATGCCCTTGCACGGCTCCATCCGCCCGATCGAACCGACCAGGAAGTCGTTCTCGGCCACGCCGAGCTGCCTGCGGATCCGCGCGCGTGCATCCGCGGCCGGCGCGACGGGAACGACCCAGTTGTCGATCTGCACGCTGCGGCCGCGCAGCGGTTCGGGGATGGTCGCCAGCTGCCATGGCGCGATCGCCACCAGCGCGTCGAGATGCGCATGCTGGTCGGGCACGTAGCCGATGTGCAGCGTGGCCACGCGCGGGAATCCGCGCAACCCGCGCAAGGCCCGGGATGCCGACCCGAGGTGGGCGTGGGCGATGTCCGGCCGCAGACGCCGGACCGTCGCGCGCGCGTGCTGGATCGCCGGCCAGCGCGCCAGGAAGTCGCGCACGAGTACCAGCTTCACCCGCGGATCGACGCGATGGGCGATGGCATCGGCGCGTTGCCGCGCCGCCTTGCGCCGCAGGACCAGGATGACCTCGTGGCCCGCGGCGGCCTGCGCGGCGGTGAGCTCGAGGACGTGGCGTTCGGTACCGGCAAAGCACTTGGTCAGCAACACATGGACGATGCGCATGCGGCTCTGCAGTGGCGTGGGGAGGCGGCATTCTGGCGCAGGCTAGCTGTCAGCCGGATTAAGCGGCGCGGTCGTCGGCGACGCAGGGCTGGGTTACGCTCTTGCCCCCTCGTCGCCGCGGCCGATCCGATGTCCACCCCCGCACCCTCGCCGGCGCGCCCGCTGATCGTCCGCTGCGGCGCGTTCGGCGACATGGTGATGCTGACCACGCTGATGCGGCTGGTGTCGGCGCGCTATGCCAGCCCCGTCGACCTGGTCAGTTCCGGGGGCTGGACGCCGCCGCTGATGGCGCGCGAGCCCACCCTGGGCCACCTGCAGATGGTCACCAGCCGCAAGACGCCCTACCCGCTGTGCCCGAGCCAGTGGCAGCTGGTGCGCTGGCTGCGCGGGCGCGGGCGCGGGCCGGTCTACCTTGGCGATATCGATGCGCAGATGCGCGCGCTGCTCGCGCGCGGCGGCGTGCATCCGGACGACATCGTCGCCCGCGATCCGGCCGGAGAGGACGCGCCGGTGCTGTGGCCGGACCGCTGGCTGGAACTGGGCCAACGCGACCCGGCCCACCCCTGGCCGACCGTGCCGGTCGATGCCGCCGCCTTCCGCCTGCCGCGCCTGCTGGTCACCGCCGCCGACCGCGCCGACCTCGCCGCGTGGCGCGACGCGCACGGGCTGCACGGGCCGCTGGTGCTGCTGCAGCCGGGCAACAAGCGCACCCACAAGCGCGGCAAGCTCATGACCGAGGACCATCCCAAGCACTGGGATGCGGCGAACTGGGCGGCCGTGGCCAACGCGATCCTCGACGATCTGCCCGAGGCGCGCGTGGTGCTGTGCGGCTCGCCGTCCGAGCATCCGCTGCTCGAGGACATCCGCGCCGCCGCCGGCGCGCCGGCGCGCCTGTTCAACGGTGCCAGCGAACTGCCGATCCCGCGCCTGCTGGCGCTGATCGAGCAGGCGCGCGCCATGGTCTCGGTGGATACCGGTCCGGCGCACGCGGCCGCGGCACTGGGCTGCCCGCTGGTGGTGATGTTCGGCGCGGCGCCGCCGGAGAAGTGGCGCCCGATCGGTCCCGGGGCGATCCGCATCCTCGGCGGCGAGCGCGGCGCGCAGAGCCGCGTGGCCGATATCCCGGTGCAGGCCGTGATCGCGGCCTGGCGGGAACTGCCCCTGCCCGCAGCGGACCTCGCCGCGGCGCGCGCAGGCGCCTGAGGCGCGCTACCGGGTCGCCTCAGCCGCGCTCGAGCGCGGCGTAGAAGAAGCCGTCCATGCCCTGTTCGCCGGTCAGCCGCTGGCGCCCGGCACCGTCGGGATGGCCGTACGAGGCATCCAGCGGCACCGCGCGCGCATCGGGCGTGCGCGCCAGCAGTGCGGCGATCTGGTCGGCGTTCTCGGCGCGCAGGATCGAACAGGTGGTGTAGACCAGGCGTCCGCCCGGGGCGAGCAGCGGCCACAGCGCGTCGAGCAGCCGCGCCTGCAGCGCGGTGAGCGCGACCAGGTCGGACTCGCGCCGGTGCAGCAGCACGTCGGGCTGGCGGCGGGCGATGCCGGTGCCTGAGCAGGGCGCATCGAGCAGGATCGCGTCGAAGGGTTCGCCATCCCACCACGCGGCAGGGTCGGCGGCGTCGGCCGCCAACAGCCGCGCGTCCGCGCCCACGCCGAGCCGCGCCAGGGTGTCGTGCACGCGGCGCAGCCGGCGCGCGTCCACGTCGAGGGCGGTCAGGCGCAGGGACGGATCGCGTTCGAGCAGGTGCGCGGACTTGCCGCCGGGCGCGGCGCAGGCGTCCAGCACGCGGCCCCCTCGCGGCGGCGACAGTGCTTCAGCCACGCGCTGCGCGGCCGCGTCCTGGACCGACACGTCGCCGGCGGCGAAGCCCGGCAGCGTGGTCGGCGAGACGGCCGCATCGAGGCGGATCGCATCGGGCAGGCCGTCGGCCAGCGCCGGCGCGATGCCGGCTTCCTCCAGGCGCACGGCGTAGTCCTGGACGCTGCCACGCGCGCGATTGACGCGCAGCCAGGTCGGCGCGGCGGCGGCGCTGGCAGCGAACACCGCGTCCGCATCGTCGGGCCAGTCGGCGCGCACGCGCTCGCGCAGCCACGCCGGCCACGCCGCTTCCGGGTCGCCGGCCGGCAGGCCATCGCGCTGCGCGCGGCGCAGCAATGCGTTCGCCAGTCCGGCCTGGTGGGTGCGGCCCATCGCGCGCACCGCGTCGACCGTCGCCGCCAGCGCCGCATGCGCCGGCAGCTGCAGCGGATCGAGCTGGGCGAAGCCGACGAACAGCAGCGCCCGCAGCGGCGCATCGCGCCGCCCCAGCGGCCGCGGCATCCAGGCCGCGAGCGCGGCGTCGTAACGCGCGCGGTTGCGCAAGGCGGCAAAGCAGATGGCCTCGACCAGGGCGCGGTCGCGCGGATCGGCGATCGCCGGCAGCGCGCTGGCCAGTTCGGCCTTCAGCGAACGGCCCTGCAGCACCGCGTGCAGCACGCCTGCGGCCGCGACGCGCACGGCGGCGCCGGTCCTGGAACTGGGGAGCATGGCCTGGTCGAGCTGCTTCATCGGGATCCGCTTGTCTGTACGGGGTGGCGGCGGACGCGCACGCGCCCCCGGCCGGCGTGCAGCGCTAGCCCGGGCCGCCCAGGTCGCGCCGCGCGTTGAGATAGTCGGCGGCGGTGATCACCTTGCCGCCAGGACGCTGCAGCGACCGGATCCGCAGGGCGCCCTCGCCGCAGGCCACGTCGATGCCTTCGCGTCCGGCCACCAGCACCGTGCCGGGCGCGGCGCGATGCGCCAGGGCCAGCGCGACCGCGCCATGGATGCGCAGCAGCTCACCGGCCACCTCGCCCTCGGCCACCGGCCACGGCACGTAGGCGCGCACCTTGCGCGCGAGCACCTCGGCCGGCAGGCGCCAGTCCAGCCGCGCCTCGGCCTTCTCGAGCTTGCGGGCGTAGCTGGCGCCTGCGTCCGGCTGCGGCTGCGGCACCGGGCGCACGCCGGCACGCAGCAGCGCCAGCCCGTCGCCGAGCACCTGCGCGCCGAGGTCGGCCAGGCGCGCATGCAGCTGGCCGCCGGTCTCGTCCGCGCCGATCGGCGTGGCCTGCGAGAGCAGTACCGGACCGGTGTCGAGGCCCTGCTCCATCTGCATCAGGCACACGCCCGTTTCGGCATCGCCGGCTTCGATCGCGCGCTGGATCGGCGCCGCGCCGCGCCAGCGCCGCAGCAGCGAGGCGTGCACGTTCCAGCAGCCGTAGGTCGGCATCGCCAGCACCTTCGGCGGCAGCAGCAGGCCATAGGCGACCACGATCATCAGGTCCGGCTGCAGCGCGCGCAGCGCACGGCGCGCCTCCAGCGTGCGCAGCGTCTGCGGCTGCAGCACCGGCAGGCCGAGGCGCTGCGCTTCGAGCTTGACCGGCGAGGCGGCCAGTCCGCGCCCGCGGCCGGCGGGCCGATCGGGCTGGGTGTAGACGGCCACCACCTCGCCGCGGGCGGCGGCCACGCGCAGCGAGGGAACGGCGAAGTCGGGGGTGCCGGCGAAGACGATGCGCATGCGGCGAGCAGGGTCCGGGAACGTGCGGGAAGGCGCGCTGCGCCGCTCCGGCTAGTCCCGGCCCTTCCTCATCTTCTCGAGCTTCTTGATCGCCCGGTCGCGCTTGAGCGGCGAGAGGTAGTCGATGAAGAGCTTGCCGTCGAGATGGTCGATCTCGTGCTGCACGCAGGTCGCGAGCAGCCCGTCCACGCGCAGCTCGAACGGCTTGCCGTGGCGGTCCAGGGCATCGACCACGATGCCGTCGGCGCGCGTGACGTCGGCATAGATGCCCGGGATCGACAGGCAGCCTTCCTGGTGCGCGCGCAGGTCGACCGAGCGCTCGCGGATGGAAGGATTGACGAACACCAGCGGCTGCTCGCGCCCCTCGGTGATGTCGATGACCATGAAGCGCTGGTGCGTGTCGACCTGGGTGGCGGCCAGGCCGATGCCCGGCGCCTCGTACATGGTCTGGAACATGTCGTCGAGCAGACGCTGGAAGATCGGATCCTCCAGTTGCGTTGCGTCGACCGGCCGGGCCACGGTCCGGAGCCGGGGGTGGGGATATTCGAGGATCGGGAGCAGGGCCATGTCGGAAAGGTGGCGGCGGTCACAACCGCGCGGAACGGCTGGGCATTGTAGCGCCCCGCAGCTTGCAACCGGCCGCCCCTTTCAGGCTATAGTGCGGCCGCTGCACGGGGAAATCTTCAAGGGGAGCAATTAGATGGCCCGTATGCTTAAGCGCCTGTCTCAGGGGCTCCGCACGACGTGCGTGGTCGCATTGATGACGGTGGCCACCTACGCGACCGCGCAGACGATGCGTGGCGATCATCCGGATACCTATGTCGTCGTCCGCGGGGACACGCTGTGGGATATCGCGGGCCGCTTCCTGCAACGGCCGTGGCTGTGGCCGGAGATCTGGCAGGCCAATCCGCAGATCCACAACCCGCACCTGATCTACCCGGGCGACGTGATCAGCTTGGCCTACCTCAACCGGGTGACCGCGACCGAAGGTCCGCGCGAGGCGACCGCGCAGCCGATCAACGCGATTCCGCTGTCCGACGTCGAGGCCTTCCTGAAGGACCTGCGCGTGGTCGACGACTTCGAGCACCTGCCCTATGTGGTCGGCCTCGAGGAAGACCGCATGCGCGCCACCCAGGGCCAGGTGGCTTACATCCGCGGCCTGCCCGGCGCCAGCGCCGGCCAGCGTTATGCGGTGGTGCGCCCGACCGTGCGCTATACCCATCTGGACCGCAGCGGCCTGTGCTGCGACCTGTTCCACAAGGACGACCTGGACTTCCGCGGCAGGCGCATCGCCGACTTCCAGCAGTACTGGACCAACGTGGTCACCCCCGACAAGGGCCAGGAACTGCTCGGCTACGAGCTGCAGCGGGTCAACGTCGGCACGATCACGCGGGGCGAGGTCGGCGGCATCCAGGCCAGCACCCTGCTGCTGGACGAGACCGGCCGCGAGGTCCGCGTCGGCGACCGCCTGATCCCGGTCGACGCCCAGCCCTACGACCTGCAGTTCTTCCCGCACGCGCCTGCGCAGCAGCTCGAGTACGGCCGCGCACGCGTGCTGGCGGTGGCCGACACCCTCACCCACGGCGGCCCGCGCGACGTGATCGTGCTGTCGGTCGGTGCCCGCGAGGGCGTGGACAACGGCACGGTGTTCTCGCTGTGGCGCGAAGGCACCAACGCCATCGACCGCGTCGAGAAGGGGCCGGACCGCGATGCCGACACCGTGTTCTACGAGAACAAGGTGCGCCTGCCCGACGAGTTCGCCGGCCACGCGATGGTGTTCCGTACCTACGACAAGGTCAGCTACGCGCTGGTGATGGACAGCATCAAGCCCACCCGCATCGGCTACCACCTCAAGCACCCCGACGCGCCCTACTGACGGCGCGGGGTTTTCCGACACAGCACAGCGACGGCGCCCGAGGGCGCCGTCGTCGTCTGTGCGGCACGCTGGGGGCCATGACGCCCAACGACCTCGCCCTGCTGCGCCTGATCGACTGCGGCGGCGCCAGCGCCCCACGCCGCCGGCTGCTCGAACGCCATGCCGGCCCCGCCGCCGCGCTCGCCGCGGGCCCGCGCGCCTGGCGCGAGGCCGGACTGGAACCAGCCCAGGTGCGCGAGCTGGATGCCGATACCGCGCCCGCGCCGGCCCACGCCGACTGGCTGGGCGAACCGCGCCATCGCCTTGTCGGCTGGCACGATCCGGACTACCCCGCCCTGCTGCGCCGCATCGCCAGCCCGCCGTTGGCGCTGTTCGTGGCCGGCGACCCGGGCCTGCTGTGGCACCCGGCCGTGGCCGTGGTCGGCACCCGCGCCCCGACAGCCGGCGGGCGCGACCAGGCGCGCGACTTCGCCCGCACCTTCGCAACGGCCGGCCTGGGCGTGTGCAGCGGACTGGCCGCGGGCATCGACACGATCGCCCACCAGGCGGCGCTGGACGCGGGCGGCATCACCGTGGCGGTGCTGGGCAGCGGCATCGACGTGCCCTATCCACGCTCCAACACCGGCCTGCACCGGGCCATCGCCGAGCACGGCGCGGTGGTGAGCGAACACCCGCCCGGCACCGGCGCCCGACGCGAACACTTCCCGGCCCGCAACCGGATCATCGCCGGGCTGGCGCTGGGCACCGTGGTGGTGGAGGCGGCGCAGCGGTCCGGCGCGCTGATCACCGCGCGCCTGGCCGCCGACGCCGGGCGCGAGGTCTTCGCCCTGCCCGGCTCGATCCGCAACCCGATGGCACGCGGCTGCCATCGCCTGCTGCGCGACGGCGCCACCCTGGTCGAAGCGCCCGGCGAGGTGACGGCCGCGCTCGCGCCGCTGGCCGCCAGCCTGGCCGAGGCCTTGCGCAACCGACTGGCGGCCCCCATCCAGGTGTCCGCGGACCTGGTTCGAGGGCCCGCGGGAAACACCGCGCCGGACGACCCCGACTACCATCGCTTGTGGTCGGCCCTGTGCCACGACCCAAGCCCTATGGATCAATTGCTGGAGCGCACTGGATTGACGACCGCGGAAGTGTCGTCCATCCTCCTGCTCATGGAGCTGGATGGCCGGGTCGTGCACGAGCACGGCAGGTATTCCCGAAAGTCATGACATTTCGCGCCCTCGGGCGCAGGCCGGGGGGAAATGAAAGAGAGCATCCTGGACGTCCTGCTCTATCTGTTCGAACACTATTTCAGCGAAGACGCGGACCTGGTCCGCGACCGCGATTCGCTCCAGACCGGCCTGCTCGAGGCCGGATTCAGCCCGGCGGAAATCAGCAAGGCCTTCGACTGGCTCGATGCGCTGGCCCAGCAGCGGCCCGGCGCCGGCGTGCTGCGCGCGGACGGCCCGGTGCGGGTCTATTTCGGCCCGGAACTCGACAAGCTCGACGTCGACTGCCGCGGCTTCCTGCTGTTCCTGGAGCAGCACGGCGTGCTCGACGCCGGCCAGCGCGAACTGGTGCTGGACCGGGCGATGGCCCTGGACCAGGACGAGCTGGACCTGGACGACCTCAAGTGGGTCGTGCTGATGGTGCTGTTCAACCAGCCGGGAATGGAGGCAGCCTACGCCTGGATGGAAACCCAGATGTTCGCCGACGAGCCCGAGCCGGTGCACTAGGCGCGCCTGCTCCGGGGCGCCGTCGCGCTCCTGCACCGGGCCCGACGGGGTCCGATGCTTCCCGCCCGGATCCCGGTGCGGCTTCCGACCCATCCGCCCCTGCAAGGGACCTGCACGCTTGTCATCGCACATTCCCGGCGCCGGGCCGCCGCCGCTGCCGTCCCGGCCCGTCCGTCCCACCCCGCCGCCGCGCAAGGGCCTGCATGGCTGCCTGATCGCCCTGATCGTCGTCGCCTGCCTCGCGATCCCCGCGGTCGCGATCCTCGCCGCGATCGCGATTCCGGCCTACAACGACTACCTGGCGCGATCGAGGGTGGCCCAGTCGGTGGCCGCGACCGCGCCGCTGCAGCGGGCGGTGGCCACGTTCGTCGAGGGACATCGCCGCTGTCCGGTCAACGGCGACCCGGGGTTCGAGGCGGCCGCGACCTACCGCGGGCCGGCGCACGCCTCGATCGTGTTCGGCGAGAGCGACGCGGGCGTATGCGCGATCGAGGTGCTGCTGCAGAACGATCGCCACGAGACGGTGGACGGCTATCGCCTGTGGCTCGAATACGATACGGACTCCGGCGTCTGGCACTGCAGTTCCGAGGCCGGGGACCGTTACCTGCCGACGCACTGCCGCGGCTGAATCATCCGCCGCCGGGGAGCGGCGCGGGACACTGAAGCAAGGGGGAATGACGATGTCCATGTGGTACTACGCCGATGCCGACCATGCGCGGCAGGGGCCGATCGATGCTGCCGAACTGGTCCGCCTGCGCCTGCAGGGCCGCCTGGCCTGGGACACGCTGGTCTGGCGCGAGGGGATGACGGACTGGCAGCCGATGCGGGACTTCGCATCCGAACTGGCCCAGGCAGACGACCGCGCGCCGGCGCTGGCGGAGACCGCGCCCCCGGGCGCGGCCGGTGCGACGGTGCCGCCTGCCGGTGCGGCGGCCGCGACCGAGCCGGCCTCGCCCTATTCCCCGCCGGTCGCCTCGGTGACCTCCCACGGGACCGTGGTGGCGGGCGGCGAGGTCGTGCACGCCGGGTTCTGGAAGCGCTTCGCCGCCATGGTGATCGACGGCATGGTGACCGCCGCGGCGTCGTGGGCGATCCAGATCCCGCTGCTGCTGATGGCCGGCGCGGCCGGCGCGATTGGCGGGGACCTGCTCGGGGGCGGCGGGCCGCTGGCGATCGTGCTGCTGTCCTACGGCGTCGGCTTCCTGGTGCCGCTGGTGTACTTCGCCTGGATGCACTCCTCGGCCAGCCAGGCCTCGCTGGGCAAGCTGGCGGTCGGGATCAAGGTCTGCCGCAGTTCCGGCGAACGGCTGGGCTTCTGGCGCGCGTTCTGGCGCTACGGCGCCTACTTCGCCACGGTGGTGTTCAGTTTCGGCCTCGGCGGCCTGGTGTCGGCCCTGACCACCGGCCTGGGACAGCGCAAGCAGGCGCTGCACGACATGATCTGCGACACCCTGGTGGTGGACAAATGGGCCTTCACCGACCGCCCGGACCTGCAGCGCCGGGAGCTGGGCGCGGTCACCTGGGTCATACTGGTGATCGGGCTGGGCCTGCTGGGCCTGCTGCTGATCGGAATCGTGGCCGCTGTCGCAATTCCGGCCATGACCGGCTGATCGGCCGCCGCCCGGCCGCAGGGCGCTTGCTTGACACCGCCATGCGCGCCGTGATTCCACTATAAATGGCGCCGTCCCCGGACGGCGCCACTCCAGCGCCCGGGACCTCCCGGGCGTCGTGTTCTTCACACCCCCAGACTGGCGCGGACCCCAGGTCCGCGTGGAAACCGCACCCCGATGCCCAAGCACCTGCTCATCGTCGAATCGCCGGCCAAGGCCAAGACGATCAACAAGTACCTCGGCAAGGACTTCCAGGTCCTTGCCTCGTACGGCCACGTCCGCGACCTGGTGCCCAAGGAGGGCGCGGTCGATCCGGACGACGGCTTCCGCATGCGCTACGAGCTGATCGAGCGCAACGAGAAGCACGTCGAGGCGATCGCCAAGGCCGCGCGCGGCGCCGACGGCATCTGGCTGGCGACCGACCCGGACCGCGAGGGCGAGGCGATCAGCTGGCACATCGCCGAGATCCTGCGCGAGCGCGGGCTGCTCGAGGGCAAGGCGCTGCAGCGGGTGGTGTTCACCGAGATCACGCCCCGCGCGATCAAGGAAGCGATGGGCCAGCCGCGCGACATCGCCGACGAACTGGTCGATGCGCAGCAGGCGCGGCGCGCGCTCGACTACCTGGTGGGCTTCAACCTCTCGCCCGTGCTGTGGCGCAAGATCAAGGCCGGGCTGTCGGCCGGGCGGGTGCAGTCGCCGGCGCTGCGCATGATCGTCGAGCGCGAAGAGGAGATCGAGGCGTTCAAGGCGCGCGAGTACTGGACCATCGAGGCCGAATGCGCGCATCCCTCGCAGGGCTTCAGCGCCAAGCTGGTCAAGCTCGACGGGCAGAAGGTCGAGCAGTTCACCATCACCGACGGCGAGACCGCCGAGGACGCACGCGCCCGCATCGCGGCCGCCGCACAGGGCGCGCTGCACGTCACCGACGTGGCCAGCAAGGAGCGCAAGCGCCGCCCGTCGCCGCCGTTCACCACCTCGACCCTGCAGCAGGAAGCCGCGCGCAAGCTCGGCTTCACCACGCGCCGGACCATGCAGGTCGCGCAGAAGCTGTACGAAGGCGTGGCGGTCGGCGAGGAAGGCACGGTCGGCCTGATCACCTACATGCGTACCGACTCGGTGAACCTGTCGCAGGACGCGCTGGGCGAGATCCGCGACGTGATCGCGCGCGACTTCGGCACCGGCTCCGTCCCGGACAAGCCCAACGTGTACCAGACCAAGTCCAAGAACGCGCAGGAAGCGCACGAAGCGGTGCGTCCGACCTCGGCGCTGCGCACGCCCGCGCAGGTCGCGCGGTTCCTGTCCGACGACGAGCGCCGCCTGTACGAGCTGGTGTGGAAGCGCGCGGTCGCCTCGCAGATGATCCCGGCCACGCTCAACACCGTCACCGTCGACCTCGCCGCCGGCGCCGAACACGGCTTCCGCGCATCCGGCACCACCGTGGTGGTGCCCGGCTTCCTCGCCGTGTACGAGGAAGGCAAGGACAGCAAGGGCAAGGAAGAAGAGGACGAGGGCCGCAAGCTGCCGGCGATGAAGCTGGGCGACCGCGTGCCGCTCGACCGCGTCCACGCCGACCAGCACTTCACCCAGCCGCCGCCGCGCTTCACCGAGGCCTCGCTGGTCAAGGCGCTGGAGGAATACGGCATCGGCCGTCCCTCCACCTACGCCTCGATCATCCAGACCCTCACCGGCAAGCAGTACGCCGTGCTCGACGGGCGCGCGTTCAAGCCGACCGACGTCGGCCGCGCGGTCAGCAAGTTCCTGAGCAACCACTTCGCCAAGTACGTCGACTACGACTTCACCGCCAACCTCGAGGACGAACTCGATGCGGTGAGCCGCGGCGAGGAGGAGTGGGTGCCGCTGATGGAAAAGTTCTGGGGCCCGTTCAAGGAACAGGTGGACGACAAGAAGGCCACGCTCGACAAGGCCGACGCCGGCAGCGTGCGCGTGCTGGGCGAGGATCCCAAGAGCGGGCGCCAGGTCAGCGCGCGCATCGGCAAGTTCGGGCCGCTGGTGCAGATCGGCACGGTCGAGGACGAGGACAAGCCGCGCTTCGCCTCGCTGAAGCCGGGCCAGAGCATCTACTCGATCAGCCTGGACGAGGCGCTGGAGCTGTTCCTGCTGCCGCGCGTGCTGGGCCAGGACAAGGGCGAGGACGTCAGCGTGGGCATCGGCCGCTTCGGCCCCTTCGCCAGGCGCGGCAGCACCTACGCCTCGCTGACCAAGGAAGACGACCCCTACAAGATCGACCTGGCGCGCGCGGTGTTCCTGGTCGAGGAGAAGGAAGAGATCGCACGCAACCGCGTGATCAAGCAGTTCGATGGCAGCGACATCCAGGTGCTCAACGGCCGCTTCGGCCCCTACATCAGCGATGGCCGCCTCAACGGCAAGATCCCGAAGGACCGCGAGCCGGCCTCGCTCACGCTCGAGGACGTGACCCGGCTGCTGGAGGAAACGGGCAAGCCGGCGCGCCGCGGCTTCGGTGCGAAGAAGGCGGCGAAGAAGGCGACCAGGAAGGAAGCGGCGCCGAAAAAGGCGGCTGCGAAGAAGGCACCGGCCAGCAAGGCCGCGACGAAGAAGGCACCCGCGAAAAAACCGGCGAAGAAGGCCACCGCCAGGAAGGCGCCCGCGAAGAACCTCGCCCGCCCCTACTCGTCCGACCTGGAGGAAGCCAGGCCCCTGGTGACCGCGGCGAAGTTCGAGCCGGGCAAGAAGCGCGTGGTGAAGAAGGCGGACGACGCGCCGTTCTGAAATCCGTCTTCGGGCACGGCCATCGGCGTTTGGCAACGCCGGCGCGGTGAGCGCACGGGTTGCCGGAGATGGAAAGCAGCCCAAGGAGGCTTCGCGCGAGAGCCGGGCTTCGGCGGTGGAACGCGGCCGGCTGTCAAACGCGCCCCGTGGGAGCGCGCTCGCGCGCGAAGCACTCGCGACCAAGGTCGCTCCCACGGCGGGTCCGACCCTCAGCCCCGGTCTGCGTCGTCCTCGTCCGTGCGAAGGCGAAGGTCGTGTTTCCGCGTTGAACCGATGCTCCTTCGCGGGCATGTCGGACGATGCCGGCGCAGCTCCCCACTGCTGCTCACGCCGGCGGCCGGCGGACGGCCCGACCCGGCGGTTGGTATTCGCGCGCCGCATCCCTAAGCTGGCGCCCATGTCCGCGCCGACCGACATTGCCCAGGCCGTTGCCCTCCTGCGCGGCGGCGGCGTGGTCGCCTATCCCACCGAAGGCGTGTGGGGACTGGGCTGCGATCCGTTCGACGAGGCGGCGGTGCTGCGCCTGCTCGCGCTCAAGCAGCGTCCGGTCGACAAGGGGCTGATCCTGGTCGCCGCGACGGTAGCGCAGCTCGATGGACTGCTCGACTGGGACCGGCTCGATCCCGATGTCCGCGACCAGGTGCTCGCCAGCTGGCCGGGCCCGCACACCTGGATCATGCCCGCCACCGCGCGCGTGCCACGCTGGATCACCGGAACGCACGACGGTGTCGCGGTGCGCGTCAGCGCCCACCCGGTGGTGGCCGCGCTGTGCAACGATTACGGCGGCGCGCTGGTGTCGACGAGCGCCAATGTCGGCGGCCTGCCGGCGCCGCGCAACCGGACCGAACTGGCGGCCGAGATCGGCGCCGGCGTCGACGCGATCGTTGCCGGAGAAACCTCCGGACTGGCCCATGCGACCGGCATCCGCGACGCTCGCGACGGTCGCCTGATCCGCTGAAAAACAAGGGCTTTTCCGCACGTCCCGTTACAGCGGAAACCAACTCGGCACGCGCGTTTGCCGCGTCGCACAAATTGTGTTTTATTCGGATCTCGTGGAAGCGCCGTCGGGTCATTCGCGCCCTGGATCCCGGCTCCGATCCCCACGCCACCCGACCACTCCACCACGACGACATGACGATGCGGGCATACCCGGATCGGGGCCTCCACGACCCCGCAAGCGAACACGACAGCTGTGGTTTCGGCCTGATCGCGAAGATCCAGGGCGATCCCGAACGCGCCATCGTCGACATCGCGCTCGAAGCGCTGTCGCGCATGGCGCATCGCGGCGGCGTCGCGGCCGACGGCCTGTCGGGCGACGGCTGCGGCGTGCTGATCCACGGCGCGGACGCGTTCGTGCGCGTGCTGGCGCAGGAATCGGGCTTTCCGCTGCACGCGGGAACGGTCGCCGCCGGCATGGTGTTCCTGCCGCACGCGGATGCCGACGCCGCACGCTGCCGCGACACGCTCGCCGCGCAGCTGCAGCGCGAAGGCGTGCGCGTGGCCGGCTGGCGCGTGGTGCCGATCGACTTGACCGCCTGCGGCAAGCTGGCGCAGAGCACGGTGCCGCGCATCGAGCAGGTCTTCATCGAATCGGACGGCAGCGACATCGCCGCGCTCGAGCGCGCGCTCTATCTGGCGCGGCGGCGCAGCGAGGAGGCGCTGGCCGGCGTGCCCGACTTCTACGTCGTCGGCCTGTCGCCGCGGCTGCTCGGCTACAAGGGCATGGTGCTGCCCAGCCACCTGCGCCAGCTGTTTCCCGATCTCTCGCACCCGGCTCTGGGCGCGCGCGCGGTGGTGTTCCACCAGCGCTTTTCCACCAACACCCTGCCGCGCTGGCCGCTGGCGCACCCGTTCCGCAGGCTCGCCCACAACGGCGAGATCAACAGCATCGAGGGCAACCGGCGCTGGGCGCAGGCGCGCAAGGACGTGTGGCGTTCGCCGCTGCTGGACGTGTCCGAGTTCCAGTCCACCGTGACCCTGCACGGTTCAGATTCGCAGTCGCTCGACAACATGCTCGAGTGGCTGCTGCTCGGCGGCATGGACCTGCCGCAGGCGATGCGCATCCTGATCCCGCCGGCGACCCAGTCGCTGGAGTACAAGGACGCCGACCTGTCCGCGTTCTACGAGTACTACTCGATCAACTCCGAGCCCTGGGACGGCCCGGCCGGCGTGGTGATGTGCGACGGGCGCTTCGCCGCCTGCACGCTCGACCGCAACGGCCTGCGCCCGGCGCGCTGGACGCTGTCGAACGACGGCGTGTTCGTGATCGCTTCCGAGGCGGGCGTGTGGGACCTGCCGCCGGACCAGGTGCAGGCCAAGGGCAAGCTCGGGCCTGGCGAGATGATCGCGATCGACCTCGAGGGCGACCGGCTGCTCGACAGCGAGGCGATCGACGACCTCAACCGCGCGCGTGCGCCGTACAAGCAGTGGCTCAAGCGCGGGATGCGCTGGCTGCACACCGAACTGATCGACCCGGCCCTGACCGACGCGCCATTCACCCCGGAAATGCTGCTCGCCTTCCAGAAGCTGTTCCAGCTCTCGCGCGAAGAGCAGGAAGCGGTGCTGCGGCCGCTGGCCGAGACCGAGCAGGAGGGCATCGGCTCGATGGGCGACGACGTGCCGATGGCTGCGATCAGCCAGCGCGTGCGCCCGCTCTACGACTGCTTCCGGCAGGCCTTCGCCCAGGTCACCAATCCGCCGATCGACCCGCTGCGCGAGGAGTGCGTGATGACGCTCTCCACCCAGATCGGGCGCGAGGGCAACCTGTTCCTCGACCAGGCCGAGAACGTCGACCACGTGATGCTCAACTCGCCGGTGCTGTCGCAGCGCAAGCTGCACCAGCTGCTGGCGCTGGAGCGCTTCGAGTCGCGGCATCGCTACATCGACCTGTACTTCGACCGCCGCAGCGGGTTGCGCGCCGCGCTGACCCGCATCTGCGCCGAGGCCGAGGCCGCGGTGCGCGCAGGCGTGGAGCTGCTGATCCTCAGCGACCGCCGGCCGCGCCACGGGCACGCCGCGGTGCATGCGCTGCTGGCCACCGGCGCGGTGCACCTGCACCTGGTGCGCCAGGGCCTGCGCTGCGACACCAATCTCATCGTCGAGACCGGCACCGCGCGCGACCCGCACCACTTCGCCTGCCTGATCGGCTTCGGCGCGACCGCGGTCTACCCCTACCTCGCCTACCAGACCCTGGCGGCGCTCGCGCGCCGCGGCCTGCTCGGCGGCAAGACCAGCAACGAGCCGACCCAGTTCGGCCGCAGCTACCGGCGCGGCATCAAGAAAGGCCTGCTCAAGATCCTGTCGAAGATGGGCATCGGCAGCATCGCCAGCTATCGCGGCGCGCAGCTGTTCGAGATCGTCGGGCTGGACGAAGCGGTGGTCGCGCTGTGCTTCGAGGGCACGCCCTCGCGCGTGGGCGGCGCGGGCTTCGCGCGGCTTGAGGCCGACGCCTGGACGCTGGCCGCGCACGGCTGGGACGACACCGCCCTGCCCGAGCCCGGCGGCCTGATGCGCTACGTGCACGGCGGCGAATACCACCAGTACAACCCGGACGTGGTGCAGGCCCTGCAGCGCGCGGTGCTGACCGGCACGCGCGAGGACTGGAAGGTCTACGCCGGCCACGTCGACACCCGCCCACCCGCCGCGCTGCGCGACCTGCTGCGTTTCAGGCCGCTGGGCGCGCCGGTGCCGCTGGACGAAGTGGAACCGGTGGCCTCGATCGTCAGGCGTTTCGACTCGGCCGCGATGAGCCTGGGCGCCCTCTCGCCCGAAGCGCACGAGGCGCTGGCCATCGCCATGAACCGCCTCGGCGGACGCAGCAACTCCGGCGAAGGCGGCGAGGACCCCGCCCGTTACGGCACCGAGAAGCGCAGCAAGATCAAGCAGATCGCGTCGGGCCGCTTCGGCGTCACGCCCGAATACCTGATCAACGCCGAGGTGCTGCAGATCAAGGTCGCACAGGGCGCCAAGCCTGGCGAGGGCGGCCAGCTTCCCGGCAGCAAGGTCAATCCGCTGATCGCACGGCTGCGCTACGCGCGGCCGGGCATCGGCCTGATCTCGCCGCCGCCGCACCACGACATCTACTCGATCGAGGACCTGGCGCAGCTGATCTTCGACCTGAAGAACGCCAACCCGAACGCGCGCATCCACGTCAAGCTCGTCTCCGAGCTCGGCGTCGGCACCGTCGCGGCGGGCGTGTCCAAGGCCCACGCCGACGTGGTGCTCATCTCCGGCCACGACGGCGGCACCGGCGCCTCGCCGCTGACCAGCCTCAAGCACGCCGGCGGACCGTGGGAGCTGGGCCTGGCCGAGACGCAGCAGACGCTGATGCTCAACGGCCTGCGCGACCGCATCCGCGTGCAGTGCGACGGCCAGCTCAAGACCGGCCGCGACGTCATGGTGGCCATGCTGCTCGGTGCCGAGGAGTACGGTTTCGCCACCGCGCCGCTGGTGGTCGAGGGCTGCGTCATGATGCGCGTCTGCCACCTGGACACCTGCCCGGTCGGCATCGCCACGCAGAACCCGGAGCTGCGCAAGAAGTACACCGGCCGCGCCGAGCACGTGGTCAACTTCTTCACGTTCATCGCCGAGGAGATCCGCGAATACCTCGCGGAACTGGGCTTCCGCTCCATCGACGAGGCCGTCGGCCGCGTCGACTGCCTGCGCCCCCGCTCCGACCTGAAGGACCTGCCGCGCGCGGCGAAGCTCAACCTCGACCGCATCCTCCACGTCGCCGAGAGCCCGTGGATGGAGCAGGACCCGCGCTGCACGAAGTCCCAGGAGCACGGCCTGGAGGGCACGCTCGACCAGCAGATCATCGCCGATTCCTCGGCGCTGCTGATGGCCGCCCGCCGCGGCGCCGCCGGATCCGCCGGCCCGCTGAAGCTCAGCTACCCGATCTCCAACGTGGACCGGTCCGTGGGCACGCGCCTGGGCCACGAGGTCACGCGCGCCACCGGCGCCAAGGGGCTTGCCGACGGCTCGCTCACCGTGGACCTCACCGGCTCCGCCGGCAACTCCTTCGGCGCCTTCGTGCCCTCCGGAGTCGAGCTGGTCCTCGAGGGCGACGCCAACGACTTCGTGGGCAAGGGACTCTCCGGAGGCCGGATCGTCGTCAAGCCATCGCGTTCCGCCCCGCCCACCGCAGACGCGGCCACCGACACCATTGCGGGCAACGTCATCGGCTTCGGCGCCACCAGCGGCGAGATCTTCATCCGCGGCACCGTCGGCGAGCGGTTCTGCGTGCGCAACTCGGGTGCGACCGCGGTGGTCGAGGGCATCGGCAACCACGGCTGCGAGTACATGACCGGC
>JAEWZE010000148.1 GCA_023395465.1 Pseudomonadota bacterium
GCATGCCGCCGGTCCCGAAGCCGGGCGTCTCTCGATGTCGCTGATCGGCGGCGTCGACATGCCGCTCAGTGGCGATGTCCATGAGGGCGCGGTCGCGGTCGTGCCCGATCTCGGCCCGCTCAATCCGGCGCTGGCGGGCGTGGATGCGGAATTGCGCATCGGCGCGCGCGGCCACGACCGGATCTACGACCTGGCCGACAGCTACGGGCTGGAGTTCGCCTACGCCTTCGACGAGCGCCGCGAACTGTTCGGCCAGCTGCGGCAGACGCGCGCGGGCCGCGGCAACGTGCAGGTGGGCGGCGCCTTCGTGCCCGCGCTCGATACCGAGCTGCCGGTCTATGGCAGCTTCGGCGCGTACGAGGCGCTGTCGGCCGAAGTCGGCTACCGGCACTACTTCGGCACGGCGGGCGCGGCGCGCCCCTTCGTCGGCGCGCGCCTGGGCGCGACCCGCACCGATGCCATCGCCGCGACGTTCGAGATTCCCGATGCCGGCATCACCATTGCCGATGCGCCGTTCTACGACTCGGGCTGGTCGGCGACGGGCGGGCTCGACGTGGGCGTACTCGTGCCGGCGGGCGAGACCTTCAGCATCACCCTGGCCAGCGGCGTGCGCTATGTCGCCGACCTGAAGGACGACGACAGCGCCATTGGCGGACTGGGGCTGGCCGGCATCAACGACACGGGCAGCCGGCTGTCGGTGCCGGTGACGCTGTCGGCGCGCTGGGATTTCTGACGGCGGCTGCTTCGATGGGGCCGGCCGCAGGTGACGCTATGCAGCGACCGGTCCTGACGCGCGCCTGCGGCGCGCCCTTCCGCCTTCGGTCCCTTCCGCCCGTAAAGGGCGCATTGCCCCGCTCGCGGCGGGAATGCCGGCAGGCCCGATATGAGGTGGTGGCCATCGCGCCCGCCTGGGCGGCGCACCGCGGCGGCAGGACTCGTCGCGCCCGCGGTGCGCCGATGGTCAGGGTGACCATCCGGTCATGCGCGTGCTGGCCGGAGCGGGTGTGATGGGGTCTTCCCGTCCGGAGCCCGCCGATGCGACGTCCGTTGCTGTCCGTCCTGCTGCTCGCCGCCAGCCCGCTGTGCGTGCCCGCCACGGCCGTGGCCGCGCCCCCCGTGCAGCAGGCCTTCGAAGGTCCCCCCACCCGCGTGCTCGTGCTGGGCACGGTGCATCTGGCGCAGGGCGACGCCGGGGACGTGGCGCCCGGCGCGATCGAGCCGGTGCTGCAGCGCCTGGCGGCGTTCGCGCCGGACATCATCACCGTCGAGGCGATGCCCGGCGAAACCTGCGACCTGATGGCGCGCCATCCCACGGTCTACGACCCGGAGGGCATTGCCAGCTACTGTCCCGACACCGCTGCGGCGCGCGCGGCCACCGGCCTGGACGTGCCGGCGGCGATCGCCGGCGTCGACGCGCAGCTGGCGGCCTGGCCGGAAGCGCCCACGCCGCAGCAGCGGCGCCGGCTGGCGGCCACCTTCTTCGCCGCGGGCGACCCCAACTCGGCCCTGGTGCAGTGGCTGCATCTCGGAGCGGGCGAGCGGCGCGCCGGCGACGGCCTGGACGAAGCGCTGGTACAGGCGCTGCGCAAGCGCGCGGCCTCGAGCAACGAGAACACGGTTGTCGCCGCCGCGCTGGCGGTGCGCCTGGGCCTCGAGCGCGTGCACCCGGTGGACGACCACACCGGCGACAACCTGCGCATCGACGACATGGACGGCTTCGCGACCGCGATCCGCGGCGCCTGGGACAGCGCACCGCCCGAATGCGCCGCGCTGCGCGAACGCGACCGCCAGTTGCGCCAGGCGACCGACCTGCTGCCGCTGTACCGCCACACCAACAGCGCCGGCTACCAGCACATGCCGATGCGGTGCGACTTCTCGCGCGCGCTGGCGGAGGACTCGCCGCAGCGCTTCGGCCGCCAGTACGTCGCCGGCTGGGACCTGCGCAACCTGCGCATGGTCGCCAACATCGGCAGCACCTTCCGCGAACGACCGGGCGTGCGCGTGCTGTCGATCGTCGGCGCTTCGCACAAGGCCTGGTTCGACCGCCTGCTGGGCCAGCTGCAGGGCGTGGAAGTGGTGGACGCGGAGGCGTTCCTCGCCGAGTGAGCGGTCGCCATCGACCCGGTGCGCGACGCGCCGGCGCGACCGCCGATCGACGGCGATGCGGGGCGCCATCGTCACCGGCGGGTGCCCACAGGTACGTTCGGGGCGCAGGCCCACGCGCGCAGTGCGGGCGCGACCGCGTCGGTGCAAGCCGACCGGCGGCCCTAGTAGCCGCTCTCCTCCAGCGCCAGGCGCACCTGCTCGTGGCGCGCCTGCAGCTGCGCCGACGGTGCGCGGCCGAGCAGGCTCACCACCACGATCGCCACGGTCGCCGCGACGAAGCCGGGCACGATCTCGTAGAGCGGGCTGCCGGTCTGCTTCCAGACGATCACGGTGACCGCGCCCACCAGCATGCCGGCCAGCGCGCCGTTGCGGGTCATGCGCTTCCAGAACAGCGACAGCACGACGACCGGGCCGAACGCGGCGCCGAAGCCCGCCCAGGCGTAGGCCACCAGGCCGAGCACGCGCGACTCGGGATCGCGCGCGATCCACATCGCCAGCAGCGCCACCGCCAGCACCATCGCGCGGCCGATCCAGACCAGTTCGCGATGGCCCGCGCGCGGACGCAGGAAGCCGCGGTAGAAGTCTTCGGTCAGCGCGCTGGAGCACACCAGCAGCTGCGCCGCCAGCGTGCTCATGACCGCGGCCAGGATCGCCGACAGCAGCACGCCGGCGATCCACGGGTTGAACAGCAGTTCCGACAGCGCGATGAACACGCGCTCGGGGTTGGCGTCCACCGGGCCGGCCGCCGCCGGATGCTGCGCGAACCAGGCGATGCCGAAGAAGCCGGTGGCGATGGAACCGAGCAGGCACAGCGTCATCCAGGTCATCGCGATGCGGCGCGCGCGCGGGATCGTGGCCAGGCTGTCGGCGGCCATGAAGCGGGCCAGCAGGTGCGGCTGGCCGACATAGCCCAGGCCCCAGGCCAGCAGCGAGACGATGGCGATCGCGCCGCCGCTGCCCACCCAGTCCAGGCGCGCCGGATCGACCTGTTCGACCAGCGCCAGCGCCTGGCCCGGACCGCCGACGCCGACGATCGCGAACACCGGCACCAGCAGCAGGGCGAAGATCATCAGCGTGGCCTGCACCGTGTCGGTCCAGCTCACCGCGAGGAAGCCGCCGATGAAAGTGTAGGCGATGGTGACCGCCGCGCCCCACAGCATCGCCTGGCCGTACGGCAGTCCGAACATGCTTTCGAACAGGCGCGCCCCGGCGACCACGCCCGAGGCGCAGTAGATGGCGAAGAACACCAGGATCACCAGCGCCGAGAGGATGCGCAGCAGGCGGCTGTGGTCCTCGAAGCGGTGGGTGAAGTAGTCGGGCAGGGTCAGCGCGTTGCTGGTGCGCTCGGTGTACACGCGCAGCGGCCCGGCGACGAAGCGCCAGTTGGCCCAGGCGCCGATCAGCAGGCCGACCGCGATCCAGGCCTCGGAGGCGCCGCCCAGGTACAGCGCGCCGGGCAGGCCCATCATCAGCCAGCCGCTCATGTCCGACGCGCCCGCCGCCAGCGCCGTGACGTAGCTGTTGAGCGAGCGCCCGCCCAGGATGTAGTCGTCGAAGGTGCGCGTGCGCCGCCAGGCGACGAATCCGATGCCGACCATCAGCAGCAGGTAGGCGGAGAAGGTGATGAACAGCGGCGAGGTGAAGGACATGCAGCGCGCACCTGCGGTCGGGACAGGGCGCTGAGTGTGACGAAGTGCTGCGGCCGGCGCCAATGACCAATGGCAGTTCCGGCTGCGCCGGCACGGCGTCGCCGCAGCGGCGGCGATTCAGAGCAGCGTGATCCAGCGCCGCAGCAATGCCTGCAGCTGGCCGCTGCGGCGGGCGAGGTCGCCTGCATCGGCGAACGCGACCTGGGCGCGGTCCGGTCCCAGCCAGTGCAGGAGGCGGTCGGGGTCGTCGAAGCACGAGGCGTCCGCCGTCTCCGCGCGCGTCCTGGCGCCGCGGTGCAGGATCAGCACGACGCCGGTCTTCGCGCGCAGGTGCACGGTGGCGAAGTACTCCCGGGTGCGGAAGCTGGGCGCGTTCCACTTCACGCCTTCGGCGATCGACGGGTCGATGGCGAGGACGGCCCGGCGTAGCGTCTCGATGGCGGGCTTGTGCGGATGGGCGAGTCCGCGCATCAGCGCATCCACCGCGACGCTGGTGTCGGTGGCGCGGGCATGGGGATTGCGTGGCGGAATCATTCCGATCGCTCCCTGTGAAGACGCAAGGGGGATACGCGCGGTGCGCAGCCGGTCAGCCGGGCGTTTCGTTGCTGCGCCTGAAGGCGCTGGCCCGCTCCGGTTCCAGCGGACGTACTTCGTAGAACAGGCCCAGGGGCAGGGTGGGGCTGGTGGAGAGCAGCGATGCGGCCTCCTCGAGCGAAGGCGCGAGTGCGAACCAGTAGCCGCCCACCAGCTCCTTGGTTTCGCCGAAAGGTCCATCGAGCGCGACCGACTTCGCCGACACCGTGGCGCCCGCCCGTGCCAGGCGCTGGCCGGCCCTCAGGCGCCCGGCGGCGACGTGCGCGTCGAGCCACTCGTAGAACGCATCGATCGCGGCCTGGACCTCGTCCGGTGTCGCATCGCGACGCCACTGGCCGCGCGAGAGCACCAGGAATTCGCGGGAACCTGCGTCATCGGCCATGGCGGCGCGCTCATCCGGGAAAGGCGCCGACCCTATCGCGAAACCGCACGCCGCGAAAGCGGGTGCGCCGGCGCGGCGACGCGTGGAAGCGTTGCTTGCAGTCGGGGTCGGCGAACGGTGCATTGGGCTGCGCCCCGCCCATCGCAGCCCGGCGTCACGCGGTGGCAGGTTCCCCGGCGGCGATACCGCGCAGCAGCGCCAGGTCGGCGAGCAAACCGGCGTACGCCGCCTCGCGCCCGGCCGCAGTGCGCTGGCGCAGCACCCAGGCCGGATGCACGGTCAGCAGCGCGCGACCGCCGTCGTGCAGGTCGCGCCACCGGCCGCGCTCCTCCATCAGCCGCACGCCGCGGCCGAGCAGGGCCAGCGCCGCGGTCGCGCCCAGGCATACGATCGCCTCGGGACGCATCGCCTCGATCTCCCGCGCCAGCCATGGCCGGCAGGCCTCGACGTGCACGGCCTCGGGGTTGCGGTGCAGGCGCTGCTTGCCGCGGCGCTCGAAGCGGAAATGCTTGACGGCATTGGTGAGGTAGAAGCGGCTGCGATCCAACCCCAGTTCGGCCAGGGCGCGGTCGAGCAGCTGGCCCGCGGGACCCGTGAACGGCCGGCCGTTGAGGTCCTCGGTATCTCCGGGCTGCTCGCCCAGCAGCAGCACGCGCGCATCCGGCGGCCCTTCGCCGAACACCGTCTGCGTCGCCGGCTCCCACAACGGGCAGGCGCGGCAGCCGCGCGCCGCTGCGCGCAGCGCACGCAGGTCGGCCGGCGCTTCCCGCGGCAGCCGCAGCTCGTCGGCGCCCGCTGCCGCGGCCTCGGTCGGCGCCTCGTGCGACGGAATGCGGCGGCGAGGTGCCTGCGCCTCGCGCTCGGCCATCTCGCGCACGCGCACGCCGGCATCGCGCATCAGCCCGGGCAGCAGTTGCGCCTCGGGCAGGTGCTTCCAGTACTTCACCGGCATCTCCTGGCGCATCATCCGCGGATTGAGCCGCGCCGGGTTGAAGATGTGCGCGTAGTAGGTGCGCCACAGGTCCTCGTGGGCATCGTCGGCCGGGGCGTCGGACGGCAGGGCGCCATCGCCGAACGCCAGCGTCTCGCCATCCCACCGCGCGCTGCGGTACGGGGTGAGGATCGCCCAGCGCATGCCGGCGAAGCGGCGCGCGAAGAACGGCGCGACCTGGTCGACGATGCGGTGTTCGGGCTCGAACCAGGCGATGAACGCGTTGTCGTCGCCGGGCACCGCGCGGAAGCGCACGAACGCCTTCATCTTGTGCGCGTCCCGGCGCACCGACTGCGCCAGCGCCTGGGCGCGGCGCACGTCGGCATCGGCCGGATTGGACAGCAGCTGCCGCTCGCCGTGGTTGGCGCGCCAGAGCAGCCGGTAGAGCAGGCCCAGCCGCTGCGGATCGCGGTGGCACAGCACCTCGCCGGCCAGGCCGAGCAGGGCGCTGGATGCACGCGGTTCGAGGGCGCGCATGGGAGCCTCGACGATGTCGGGTGCCGCCAGCAGGGCTGCGGGCGCATCGCCGTCCAGCCAGTCGATGTCCTCGGGCGGCACCTGCGCGCGCAGCGCATGGCGCGCGCGCTGGCGCCAGGTCTCCGCATCCCAGGGCGGATCGACGCGGGCCGACCAGCGCGTCATTCAGGCCGCCGCGTCGAACAGCGATCCCTGCCGTGGCGGCGGCGCGAGACGGGCGCGCAGGGCCTGTGGATCGTCGAGCGCGCGGTGTGGATGGTGGTCGGCCAGCTGCACGAACGGCAGCAGCTTCGACAGCGGCGCGCGCAGGCGGGCGAGGTCGGCGACGCGCAGGCGGCCGTGGCGGCGCGCGGCCAGCACCCGGTCGACGTTGCGCACGCCCAGGCCCGGTACCCGCAGCAGCAGCTCGCGCGCGGCCGTGTTGAGGTCGACCGGGAAGCGTTCGGGATGCCGCAGCGCCCAGCCCAGCTTGGGATCGACGTCCAGGTCGAGCATGCCGTCGCCACGACCGTCGGCGATCTCCTCGATCCGGTAATCGTAGAAGCGCAGCAGCCAGTCGGCCTGGTACAGGCGGTGCTCGCGCTGCAGCGGCGGCGCGCGCGGCGGCAGCCTGCTGCTGGCGTCTGGGATCGGGCTGAAGGCCGAGTAGTACACGCGGCGCAGGCGGTAGTTGCCGTACAGGTTGTCGGCCATCGACAGGATGGTGCGGTCGTTGGCGCCATCGGCACCGACGATCATCTGCGTGCTCTGCCCGCCCGGCGAGAACTTCGGCGCGCGCCTGCGCGGCGCGCCCGCCACCGAACCCACGCCGGTCGACGCCCTGCGAGCCTGCTTCGATTCCTCGATGCGCCAGCGCAGTTCGCCCATGGCCCCGCGGATCGCCGGCAGGCGCTTCTCCGGCGCCAGTGCCGCCAGGCCCTGCTCGGTGGGCAATTCGACGTTGATCGACAGGCGATCGGCGTAACGGCCGGCGGCCGCCAGCAGTTCGGGCGAGGCTTCCGGAATGGTCTTGAGGTGGATGTAGCCGGCGAAGCGATGGTCCTCACGCAGGCTGCGCGCCACTTCCACCAGCTGCTCCATGGTGTAGTCGCCGTTGCGGATGATGCCGCTGGAGAGGAACAGGCCCTCGATGTAGTTGCGCCGGTAGAAATCCAGGGTGAGCTTGACCACCTCGTCGACGCGGAAGCGCGCGCGCTCGACGTTGCTGCTCACGCGGTTCACGCAGTAGGCGCAGTCATAGACGCAGAAGTTGGTGAGCAGGATCTTGAGCAGCGACACGCAGCGCCCGTCGGGCGTGTAGCTGTGGCAGATGCCCATGCCCTCGGTGCTGCCGATGCCGCCGCTGCGCGTGGAGTCGCGCCGGCCCGCGCCGCTGGACGCGCAGGAAGCGTCGTACTTCGCGGCGTCGGCGAGGATGGACAGTTTGCGGGCAGTTTCCATGAAGGCAGGCTGGCGGGCCCCCGTCTCAGGTTGTGAGACGGCAACGCGGCGACCATGAACGCCCGTGGCACGGCTGTTCAGGCCTGCAGGCCGACCTCGCCGTGGCCTGTGTTCCGCCTCGCGTGTTGACGCCGGCCGCATGGACGCCCGGCTAGCCTCGACCGACCTTCCCGTGCCGGCATGCGCCGGTCGCGCGCTATTGCAGGAATCCGATGCGTCGCATGTCCGTCCAACCCCGCCGTCCAGACGCGGCGCCGATCCCGCCGCGATGAACGCTCCGCGCGACCTGGTGGAGTTGCGCCCCGAGGGCCTGTACTGCCCGGCCGGGGATTTCCACATCGATCCCTGGCGTCCGGTGCCGCGCGCGGTCATCACCCACGGCCACGGCGACCACGCCCGTGGCGGCATGGGCGAGTACCACTGCGTGCGCGAAAGCCTGCCGATCCTGGAATGGCGGCTGGGGCCGCAGCGCTACCGGGTAGTGGCGTACGGCGAAGGCTTCGAGCTTGGAAACGCCCGCGTGTCGCTGCACCCGGCCGGGCACGTGCTGGGATCGGCGCAGGTCCGGATCGAAGCCGGCGGCCGGGTGTGGGTGGCTTCGGGCGACTACAAACGCCAGCCCGATCCGACCTGCGCGCCGTTCGAGGTCGTGCCCTGCGACACCTTCATCACCGAGGCCACCTTCGGCCTGCCGATCTACCGCTGGCCGGATACGGCCGAGGTGGCGCGCGAAATCGCCGACTGGCGCGCGACCTGCGAGGCCGAGGGCACCGCCGCCGTGCTGTTCTGCTACGCGCTGGGCAAGGCGCAGCGGGTGCTGGCCGAGCTGGCGCCGTTCCTGGAAGCGCCGGTGCTGCTGCATGGCGCGATCGCCAGTGGCGTGGATGTCTATCGCGCCTGCGGCATCGCGCTGCCGCCGACGGAACCCGTGTCGGAGCAGGCGCGCGGCGCCGACTACGCCGGCCGCCTCGTGCTGGCGCCGCCATCGGCCGCGGGCAGCGCCTGGATGCGCCGCTTCCGCCGCGCGCAGACCGGCTTCGCCTCGGGATGGATGCGCATCCGCGGCAACCGCCGCCGCCGCAACTACGACCGCGGCTTCGTCGTCTCCGACCACGCCGACTGGCCGGACCTGATCCGCACCGTGCGCGAGACCGGCGCGACCCGCGTGATCGCCACCCACGGCAACACCGACGCCATCGTCCGCAGGCTGTGCGAGGACGGCATCGACGCCGGCGCGTTCCGGACGGGATACGGGGAGGAGGACTGACATGCCGTGGCTCCGCAGCGCCGCACGGCCTCGCTCCCTCCCCCGCGCGCGGGGGAGGGCCAGGGTGGGGGTCCGGCAGGTCGCGGAATCGCCGGGCATCGCACCACGGACCTGCCCCCATCCCAGCCTTCGCCCGCAGGCGGGGGAAGGGGCCGTGCGACGGAACGCAATGGGGTGCACCTGACATGCGCCGCTTCGCCGCCCTCTACCGTGAACTCGACCGCAGCACCGCCACGCTCGACAAGCGTGCGGCGCTGGTGCGCTACTTCCGCGAAGCGCCGCCGCGCGATGCCGCCTGGGCGCTGCACCTGCTGTCCGGGGGCAAGATCGCCGGTGCGAAGCAGCGCATCGCCAACACCCGCGAACTGCGCGAATGGATCGCGGCCGAGTCCGGTCTGCCCGACTGGCTGGTCGACGACAGCTACGACCAGGTCGGCGACCTGGCCGAAACCCTGGCGGTGCTGCTCGACGATCCCAGGCAGCCGGGTGAAGACGTGCCGCTGTGGGAGTGGATCGAGCGCCGCCTGCTGCCGGTCGCCAACCGCGATGCCGAAGTGCGCCGCACCGTGGTGGTCGAGGCGTGGCGCAGCCTGTGCTTCGACGAGCGCCTGCTGTTCAACAAGCTGCTGACCGGCGCGCTCCGGGTGGGCGTGTCGCAGCGCATGGTGCAGCAGGCGCTGGCCGAGATGAGCGGCATCGACATCGCCCGCATCGCCCAGCGCATGCTCGGCAGCTGGCAGCCCACGCCGCAGTTCCTGGCCGCGCTGCTGTCGCACGAGGAACTCGAAAGCGACCGCCAGCAGCCGTACCCGTTCTTCCTCGCCACGCCGCTGGAGGCCGCGTTGCGTCCCGGCGCCGCGGCAGGCACGGTCGACGACAACGACAACGACAACGACAGGGACGCCACGCCTGCGCCGACCAGCGAGGCTGTCGCCGGCAGCACCGGTCCAGCGTCCGGCGGCGTCACCGCGGGACAGCCGCGCACACCCGGCAAGGTCGACGAAGACCGCGCGGACACGCCACCGCCCGCACTCGCCAACGACCCCGATGCGATCGAACGCGCGCTGGGTCCGATCGACGCCTGGCTGCTGGAATGGAAATGGGACGGCATCCGCCTGCAGCTGATCCGCCGCGGTGGCGAGGTGGCGCTGTGGTCGCGCGGGGAGGAGCGGCTGGACGGCCGCTTTCCCGAGATCGAGCACGCGGCGATGTCGCTGCCGCGCGACTGCGTGCTCGACGGCGAGCTGCTCGCCTGGCGCCCCGGCGAGGACGCGCCGCTGCCGTTCACCGCGCTGCAGACGCGCATCCAGCGACGCAAGCCGGGGCCGAAGACCCTGGCCGACACGCCGGTGCGGGTGCAGGCCTACGACCTGCTCGAACTCGACGGCCAGGACTGGCGGCAGCGCCCGCAGCACGAACGTCGCGCCGCACTCGAAGCGCTGCTGGCCGCGCACGACGACCCACGCATCGCCGCTTCGCCGCTGGTGTCGGCCGTGGACTGGCGGTCCGCCGCCGATCTGCGTGCCCAGGCGCGCACGCGCGGCGTCGAGGGCCTGATGCTCAAGCGTGCCGACGCGGCCTACCAGAGCGGACGCCGCCGCGGCGACTGGTGGAAGTGGAAGATCGACCCGCTCACCATCGACGCGGTGCTGATCTACGCCCAGTCCGGCCACGGCCGCCGCAGCACGCTCTATACCGACTACACCTTCGGCCTGTGGGATGGCGATGCGCTGGTGCCGGTGGCCAAGGCCTACAGTGGGCTGGACGACGCGCAGATCCTCCGGCTCGACCGCTGGATCCGCGCCAACACGCTCGAGCGCTTCGGCCCGGTGCGCTCGGTGCCGGGCGTGCACGTGTTCGAACTCGGCTTCGAGGCGGTGAACCGCTCGTCGCGCCACAAGTCCGGGATCGCGGTGCGCTTCCCGCGCATCCTGCGCTGGCGCCAGGACAAGCCCGCGGCCGAAGCCGACCGGCTCGACACGCTGCGGGCGCTGGCACGATGAAGGACGATGCGCGGCGCGCGCGCTTCGACGCACCGCTGGGGGCGTGGTTCGACACGCGTGGCTGGACGCCGGCGTCCTTCCAGCGCGAGGCCTGGCGGCGCTGGCGGCGCGGCGAATCGGGATTGCTGGTCACGCCCACCGGCAGCGGCAAGACCCTGGCCGCGCTCGGCGGCCCGCTGCTCGACGCGCTCGACGAGGCACGCAAGGCCGCGGCGAGGGCCGCACGCGCGAAGACGTCCTCACGTTCGAAGACCGCCAGCAAAACAACGACCCCCAGGAAGAAGCCGGCCGGGCCCCGTACCCGCCTGCTCTGGATCACGCCGCTGCGCGCGCTGGCCAGCGACACGGTGCGTGCCCTGCGCGAACCGGTCGAGGCGCTGGGCCTGGACTGGACGGTGGCGATGCGGACCGGGGACGCGAGTTCGCGCGACCGGCGCCTGGCACGCCAGGGGCGCGCCGACGCGCTGGTGATCACGCCCGAATCGCTGGCCCTGCTGTTGAGCTACCCGGACACCGCCGCGCAGCTGGCCGGCCTGCGCGGCATCGTGGTGGACGAGTGGCACGAGCTGCTGGGCAACAAGCGCGGCGTGCTGCTGCAGCTGTGCCTGGCCCGGCTGCGTGCGTGGGCACCGGGCGTGCGCATCTGGGGCCTGTCGGCCACGCTGGGCAACCTCGAACAGGCGCGCGACGTCCTGCTGCCGCACGCCCCCGGCGCCGCCATCGTGCAGGCGGCGCGGCCGCGCAGCATGTCGCTGCAGACCCTGCTGCCCGAAGCCGGCGAACGCTTCCCCTGGGCCGGCCACATCGGCCTGTCGCAGGTCCAGCGCGTGTCCGCCTGCCTGCAGGCCGCGCGCACCACCCTGCTGTTCGCCAACACCCGCGCCCAGGCCGAACTCTGGCACCGCGCGCTGTCCGCCACCTGGCTGGACGACCCCGACACCCTGGCCCTGCACCACGGCTCGCTCGACCCGAAGCTGCGCGCCTTCGTCGAACAGGGCCTGCGCGAAGGCCGCGTGCGCTGCGTGGTCGCCACCTCCAGCCTCGATCTCGGCGTGGATTTCCCCGCCGTCGACCAGGTGATCCAGATCGGCAGCCCCAAGGGCATGGCGCGCCTGCTGCAGCGTGCCGGACGTGCGCGCCATCGTCCGGGCGAGGCCGGCCACATCGTCTGCGCGCCGACGCACGCGCTGGAGCTGGCCGAGTACGCCGCCGCGCGCGAAGCCCTGGCGCAGGGCGAGATCGAATCGCGGCCGCCGCCGCTGCTCTCGCTGGACGTCCTCGCGCAGCATTGCGTCACCCTGGCGCTTGGCGGCGGCTTCGAACCCGCGGCGCTCCTGACCGAAGTCCGTGGCACGCATGCCTTCGCCGCACTGGCCGATGCGCAGTGGCAGGCGGTGCTGGCCTTCGTCGTGCAGGGCGGACGGGCGCTGCAGCACTATCCCGAATACACGCGCGTCGTTGTGGGCGAGGACGGCGTGTATCGCGTGACCGACCGCCGCATAGCGCAGCGCCATCGGCTGTCGATCGGCACCATCACCAGCGATGGCGCGCTGCAGGTGAAGCTGCTGCGCGGCGGCAGCCTGGGCAGCGTCGAGGAGAGTTTCCTCTCGCGCCTGCGCCCGCGCGACAGCTTCCAGTTCGCCGGCCGCACGCTGGAGCTGGTGCGGCTGCAGGACATGACCGCCTACGTGCGCATCGCGAAGAAGGGCGAGGGCACCGTGCCGCGCTGGCAGGGCGGGCGCATGCCGATGTCGAGCGAACTGGGCGCGCGCGTGGCGCAGGTGCTGGCGGGCCCGCACGACAGTTCGGAAATGCGCGCGCTGGCGCCGCTGCTGGACCTGCAGGCGCGGATCTCGGCCCTGCCGGCGCCGGGGGCGCTGCTGGCGGAGTTCGCGAAGACGCGCGAGGGCTGGCACCTGTTCCTGTACCCGTTCGCCGGACGCGGCGTGCACGAGGGCCTGGCCGCGCTGCTGGCGCTGCGCTGGAGCCGGCTGGCGCCGAACACCTTCGGCTTCGCGGTCAACGACTACGGCCTGGCGCTCACCGCGCAGGCGCAGACGCAGATGGACGAGGACACGCTGCACGCGCTGCTCGATCCCGCGCAGCTGCTCGACGACCTGCGCGGCGGCGCCAACCTGGCCGAACTCGCCCGCCGCCAGTTCCGCGAGATCGCGCGCGTGGCCGGCCTGCTGCCGCCCTCGCTGCCCGGTCGCGCGCTGCGCAGCCTGCGCCAATTGCAGGCCTCCAGCGGCCTGCTGTTCGACGTGCTGCAGCGCCACGACCCCGGCCACCTGCTGCTGGAGCAGGCCGAGCGCGAGGTGCTGGAGGCGCAGCTGGAGGTGCGCGCGTTACGTGCCGTGCTGGCGCGCTGCCACGCCGCGCGCATCGACCTGCGCCAGCCGAAGACGCTGACCCCGCTGTCGTTCCCGCTGTGGGCCGAAGGCATGCGCGGCAGCCACAGCAGCGAGGACTGGCGCACGCGCGTGCAGCGTGCCGCCGAACGCCTGGAAAGGCGCCATGGCTGAAACGCTCGAGCTCGAGCTGGCCGGCGAACCGGTGTGCCTGCTCGCCGATCGCGCCCTGTACTGGCCGGCGCGCCGGCGCCTGCTGATCGCCGACCTGCACCTGGGCAAGGGCGACACCTTCCGCGCAGCCGGCATCGCCGTGCCGACCGGCGGCACCGCGCACGATCTCGCCCGCCTCGCGGCGTTGCTGGCACAGACCGGTGCGCGCTCGCTATGGATCCTGGGCGACTTCCTGCATGCGCGCCGCAACGCGGCGGTGGATGCGGCATGGCGTGATTTCCGCGAGGCCCATGGGCGGGTGGACGTCGCCGTCATTCCGGGCAACCACGATCGCGCCTTCGACGCGCCTGCCGCAGGCGTCGAGCGCCTGCCCGAGGGCGTGGTGGAAGGTCCGTTCGAATTCCGCCACGCGCCGCCGCCCAGTGGGAGCGACCTTGGTCGCGAACGTTTTCGAGCGCAAGCGCGCTCC